>NZ_JBEXFP010000015.1:0-137962 GCF_040606825.1 Micromonospora sp. NPDC005367 | reverse complement strand
GCGGCGGGTTGGACCCTGCGATCGTCCGCTCTGACCGGGCTCGTCCGGTCAGCGGGCGGCGCCGGCCGCCACCGGCGCGGCGGGCGCCGCCAGCCGGCGCGCGGTCAGCAGCGGGTCGGGCCGCAGCAGCGCCAGGAGTACGCCGGCGGCGAGCACGAACGCGACGGCGCTGAACGCGAACGGGCCGGCCAGCGGCGGCAGGCCCCAGCCGGTGGTGGTGTGGTCGGCCAGGTCGGCGAAGTTGGGGGCGGCCACCGCGCCGATCGTGGTGGCCCAGACGATCAGCGAGAGCTGACGGCCCCGCCGAGCCGGCTCGGCGAGATCCACTGCCGTGTAGCGGGCCTGGAGGTTGGCGGCGGTGCCGCCGCCGAAGAAGAGCATGCCGAGGAAGAGCAGCGGTACGAAGCCGGTGACCGTGGCGAGCACGACCAGCACCGCCCCGACGGCGCCGGCCAGGTACGCGACCGCGAGACCGGGTCGGCGGCCGTGCCCGTTCATGATCCGGGTGACCGGAACCGCGAGCAGGGCACCACCCACCACGGAGGCGCTCTGCGCCAGACCGGCCAGCGCGGTGCCGGCTACCCGCGCCGCGAGCAGTGCCCCCACCGAGATGCCGATGGTGACACCGATCCCGCCGACGATCTGGGTGCCGAAGAGCAGGCGCAGGGTACGCCGCTGGATCGGCGCCACGTCCGGGCGGACCGGCGTCGGCGCGGTCAGTTCGGTGGCCATGTGGGCTCCTCGCGGTAAGGGGTACCGAGGGCCTTCATGCTCGCGCACCCGCCCGCCACCCGGCCCTGTTGATCATGAGCTTGTTGTCGCCGACCCTGGAAACCGCCCGGCGTGTCGGGACAATAACTTCATGATCAACGCGCTGGCCAGACCCGGCGGCGCGACAGCGAGGGCGGTTCCGTCGGTCAGTCGAGGGCGCGGGCGGCGATGGTGAGGTCGGCGACCAGCCCCTCGTACGCCTTGTCCTGGTCGTCGGCGCGCAGCACCGCCGACGGGTGGATGGTGGCGAGCAGCTGGGCCGGTGGGATGTCGGCCCGCTTCCCGGCGCTGTCCACCGGCACGCGCTGAAAGTCCTCCGGGTGCTGGGCGGAGGCCGGCCAGGGCAGCAGCTCACCGCGCTGCCGGGTGACCCGGAACGCCGGACCGAGCAGCGCCTTGGCCGCGGTGGCGCCGAGCACCACGACGACCTCCGGACGCAGACGGGCGAACTCCGCGACCAGCCAGGGCCGGCAGGCGGTGATGTGCACCTGGTCCGGCGTCTGGTGGATGCGCCGCTTCCCGCGCAGGGAGAAGCGGAAGTGCTTGACGGTGTTGGTCAGGTAGATCGAGCCGGGATCGAGGCCCGCGTCGTCGACAGCCCGGCGGAGCAGCCGGCCGGCCGGACCGACGAAAGGCAGGCCCTTCTGGTCCTCCATGTCGCCGGGCTGCTCACCCACGAACACCACCCGGGCGCTCTCGTCGCCCCGCCCGAAGACGGTCTGCGACGCGTCGCGGTACAGCTCGCAGCCGCGGCAGCCGGCCGCCGCCGCGCGCAGTTCGTCGATGGTGTCCGCCTCCGGCGGGATGAACCGTTGGGCACCGGGAGCGTTCGCGGTCTGCTCGGCCATGCGGACTGTTATACCGGTTCGGGGATCGATGCCGGGCACGCCGGCCCGGCGGGTGCCCGGTCGTGCACGGCGGTCGCGGCGCGACCGAGCCCGTCTCGGCAGGGCACGCCTCAGACGGCGAAGCCTCCCGGGTACGGCGGTCGGACGGCGCGGACCAGCGCGTCGGCCAGCGGGAGGATGTCGGCGGCGGCGAGCGAGCTGACCGTGATCCGCAGGCCCGGATCGGCGGCGATCCGGTACAGCGCGCCGGGGGCGACCGACCAACCGGCGTCACGCAGCGCGGTCACCGCGCTGGTCTCGTCCGGCACGGGCAGCCAGACGTTGATACCGCTGCGGCCGCGCGCGTCCAGCCCCCGCTCGGCGAGTGCGGCGCGCAGTGCGGACCGCCGCCGCTCGTAGCTCTCCGCCGCTCGGTCGACCAGTTCGGCGACGGCCGGGTCGCGCCAGAGCGCGAGCAGCAGCCGTTGCAGCACGGTGGAGACCCAGCCGGCGCCGACCCGGGCCCGACCGGCCACCCGGGCCACCGTGGTCTCGTCGCCCACCAGCACCGCGATCCGCAGGTCCGGGCCGAAGGGCTTGCTGGCCGAGCGGAGGAACGCCCAGCTTCCGGTCGCCCCGGCCAGCGGATGCAGCGGTACGCGGGCGAGTTCGGCGGCGTGGTCGTCCTCGATCAGCAGCAGGTCCGGCCAGTCGGCGAGGAGCTCACGCAGCGCCGCCGCGCGGGCGGCGGAGACCGCGGCGCCGGTCGGATTCTGCGCGCGGCTGGTCACGACCAGTGCGCGGGCTCCGGCGACGAGCGCGGCCGACACCCCGGCCACCATCGGCCCCTGGTCGTCGACCGGTACGCCGACCGGGCGTAGCCCGAGCGCGGCGATCAGGTCGAGCAGGTTGGCCCAGCCCGGGTCCTCCACCGCGACCGCGTCGCCGGGGCGCAGGTGAGCGGCGAGCAGCCGTTCGATGCCGTCGAGCGCGCCGCCGGTGAGGGTCAGCTCCCCGGCCGGTACGCCGTCGCCGGCGAGCCGGGCGCGGGCCGCCTCGGCCAGCTCGGGGAGCACCCCGCCGCCCGAGTAGCCGATCGGAGGTCCCGCGTCGACGGCGAGGGCGGCCAGGTGAGGGCCGAGCGACGGCAGCAGGGACGAGTCGGGCTCGCCGGCGGAGAGGTCGCGTAGACCGGGTACGGGCGGCGGGCGCAGCGCCGAACGGCGGGCCGCCACCGGCGGACGCGGCCGGACCCTCGTGCCGTGCCGGCCGGCGGTGGCGACCAGCCCACGCTGACGGAGCTCCTGGTAGGCGCGGGCGACGGTGGCCGGGCTGACGGCCAGCTCGGCGGCGAGGGCCCGGACCGGCGGTAGCGCGGCGCCGGGCGGCAGGGCGGCGGTGCGGATGCCGGACTCGATGCTGGCCGAAATCTCGACGGCCGTCGCCCCGGTGACCTGATAGCGTGCTGACACAAATCAGATATTGTACTAGAACAAAGGCGGACGCGATGGCCACCCCCGGAATCGACCCGACCACCTACCCCCGGACCGAGCGGACGACCGCGAAGCGCCCCAGCAACCGGATGAGCTACGACCGGGCCGCCGTGCACGTGGTACTGGACGAGGCGTACCACTGCGTGCTCGGGTTCACCGTGGACGGCGAGCCGCGCGTCCTGCCGACCATGCACGTACGCCTCGGCGACACGCTCTACCTGCACGGCTCCACCGGCAGCCGGCCGCTGCTCGCCGCCCGGGGAGACGGTCTGCCGGTCGCCGTGGCGGTCACCCTGCTCGACGCGCTGATCTACGCCCGGTCCCAGTTCCACCACAGCGCCAACTACCGGTCGGTGGTCGCGCACGGCACCGCCCGACTGGTGACCGACGAACTGGAGAAGGCCGACGTGATGACAGCCCTGGTGGAGAAGGTCGCCGCCGGACGCAGCGCGGACAGCCGCCCACCGAGCCGCAAGGAGCTGGCCGAGACCGCCGTGCTGGCGCTGCCACTGCACGAGGTCTCGCTACGCGCCCGCACCGGTGGCGTAGGCGACGAGGAAACCGACCTCGGCCTGCCGCACTGGGCCGGAGTGGTGCCACTGCGGCTCACCCGGGGCCGACCCGAGACGGACGCCGGCGTGACCGCTCCGGTCCCGGCGTACCTGCGCCCGGGGCGCTCGCCCTGGCTCGACCCGGCGGTCCTGGCCGGCGAGCACGTGGTGCTCGAACCACTCGACCTCGCGCACACCGACGAGCTGCACGCCGCCACCGCCGACCCGGAGGTCTGGCGGCACCTGTGGCGCCCGCTGCCGGTCGACGCCCCGGCCACGGCCACGGTGATCATCGAAGCGCTGGCCGCCCACGACCGGGGCGAGCGGGTGCCCTGGGTGCAGCGCTGCGCGGTCACCGGCGCGGTGGTCGGCAGCACCTCCTACTACGAGGTGGACCCGCAGCGCCGGTCGGTGGCGATCGGCTACACCTGGATCGGCCGGCCCTGGTGGCGTACGGGGATCAACACCGAGGCGAAGCTGCTGCTGCTCACCCGCGCCTTCGAGGACCTGGGCGCGGTCCGGGTGGTCTGGCAGACCGACATCCGCAACGAACGCTCCCAGCGGGCCATCGAGCGGCTCGGCGCGACCCGCGAGGGGGTTCTGCGGATGCACCGGCAGCGCCCGGACGGCTCCTGGCGGGACACCGTGCAGTACACCCTGACCGTCGAGGAGTGGCCGAAGGCACAAGCCGCGCTGCGGGAAAGGCTTCGTCGTACGGTGCCGGTGGCGTGATGATGGCCGGCGTGCTGGGGATCACCGACATCGAGACGTACGTGCTGGGCACCGTGGCCATCATCCTGCTGCCCGGGCCCAACTCACTGTTCGTGCTCTCCACCGCCGCCAAGCGCGGCGTGGCCGCGGGCTACCGGGCCGCCGGCGGGGTCTTCCTCGGCGACGGGGTGCTGATGTTCCTCTCCGCCGCCGGGGTGGCGTCCCTGCTCAAGGCGTACCCCCCGCTCTTCCTCGTCATCAAGTACGCGGGCGCCGCGTACCTCGGCTACATGGGCCTGACCATGCTGCGCGGCGCGTGGCGGCGCTGGCGCGACCGCAACGACCCGACCACGCCGCGGCTGATCGACGCGGCGGAGCCGGCGGAGATGCGCAGCCCGTTCCGCAAGGCGCTGGTGATCAGCCTGCTCAACCCCAAGGCGATCCTCTTCTTCGTCTCGTTCTTCATCCAGTTCGTCGACCCGGCGTACCACTGGCCGGCGCTCTCGTTCGTGCTGCTCGGACTGATCGCGCAGCTGGCCAGCGCGCTGTACCTGACCACGCTGATCTTCACAGGCACCTTCCTGGCCACGCAGTTCCGTCGCCGCCGCCGGCTCGCGGCGGGCGCCACCACCGGCATCGCCGCCCTGTTCCTGGGCTTCAGCGTCAAGCTGGCGACAGCGAGCATGTAGCCGGCTGGCGTGGTGCGCGTCGGGCGCCCGGCTGCGAGCAGGTAGCCGGGGTGCCGCACGTTCGGCTCAGGTGCCGTCGCCGCCCCCGCCACCGCCGCCGACCCCCGGGCCGCCCGCCGTGCCGCCGAGCCCAGTACCCGGATGGAGCGGCTCGTCGGGCGGGCGGCTGACGTGCGCGGACTCGCTGATCTGGGCGGACCAGTCGGCATGCGCGGCAGCCGCCGCGTGCCGGTTGATCGCCTCCCGCAGCCAGCCGTCCACGACGCCCACCCAGTCCCGCTGCTCGGCGCCGGCGTGCCAGGCCCGGAAGCGGCTGATGCTCTGGTGGGTCAGCCCGGCCAGGGCGAGCCGGCGGTCCAGCCAGAAGATCACCTCCAGGCCGGCCGAGTTGGCCACGAAGATCAGCTCGAGTTCCGTGATCGGCCCGGCGTAGAGCGGGGCCACCCAGAATCCGATGCGCTGGTGCAACGGCAGCGTCTGCTCCACGCCGGGCAGCCGCGCGTCCACCAGCCCGGCCTGCCGCAGGGTGAACCCGAGGGTGTCCAGCGCGGCGAGCACGTGCCCCTGCGTGGGCAGCGGGTGCACGAAGACCGGCACCATCGCACCCTGGTCGAGCGCCGGATCGATGGCGACCTCGGTGCGCAGGCCCATCCGGAGGCTGAGCAGCGGCACGCCGCCGAAGATGGTCACCGGGGTCTCCCAGGGCACCGGGAAATGGAACGGGATGGTACGTCCCCGCCCCGCCCGGAGCACGAACGCGCCGGACAGCGCCGCGCCGTGGAACTGCACCAGTCGGCGCGGTGCCGACGGGTCGTCCGGCTCGACCGTGGTCACCAGGCCGAGCCGGACGTGCCGCACCGGCACATCCGTCGAGCCGGCGGTCACCGTCACCCGGCCGGGCAGCCGCAACCCCGGCCGGGTGCTCGGATTGGTGAGCGCCGTGTGCACGGTCAGGCCGGTCCAACTGGACTCCGGCGACACCCCCGTGAACCGCACCGGCCCCCCCTACCGTCGCACCCACGTCCACCCCACCGCCGGCAGGGCCACGCCTCGCCGAGCAGGTCCAGTGACGCCAGCCAGAGTCGCTCCGCCGCCTTCGGGTACGTGGTTCCTTCCCGCTGCGACGGCGCGCACACGACCCCAGCCGCTTCTGCTGTCGCCGTTCAACCGCCCGAATCGCAGCGGACCCCGACCGACCGGTCGGGGTCCGCTGTATCACTCGTACGGGTCGTCCGTCCCGGTCAGGGACCGGAGGTCACCTCAGCCGGCGGCCGCGCGGCACCGGGTCGGTCTCGTCGTCGAACTCGCCGATGACCTCTTCCAACAGGTCCTCCAGCGCCACGAAACCGACCGGCCGGGTCGGGCCACCACCGTTGCGCACCAGGGCGAGCTGGGACTGGCGGGCACGCATGGCGGCGACCGCCTCGGTCACCGACGCCTCCGCCGGCAGGATGAAGGCGTTGCTCATGAGGTCACCGGCCATGGCCTGCTGGCCCGTGGTGACCGCGCGCACCGCCTCCCGTACGTGCACCAGACCGCAGACGTCGCCGGCCGCGTCCAGCACCGCCAGACGGGACCGGCCGCTCTCCCGGCTGACCTGCTCGATCCGCTCCGCGGAATCGCCCCGGTAGACCGTCACCATGGTCGCGAACGGCTCCATCACCTGGGCCACCGTGGTGCCCTGCAACTCCAGCATGCTGGTCAGCAACTGGTGCTGCTCGGCGCCGAGCAGCCCGTGCTCCCGGGACTGCTCCAGCAGTATCCGCAGCTCGTCCGGGCCGTGCACCTGCGCCAGCTGGTCCTGCGGGTTGACCCGAACCAGCCGCAGGATCGAGTTGGCCAGCGCGTTGAGCGCGCTGAGCACCGGCCGGGAGACCCGGGCGAACGCCCGGAACGGCAACGCCAGCAGCATCGCCGAGCGTTCCGGGTCGGTGATCGCCCAGGACTTCGGCGCCATCTCACCGATGATCAGGTGCAGGAAGGTGACCAGCGCCAGCGCGAACACCAGCGCCACGATGTGACTGGGCGCCTCCGGCAGCCCCACCGCGTGCAGCACGGGACTGGCCAGGTACTCGATCGCGGGCTCGGCGAGCGCACCGAGGCCCAGCGTGCACAGCGTGATGCCGAGCTGCGCGCCGGCGAGCATCAGCGACAGCTCGCGTACACCGTCCAGCGCGGCCCGCGCGGCCCGCCCGCCGCCGGCCGCGGCCTGCTCCAGGCGGTACCGCTTGCTCGCGACCAGGGCGAACTCGGCGGCCACGAAGAACCCGTTCAGCGCCAGCAGCACCGCCGAGGTGAACAGGGCGACCCCGGGGCTCACGCCGACACCTCCGGGCGGTTGCCCGACTCGCTGACCCGCAGGCGAACCGAATCGGCCACGTGCCGGTCGACGGCGAGCACCTCCACCAGGGCGCGCGGCTCCGTCTCACCGTCCTCGGCATCCGGTGCCAGGCTGATCTCGAGCCGGTCACCGACCTCGGGCACCCGGCCGAGCTCCCGCATGACCAGGCCGGAGAGCGTGTCGTACTCGGGTGCCTCGGGCAGGGCGATGCCGGTGCTGTCCGCCACCTCGTCGATCCGCCAGCGGGCCGGCACGACCCACGAGCCGTCGGCCTGCTGGGCCGGAGCCCGCTCCGGCGGGTCGTCCTCGTCACGGATCGGGCCGACCAGTTCCTCGGCGATGTCCTCCAGGGTGATCACCCCGGCGAAGCCGCCGTACTCGTCGACCACGCAGGCCAGCTGCCGATGCCCGGACCGCAGCCGGTCCAGCACCGTCGGCAGCGGCAGCGTCTCGGGCACCAGCAGCGGCGGTACGGCCACCGCACTCACCGGGGTGGTGGCCCGCTCGTGCTGGGGTACGCCGAGCACGTCGGAGATGCCGATCACCCCGACCAGGTCGTCCACTCCCTCCGCGCCCCGGACGGGGAAGCGGGAGTGGCCGGTGTCGAGCAGCTCGACCACCCGGCTGACCGGCTGGTCGGCGCGTACGGAGTGCACGTCCACCCGCGGCACCATGGCCTCGCCGGCGGTGAGCTCGCGGAAGTCCAACCCCCGGTCGAGCAGGGTGGACATCTCCACGTCCAGGTGCCCCTCGTTGCGGGACTCGGCGATGATCTGTTCCAGGTCCTCCGGGGTGGCGCCGCTGGGCAGTTCCTCGATCGGCTCGATGCCGACGCGACGCAGCAGCCGCACCGCGGACTTGTCGAAGAGCCGGACCACCGGGCCGGCCACCTTCAGGTACATGATGGTCGACCGCGCGAGCGCCCGGGTCACCCGTTCGGCGCGGGCGATGGCGAGGTTCTTCGGGGCCAGCTCGCCGAGAACCATCTGCACCACGGTGGCGATGATGAGGGCGAGCGCGACGGACAGTGGCAGGCTGAGTGAGTCGGCGACCCCGGCGAGGCCGAGCAGATCGGCCAGGCCGGCACCGAGGTACGGCTCGGCCGCGTAACCGACCAGCAGGGCGGTGACGGTGATGCCGAGCTGCGCTCCCGAGAGCATGAAGGAGAGCCGGCCGGTCACCTCGAGGGCCCGGGCGGCGGACTGGTCGCCCTCCTCGGCAAGCTGGCGCAGCTTGCCCCGGTCCACGGCGACGAAGCCGAACTCCTGGGCCACGAAGTAGCCGGTGAGTGCGGTGAGAACGATGATCAGGACCAGGCCCAGGACGATCAGCACGGGAGGCTCAGGGCTCCTCGAAACCGCGTCGGGGCCATCGGATGCCGGGCACGACCCGGCTGGCTACTGCTGCCCTCCTGGGCAGAAGAGTCGATCATGCGGGTCATTTTATCGGCGATGGCTGTGCGCCCGCTGAAGGTGGGCCGAAGGCTCCCGGTTGTCCGGTTCGCCCGTCGGCCCAACGGATCGGGTGACAAGGGCACTTCGGTGCGCTGTCAGCGGTCGGCCAGTTCGTCGACGTCGAGGAGCGTGCGGTCCACCCGACCGGCGCGGTACGCGGCCCGCCCGATCATCTGGGCGGCCACCGGAGCCGTGGCCAGCTGGAAGACCGCGACCAGCACCACCATCCCGAGATCGCCCAGCGTACGCAGCCGCAGGGCGACCCCGGCCAGCAGGAGCACCACGCCGAGCGTCTGCGGCTTGGTGGCGGCGTGCATCCGGTCCAGCACGTCCGGGAAGCGCAGCACACCGATCGCGGCGACCAGGGCGAGCAGCGCACCGGCCACCAGGCAGACGGCGCCGAGCCAGTCGCCCACGAGGCCGAGCATCAGGCACCCTCCCGTACCGCGAACCGGGCCAGCGAGACCGAGCCGACGAAGCCGAGCAGCGAGAGCACCACCAGCACCGGCAGCGTGCCGGTGTGCCGGTTCACCGCCGCCTCGGCGGCGACCGCGCCGACCATCGTGGCGAGCAGCATGTCGGCGGCGACCACCCGGTCGAGCAGCGACGGACCGCGGTAGAGCCGGACCAGGACGAGCAGCGCGGCCGCCGAGAACAGTCCGGTGAGGACGACGGCGAGGAACGTGGTCACGAGTTGTTCTCCTTCTCGACGTGATCGGTGTGCAGCTGGCGCACCTCGGCGGCCGAGCCGATGGTTCGGACGATGCGGCGCTCGATCTCGCGGACCCGCGCCCGGTTGTCGGCCAGATCCTGCGGCCGGCGTACGTCGAGCACATGCAGGTAGAGGACGGCCGACTCCCGGTCCACCTCGAGGATGAGCGTGCCCGGGACGAGCGAGACCAGCTCGGCGGTGAGCGCCAGGTTGAGGTCGCTGCGGACCCGCAGTGGTACGGCGATGATCGCGCTGCGCGGCCGGAAGCCGGGCAGCACGGCGATCCGGGCCACGCGCACGCTCGCGACGACCAGTTCGGCGACGAACCGGCCGGTGAGCACCAGCAGCGCCCGCGGGCGCAGCCGGCCGCCGAAGGTGACCGGCGGCAGCGGGTAGAACACCAGCACCGCGGCCGCCACCAGCAGCCCGGCGAGCAGGTTGCCCCAGGTGAACTCACCCCAGAGCAGATTCCAGATCAGCACCAGCCAGCCGAACGCGACCGCCTGGTCGCGCCAGGTCGCCACCCGGCCGCGCAGCCGGCCGGGTGGTTGGGCGCCGGTCCCGCCGGTCACGGCGTACCGCCCGGGAAGACGGCCCGGATGTACGGGGTGCGGGCGCGCAGGTCCTCGGCCGCGTCGGCGGTCACGTCGAAGAGCGGCCCGCCGGCCACGGTCAGCACCAGCCCGAGCACGACGAGGGCGGCGGTGGCCCCCACCATCAGCGCGGGAAGCCGCACGGCCGGTTCGTCGGTGGCCAGCCGGGGCGATCGCCAGAAGGCGATGCTCCACACTCGGGAGGCCACGTAGAGGGTGAGCAGGCTGGTGGCCGTCCCGGCCGCGACCAGCGCGATGGGCAGCGCGCCGCCGGCCGCGACCCCGGCCTGGAGCAGGCCGAGCTTGCCGAGGAAACCGGAGAACGGCGGAACGCCCGCGAGGTTCATCGCCGGCACGAAGAAGAGCACGGCCAGCAGCGGCGCCAGCCGCGCCAGCCCGCCGAGCAGCCGCAGGTCGGTGCTGCCGGCACGCACCTCGACCAGGCCGGCGACCAGGAACAGGGTGGTCTGGATGGTGATGTGGTGCACCACGTAGAAGATCGCGCCGGAGAGCCCGGCCACGCTGCTCAACGCCACCCCGAAGATCATGTAGCCGATGTGGCTGACCAGCGTGAACGAGAAGAGCCGCTTCATGTCCGACTGGGCCACCGCGCCCAGGATGCCGATGAGCATGGTCAGTCCGGCCACCACCATCAGCAGCGGTGCGACCTGCCGGTCGGGGAAGAGCAGCGTCTCGGTCCGGATGACCGCGTACACGCCGACCTTCGTGAGCAGACCGGCGAAGACGGCGGTGACGGGTGCCGGCGCGGTCGGGTAGCTGTCCGGCAGCCAGGCCGACAGCGGGAAGATCGCGGCCTTGACGCCGAACGCGAGCAGGAGCATGAGCTGCAACGCCAGCCGTACGTCGTCCGGCAGCGCATCCAGGCGCTGGGCGAGCTGGGCCAGGTTGAGCGTGCCGGTGGCGGCGTACACCAGCCCCACGGCGGCCAGGAAGAGCATCGACGAGACGATGCTGACCACCACGTACGTCGAGCCGGTCCGGATCCGGACCTCGGTACCGCCCAGGGTGATCAGCACGAAGCTCGCGGCGAGCAGGATCTCGAAGCCGACGAAGAGGTTGAACAGGTCCCCGGCGAGGAACGCGTTGGTCACGCCGGCGGTCAGCACCAGGTAGGTCGGGTGGTAGATGGTGACCGGGGCGCTCTCGCCGGCGTCACCCTGCCCCTGCCCGATCGAGTAGAGCAGCACGCAGAGGGTTACCGCCGAGGAGACCACCAGCATCAGCGCGGCCAACTGGTCGGCGACCAGCACGATCCCGACCGGCGGCGGCCACGCCCCGACGGCGAGCACCACCGGTCCGTGCCGGTACGCCTCGACCAGCAGCACCGCGGCGACCGCCAGGGTGGTGGCCAGGCCGACCACGCTGATCCCTCGTTGCAGCCGCGGCCACCTGCCCAGCACCAACGTCAGCGCCGCGCCGATCAGCGGCACCACCACCGGCAGCGGCAGCAGCCGGTTCACCGGGCCACCCCCCGGTGCGGGTGACAGCTCATTCGACACCGTCCCCGCGCCGCAGCCGGCGGCGCGCCGGCTCCGGGTCGACCTGCTCCGGATCGGCGTCCGCCCCCTCGCCGCCGAGGTCCACGGTGGCCGCCTCGTCGCGCTCGGCCCGGCGGACGATCTGCCGGTCCTCGATGTCGTCGGGCACCTCGTCGTCGCCGGTCAGGTACCAGCTGCGGTAGCCGACCGCGAGCAGGAACGCGGTCAGCCCGAAGGTGATCACGATCGAGGTGAGCACCATGGCCTGTGGCAGCGCGTCGCTCATGTCCTCGACCGGGCCGGTGCCGACCACCGGGGCCGCGCCGGGCCGGCCGCCCAGCATGATCAGTAGGTTGACCCCGTTGCCGGTCAGGATGATCCCGAGCAGGATCCGGGTCAGGCTCCGCTCCAGCAGCAGGTTCACGCCGCAGCCGACGAGCACGCCGACGATGATCACCAGCACCAGCGTGGGACGCGCCCCGCCGCCGGTCACGTACCCTCCCCCCGCTCGACGGCCAGCCCCCGGGCGCCGCCGCCGGCCGCCTCGATGTGCCGGTCCACCTCGGCGCCCAGGCTGCGCAGGATGTCCAGCATCAGTCCGACCACCACGAGGTAGACGCCGATGTCGAAGAAGAGCGAGGTGATCAGGTAGAAGTCGCCGATTCCCGGTAGGTACAGGTCGACGCGGGCGCTCTGCAGCACCGAACCGCCGGCCAGCAGCGAGAGCACGCCGGTGCCGACCGAGACGGCCAGCCCGGCGCCGAGCACGGTGCCGGCGCCGATGGGCGCGGCCTCGGCCAGCTCGTACCGGCCGCCGGCCAGATAGCGGACGACCAGGGCGAGGCTCGCCACCAGTCCCCCGGAGAATCCCCCGCCGGGCGCGTTGTGACCGGAGAAGAGCAGGAACAGCGAGAACAGCACCACGGTGTGGAAGATCAGGCGCGTCACCACCTCCAGCACGATCGAGCGCTGCCGTTCCGCCATGCGGGCCCCGCCGCGCAGCCAGACCGGCCGGCCGGGGCGCTGCGCCCGGGCGCCCTGCTGCTGCCGGCGAGGCCGGGGTCCGGTACGCGAGCGCTCGAAGGCCAGACTGGCCACTCCGGTCGCGGCCACCACGAGCACCGCGATCTCGCCCATCGTGTCCCAGGCCCGGATGTCGACCAGGGTCACGTTGACCACGTTGCGGCCGTACCCCTCGGCGACCGCCAGGTCGGGGAAGGCCGCCGAGATGGTGGGCGTATTGCGGGCGCTCGCCGCGACCAGCGCGAGGCCCGCGGTCACCAGCCCGACCGCGGCGCCGACGGCCCGGCGCAGCCAGCGGCTGCGACGCAGCGGCCGGGCCGAGAATCGGGCCGGCAGCCGGCGCAGCACCAGGACGAAGACCGCGATGGTCGCGGTCTCCACCAGGAACTGGGTCAGCGCCAGATCGGGTGCGCCGTAGAGGACGAAGAGCATCGCGCTGCCGTATCCGGTGACGCCGACCAGCAGCATCGCGGTCAACCGGCTGCGGGCGCCCACCGCGAGCACCGCCGCGACCCCGAGCACCACGGCGACGACCAGTTGCAGCGGGGTGTCCCAGAGGGCGATCCGTTCGCCCCACGGCCGGGCCGCGATCATCGCGCCGCCGGGCAGCACGACGAGGACGATCAGGATGGTGCCGAGGTACTGCGGGAGGGAGCCGCGCTGGGTGGCCCCGGTGAGCTCGACGGCGAACCGGTCGAAGCGGCCGACCACCCATTCGTACCCGGGGTTGCCGCCGACGGGTGCGCGCAGCCGGGCCAGCAGCGGGGCCAGCGGACCCCGCAACGCGAAGAGCGCGCCGCCGGCGACCAGCACCAGCGCCGACAGGCCGAGTGCCGGGGTCAGGCCGGGCCAGAGCGCCAGGTGCGTGTGGGCCGCGCCGAACAACTCGGCGTACGGGCGGAACACGACGTCCAGGCCACCGGCGAGGGGACCGGCGACCAGTCCGGCGACGGCGAGCAGGGCGGGCGGTACCAGCAGCGGCGCGGCGATCCGGTTGAGCCGGGCGGGCGCCACCCCGGGTCGGTCGGCGAAGGCGCCCCACACGAAGCGCGCGCTGTAGGCGACGGTGAGGACGGTGCCGGCCACCAGTCCGGCGAGGATCACCGGCTGGTCGGTGAACGCGGCGAAGGCCGCCTCCTTGGCCACGAACCCGACCAGCGGAGGAATCCCGGCCATGGACGCCGCCGCGAGCAGCGCCACGACGAGCAGTGGGGTGGCACCGTGCCGCAGCCCGGACAGTTCGCGCAGGTCCCGGGTGCCGGCACCGTGGTCGATCACCCCGACGACCAGGAAGAGCGCCGCCTTGAACAGGGCGTGCGCGAGCAGCATGGCGATCCCCGCCAGCGCGGCGTCCGGGGTGCCCGCCCCGGTCAGCACCACCAGCAGGCCGAGCTGGCTGACCGTGCCGTACGCCAGTAGCAGCTTCAGATCGGTCTGCCGCAGCGCCGCCCAGCCACCGACGATCATGGTGGCCAGACCCGTGACGAGCACCACCGGACGCCACGGCCCGACGGTGGCGAGCACCGGCGCGATCAGCCCGACAAGGTAGATGCCGGCCTTGACCATGGCCGCCGCGTGCAGGTACGCGCTCACCGGCGTGGGCGCCGCCATCGCCACGGGCAGCCAGGTGCTGAACGGCAGCACCGCCGACTTCGACAGCGCGCCGGCGAGGATCAGCAGCACGGCGGTGACCAGGTAGCCGCCGCCGGGCAGCGACCCGGCGGCGATCTCCGACCATCGGTAGGTGCCTGCGTGCTCGCCGAGCAGGATGAAGCCGACCAGCATGGCCAGCCCGCCCAGGCTGGTGACCATCAGCGCCTGGGCCGCCGCCCACCGGCTGGACCGACGTTCGGTGCTGTGCCCGATCAGCAGGTAGGAGAAGATCGTGGTCAGTTCCCAGCCGACGTAGACCAGCAGCAGGTCGTCGGCGAGGACGACGCAGAGCATCGACCCGGCGAACGCGACCAGCACGGCGGTGAACCGGGCCAGGCCGAGTGAGCCGGGGCTGAAGTACCGGGCGCAGTAGACCAGTACGAGGGCGCCGACCGCGCCGACCAACAGGGTCATCAACCAGTTGAGCGTGCCGAGCCGGAAGGCGAGCTCGAGCCCGAGCTGCCGGATCCACGGGTACGTCTCGACCACCGCCCGCCCGTCGCGGACCGTCGGGGTCTGCGCGAGCGCCCAGCCGAACGCGGCGGCCGGCGCGAGAGCCAACGGGTAGCAGGCGCGTGGCCCCCACCACCGGACGAGCAGCGGCGCGAGGAGTGCCGCCACGAGGTGGAGGATCAGCAGTACGAGCACCCGCACTCCCGGTCGAGGTGGCAGCGGCGGACGCCTCCGGCCCGTCGGCGCCTAGCTGTGATCAGACGCCAGTTCTGCGCTCTTCGGGCCTATTTACGCAAAGTAACCCACGTTGTCCGTGATTCGGGCCTACCTCCTGCACCCCTGTCCGAACCCGCCCCGACCCGACCTCGCCCGACCCGAACCCGCCCGACCCGAACCCACCCAGTCCGGCCGGTCCGATCCGGCCCGGTCCGATCCGATCCGGCCCGGTCCGATCCGGTCCGGTCCGGTCCGGTCCGGTCCGGTCCGGTCCCTGGTGATGATCGACTCGGCTTCCTTGATGTCGGGGTGTCCCTGGCGTCTGCATGCCCCGACATCAATGAAGGCGAGTTGACCTTGAGCTCCGGACCGGCCGTCCGGACGACCCGGCAGCTCGAGTTGATCTTGAACTCCGGACCGGCCGTCCGGACGACCCGGCAGCTCGAGACCCAGTCGGCGAGGCGCGCGGCCAGTCCGTCGGGCGCGACAGCGGACTCAACGGGACCCGACACGGAGTCGAAGGGCCCCGACACGGACCAGGCGGGCGCGGCCGCGAACTCAGCGGGCGACGGCGCGGGCGGCGGGGCTCTGGTCGGCGGCCCGCTCCGACCCGGCGGCGTACGGATCCGGGCCGGTACGGTCCTCGATCGCCGGCTCGACCAGGAGATCGGCGCGCCCGAGCTGCCGGGCGACCCGCTGCACCACCCGCTCGGCGGCGGCCAGTGAGCGCACCGACAGCAGGCGGCCTCGGCTCTCGCGGCGGAGCACGAAGTAGTGCACGGCGGCGCGGACCTGCCCTCGGTCGGCGGCGCTGGCGTGCGCGGTGGAGACGACCAGCTCCCGCAGGCAGCGCCCCAGCCGCTCGGCGAGTTCCAGCTCGGGGCCGCGCAGTCCGGCGCGAACCGCGGCGAGATGACTGTCGACCTTGCGGATGAGCACGTCGCTGCCGGGCTCGACGTTCCGCTGCTCGACGGCCATCCGATCCCCTCCACCCTTACCGCGTCGCGAGTGAAGTTACTTTATGTTGTGCTGCCCAAGCAAGCAGTTAAGTGAGACTTAATACGTCAAGTGTCATATCCACGGTTGAAGGTCTTGTAGACGGACATACTCCCCGACCGTCGGCGCGGGTTGTCACAGGCGCGCGGCAGTATGGATGGGTGGCGGATGTGGCAGCCGGCCCCGAGGCGGGCGGCATGGATGTGCTGGGCGGATTCGGCCCGGCGACGCGGGAGTGGTTCAACGCTGCCTTCGCCGCGCCCACCGCCGCGCAGATCGGGGCCTGGCGCGCGATCTCCGCCGGCCGCAACGCGCTCGTGGTGGCGCCGACCGGCTCCGGCAAGACACTCGCCGCCTTCCTCTGGTCGCTGGACAGGCTGGCCCGCGAGCCGGCTCCGGCGGACGCCCGGCAGCGGTGCCGGGTGCTCTACGTGAGCCCGCTCAAGGCGCTCGCCGTCGACGTGGAGCGCAACCTGCGCGCACCGCTCGCCGGCATGCGCCAGGCGGCCACGCGGCTCGGCGTCGCCCCGCCCGAGATCACCGTCGGGATGCGCACCGGCGACACCCCGGCCGACGAACGGCGGGCCTTCGCACGCACCCCACCAGACATCCTCATCACCACACCGGAGTCGCTCTTCCTGCTGCTCACCTCCGCCGCCCGCGACTCGCTGCGCGGCGTGCAGACGGTCATCGTCGACGAGGTGCACGCGGTGGCCGGCAGCAAGCGCGGCGCCCACCTCGCGCTCTCCCTGGAACGCCTCGACGAGCTGCTGCCCGCGCCGGCACAGCGGATCGGCCTCTCCGCCACGGTCCGTCCGATCGACGGCTGCGCCCGGTTCCTCGGCGGCGCCCGGCCGGTCGACGTGGTCCAGCCGGCCACCGCGAAGACCATCGAGGTCACCGTCCAGGTGCCGGTCGAGGACATGACCCGTCTCGACGAGCAGGAGCAGCCCCTCGATGACGGGCTGGGTGGGCCGGGTCCGCGCCGGGCGTCCATCTGGCCGGCTGTCGAGGAGCGGGTCTACTCCCTGATCCGGGCACACCGCTCGACCATCGTCTTCACGAACTCCCGCCGCAGCGCCGAGCGACTCTGCGCCCGGCTCAACGAGCTGGCCGCCGAGGAGCTGACCATCGGGCCCGACGGCGTACGCGAAACGGAGGCGTACGCCGACGGACCGCTACGGGCGCCCCGCCCGCCGGCCGAGGTGATGGCCCAGTCCGGCGCCGCGGCCGGGGCCGCACCGGTGATCGCCCGGGCCCACCACGGCAGCGTCTCCCGCGAGGAACGCAAGCACATCGAGGAGTCGCTCAAGTCGGGGCAGTTGCCCGCCGTGGTCGCCACCTCCAGCCTCGAACTGGGCATCGACATGGGCGCGGTCGACCTCGTCGTGCAGATCGAGGCTCCGCCCAGCGTCGCCGCCGGGCTCCAGCGCGTCGGCCGCGCCGGGCACCAGGTCGGGGCGGTCTCCCGCGGGGTGGTCTTCCCGAAGCACCGTGGCGACCTGCTCTCCTGCGCCGTGGTCGCGGAGCGGATGGGGGCGGGCGCGATCGAGGAGCTGCACCTCCCGCGCAACCCGCTCGACGTGCTGGCCCAGCAGATCGTCGCGATGGTGGCGCTCGAGCCGTGGGGGGTCGGCGACCTGGCCGCCGTGGTCCGCCGGGCGGCGCCCTTCGCCGAGCTGCCCGACTCCGCCCTGCACGCGGTGCTCGACATGCTCTCCGGCCGTTACCCGTCGACCGCCTTCGCCGAGCTGCGCCCCCGGCTGGTCTGGGACCGGGCCACCGACCTGCTCACCGGCCGCCCCGGAGCGCAGCGGCTCGCGGTGACCAGCGGCGGCACGATTCCCGACCGGGGTCTCTTCGGCGTCTTCCTGGCCGGGGCCGAGCGCGCCGCCCGGGTCGGCGAACTCGACGAGGAGATGGTCTACGAGTCGCGGGTCGGTGACGTCTTCCTGCTCGGCTCCTCCTCCTGGCGGATCGAGGAGATCACCCCCGACCGGGTGCTGGTCTCCCCCGCTCCCGGACAGGCCGCCCGGATGCCGTTCTGGAAGGGCGACACCGTGGGCCGGCCGGTCGAGCTGGGCCGCGCCATCGGGGCCCGGGTGCGTGCCCTGCTCCGGCAGAGTGACGAGGCCGCGACCACCGCCCTGCGCGCCGGCGGGCTCGACGACTGGGCGGCCGGCAATCTCCTGGCCTATCTGCGGGAACAGCGCGCGGCCACCCGCTCCCTGCCGGACGACCGCACGATCGTCGTCGAGCGGTTCCGCGACGAGCTGGGTGACTGGCGCCTCGCCGTGCACAGCGTGCTGGGTGCTCGGGTCAACGCGCCCTGGGCGCTGGCCATCGGGCGGCGGCTGACCGAACGCTACGGGGTGGACGCCCAGGTGATGCCCTCCGACGACGGGATCGTCGTACGCCTGCCGGACACCGTCGACGAGCCGCCCGGCGCCGACGTGGTCGCCTTCGAGCCCGACGAGATCGCCCAGCTCGTGGAGGAGTCGGTCGGCACGTCCGCGCTGTTCGCCGCCCGGTTCCGCGAGTGTGCGGCCCGGTCGCTGCTGTTGCCCCGCCGCGACCCCCGTCGCCGGCAGCCGCTCTGGCAGCAGCGCCAGCGCGCCGCCCAGCTGCTCGACGTCGCCCGGGAGTACGCCGAGTTCCCGGTCACCCTGGAGGCGGCCCGGGAGTGCCTGCAGGACGTCTTCGACCAGCCGGCGCTGGCCGGGGTGATGCG
Organism: Micromonospora sp. NPDC005367; assembly: GCF_040606825.1. Lineage (NCBI taxonomy): Bacteria > Bacillati > Actinomycetota > Actinomycetes > Micromonosporales > Micromonosporaceae > Micromonospora > Micromonospora sp. NPDC005367. The sequence goes on along the minus strand of NZ_JBEXFP010000015.1, from coordinate 119,249 downwards.
TGACCTGGCCGCCCGCCGGGTCCGGCTGGTCGAGGTGGAGACCAGCCAGCCGTCGCCGTTCGCCCGTTCGCTGCTCTTCGGGTACGTCGGCGCCTTCCTCTACGAGGGCGACGCCCCGCTCGCCGAGCGGCGGGCCGCCGCGCTGGCGCTGGACTCGGCGCTCCTCGGTGAGCTGCTCGGCCGGGTCGACCTGCGGGAACTGCTGGACCCGACGGTCCTCGCCGAGACGGAGCGGCAGCTGCGCTGGCTGACCGAGCAGCGCCGCCCGCGTGACGCCGAGGACGTGGTCGAGCTGCTGCGTGTGCTCGGCGACCTCAACGCGTTCGAGCTGGCCGAGCGAGGGGTACCGGCCGGCTGGCTCACCGAATTGGAGGCGGCCCGCCGGGTGCTGCGCGTACGTATCGGCGGTGAGGAACGCTGGGTCGGTATCGAGGACGCCGCCCGGCTGCGCGACGCGCTCGGCGTGGCACTGCCGGTCGGGGTGGCCGAGGCGTACCTCGCTCCGGTCTCCGACCCGCTCGGCGATCTCGTCGCCCGGTACGCCCGCACCCACGGGCCGTTCGCGGCGGCCAGCTGTGCCGCCCGGTTCGGCCTCGGCGTCTTCGTGGTGGAGCAGACGCTGCGCCGGCTCGCCGCCACCGGCCGGGTGGTCTCCGGCGAGTTCACCCCGGAGACCGTCGGTACGCAGTGGTGCGACGCCGAGGTGCTACGGCTGCTGCGCCGTCGCTCCCTGGCCGCGCTGCGCCGGGAGATCGAACCGGTGCCGCCGCGAGCGCTCGCCGCTTTCCTGCCCCGCTGGCAGCAGGTCGGCTCGTCCGCCCGGGGCGTGGAGGCGCTGGCCGCGGCGGTTGAGCAGTTGCAGGGCATGGCGGTGCCGGCGTCTGCGCTGGAACGACTGGTGCTGCCGGGCCGGGTCGCCGACTACTCGCCCGCTCAGCTCGACGAGCTCTGCGCCAGCGGCGAGGTGGTCTGGGCGGGTTCCGGAGCGATCTCCGGCGGGGACGGCTGGGTCACCCTCGCGTACGCCGATGCCGCTCCGCTGCTGCTTCCCCCGCCGGACGAGGCGCTGACACCGACGCCGCTGCACGAGGCGGTGCTCGACGCGCTCTCCGACGGGCAGGCGCTGTTCTTCCGCGGGCTCGCCGACCGCGTCGGCTCGACCGACGACACCGCGCTGGCCGCCGCCATCTGGGACCTGGTCTGGGCCGGCCACCTCACCAACGACACGCTGTCGCCGCTGCGGGCGGCGCTCGGCGCCGGGGGCGCACACCGCTCCCGGCCGTCGGCGCCACGCACCCGCTACCGTCGTCCCGGCCGGGTGGCGCTGCCCACCCGCAGCGGCCCGCCGACCGTGGCCGGGCGCTGGTCCCGCCTCCCGGACCGGGACACCGACCCGACCCGCAGGGCGGCGGCCCTGGCCGACCTGCTGCTGGAGCGGCACGGCGTACTCACCCGGGGCGCGGTCGTGGCCGAGCAGGTGGTCGGCGGTTTCGCCGCGGTCTACCCGGTGCTGTCCGCGCTGGAGGAACGCGGCGCGGCTCGGCGTGGCTACTTCGTCGAGGGGCTGGGGGCGGCGCAGTTCGCGGTGCCCGGCGCGGTGGAGCGGATCCGGGCGCTGGCCGAGCCGGCCGACGGGTTCCGGGGCCGCGGCGGTCCCACCCTGGTGCTCGCCGCCACCGATCCGGCCAACCCGTACGGGGCCGCGCTGCCCTGGCCCGACCGTGCGGTCGACTCAGGCGACGGCGACACCCCGGCGACCGGGCACCGGGCCGGCCGCAAGGCGGGCGCCCTGGTCGTCCTGGTCGGCGGCGACCTGGTGCTCTACGTGGAGCGGGGCGGGCGGACCCTGCTCTCCTTCACCGACGACGTCGACCTGCTCGCCGCGGCCGGTAAGGCGCTGGCCGACGCGGTGCACTCCGGCGCGCTGGGGGCCATCTCGGTGGAGCGGGCCGACGGTGAGGCGGTGCACGCCTCACCGCTGCGCGACGCGTTGACCGCCGCCGGCTTCCGGGCCACTCCCCGCGGCCTGCGCCTACGCGGCTAGGCCGGATCCTGTCGATCGTGTCGAGCAAGCGCGGGATCCAGCCGTCGCAGGCCGGTCATGATCGGCTTGCCATGGGCCTACGCCGTGGCGCCGGCGCGGGGCGCGGTCGTCGCCGCCGGCGGACGGCGGCGGACCAGCCGCGAGGCCGCGCGCACGCGCTCGCTCAGCCGAGACCGGCGAGCACCTTCTCGTAGCGGAGCCGGTCGGCGGCCGGAGTACGCGCCGCCAGGTAGTTGAGCACCACCGCGCCCCGCCGGTACGACTGTCCGCTCCAGATGTCGGCGATGTCGCTCGCGCTGATCTCGTCCGGGAAGACGTACACCGTCACGGCATCCGTGGCGATGATCTCCGAGCAGCCCAGCCCGAGGCCGTCCGGTCCGCAGTCGACGGAAACGTCACGGGGGTTGGGCACCTTCAATCCGGCGGCCCGGAACGCGTCGACCACCTGCTTCGCGCCGGGAGCACCCGCCGGGCGGCGCGGCAGCACCACCGGCGGCGGGCTGGCCGGGCGACGTTCGGTGGGCTCCTGCACGGCGGGAGCGTCGCCGGCCGGTGGAACCACCGGAGCTGCCGGAGCGGAGCTGGACTCGGCGACGGGCGCACCGGTGCGGGGCGGCGAGACCACTGAGGACGGGCTGGTGGTCGGGGTGCTGGACGCTACGGCAGCGGCCGTGGGCCGGTTCCCGTCGCCGCATCCGGCGGTGAGGGCGACAGCCACGACGAGCACCGCGACGGCGGGCAGGCTCCGATGTGTCACCAGGGCAGTCTCCCGAACCGGGCCGGACGGCGGCAGTGGCCGGTCGGCCAGAGACCCTGTCCCATATCCGGCACGAGGAACCACTCAGCGCGCCGCCGCGCTACCTCGCCACCCGACGCGGGCAACCGGGCCGACGCGGAGCGCCAGGCCGACGCGGGCAGACGGCCCGACGAGGAGGGACGGCATGGGCGGGATCAGGTACGGGTGGCGGAGCCGGGCGACCGGGCGGAGGTGGACACGCTGCACGAGCGGGAGTGGGGCGGCCCGTACGTCATCGCCCACGACACCCGGTACGACCTGCGTACGCTGCCGACGCTGGTGGCCGTGGACGGCGCCGGCGCCGTGGTCGGTGCGCTCGCCTACCGGTGCGACGCCGAGGGACTGGAGGTGGTGAGCCTGGTGGCCGCCGTACCCGGCGCAGGGGCCGGGACCACCCTGCTGGAGGTGGCCGCGTCTACGGCGTGGGCGGCGGGCCTGCCCCGGCTCTGGCTGATCGCCGGCAACGACAACCTGCGGGCGCTGTGTTTCTACCAGCAGCGCGGCCTGTGCCTGGTCGGGGTGGACCCGGGGGGCGGTGAACCGGGCGCGCCGCCTGAAGCCGGAGATCCCGTTCGTCGGGGAGGACGGCATCCCGCTGCACGACGAGCTGACCCTGGAGCTGCGTACCGCTGCCGACAGCTCACCGCAGGGGCGGGGTGAGGTACAACCCGGGCGCTGACCCGGGGCGACGGTTAGCCTGCGAGCCATGCCCGCCACGCCCTGGATCTCCCTGACCACCGACTACGGCCTCGCCGACGGCTTCGTGGCTGCCTGCCACGGGGTGATCGCCCGGATCGCCCCGGCCGCCCGGGTGATCGACGTGACCCACCTGATCCCACCCGCCGACGTACGCCGCGGTGCGGCCGTACTCGCCCAGACCGTTGCGTACCTGCCGGTCGGGGTGCACGTGGCGGTGGTCGACCCGGGTGTCGGCACCGCGCGTCGAGGGGTCGCCCTAGCCACGCCGGGAGGGTTGCTGGTCGGACCGGACAACGGGTTGCTGGCCGACGCCGCCGACGCGCTGGGCGGGGTCACCGGCGCCGTCGAGCTGACCAACGCGGCCTGGCTGGCCCGGCGGGTGTCCGGCACGTTCCACGGTCGGGACGTCTTCTCGCCGGTCGCGGCCCGGCTGGCGCTCGGCGTGCCGCTGGCCGAGGCGGGGCCCGCGTTCGATCCGGCGGAGCTGGTGCGGCTGCCCGAGCCGATCGTGGCGGCTGATCCGGCCGGCTTCACCGCCGAGGTGCTGACCGTGGATCACTTCGGCAACGTGCAGCTAGCCGCCACGGCCGAGCTTCTGGAGCAGCTCCCGCCGATGGTGCGGGTGACCGCGCCGGCCGGCCCGCCGCTGCCGGCGCCGGAGCCGGCCGGGGACGGCGCGCCGGGGCGTACGGCGGTGCACGGGCGGACGTTCGGCGATGCCCGGCCGGGCGAACTGGTGGTGCATCCCGACTCGGCCGACCGGGTGGCGGTGTCGGTCAACGGCGGGCGGGCGGTCGACCGGCTGGGTGTACGGCCGGGTGACCTCGTCCGGATCAGCGGCTGACGGCGGCTCCGGTCTCGGCCCTGCGGTGACGGCTCGCGCCGGCACCGCCGAGGGCTGCCCCGGGCCGGGGCACACGGTCCCGGCCCGGAGCCGTGCTCAGCAGCGCGGCACGGCGCCGCCGTAGACGGCGGAGATGTACGCGTTGCTGACGTACTGGCCGGTGGCGAGGCGGTCCCACCGGTTGGTGGTGCGGAACGGACCGGCGACGGTCTGACCGGCCACGTAGCACTGGATCGGCACGTTGGCGTAGCGGGCGGCGAGCCCGCGGGAGGGGTACGTGGTGCTCGCGCCGGTACGGATGTTGAGCGGCCCGTCACCGACGACGCCGTGCGGACCGGAGCCGGTCCAGAGGTAGGCCACGTCCACCCACGCGTTCGTGGTGAGCAGCAGCCCGTCCCAGAAGGTCCCGTCGGCCAGGTCGACGCCGGCCGGGTTGAGCACCACCCGGCCGAACTGGTCCCGCCCGCCGTTGTAGCCGTCCTGGTAGGCGGCCTGGGCCTGGGGCCGGCCCTGCGGCAGGTTCTTCCAGTTCTCCCGTACCGCGCTCGGGTTCCAGTAGTCGTCCCGGGTGTTCCACGGGCCGACGTCCCAGACCGGGGCGTACGTGCAGCGGCTGCCGCTGGTGGTGCAGACCCGGGCGGTGTAGTCGCCGGTGTTGTTCGGGGCGAGCCCGCGCCGCGACGGCAGCGCCACGAAGTGGTCCCGTGGCTGGATGATCCGCCCGTTGGCGGTCACCTCGCCGACCAGGCCGATCCGGGTGGCGAAGACGCGGTAGGTACGGCCCGGGTTGGCGGCCGTGACCGCGGCGACCGCGTCGGCGGTGAGTCGTACGGCGCGGACCGTGACGACGCCTCGGGAGTCGCGGGCGGTGAGGACCAGCCGGGTCTGCACCCGCGTGACGGGTTGGTCGAAGACGGCGGTGGTGGCGCGCCATTCGGTCCAGCCCCCGCTCATGCGCCAGCCGCGCACGTGGGTCTCCAGCGTGGCGCCTGGCGCGACCCGTGCGGCGATGTCGGCGCGGACCCGGGTGGCCGGCCCGGTCAGGGTGCGCGGCGCGCTGTGGAGGATGCCCTCGGCGACGCCGCCGGGGCGGTGGGCGAGCCGCGCGGCGCTCGGCCGGGCGTCGCGCAACCGGAGTCCGGCCGAGGTTTGCCGGACGTTGACGTCGTCGCCGTCGACCACGGACAGGTCGATGCTCCACTGCTCGCCGCCCGTCGTGTGAGCGGAGAAGGCGATGGCGAGCGGTGGAGCGGCCGGCGCCGGACGGGCGGCGGGCATGAGCGCGGCGGTGAGGGCGACGATCAGCGAGGCGAGGAGGACGGGTCGGAGGTGACGATGAACATGTCTCATGGGCAAACTCCTCAGAACTTCCTGATAGTGCCCATGTCGGGAGATCAAGCGTAAGCACGCTACAAATAGCGATACATGCGAATCCGGTTCGGCCGAGGGAGAATGGCAGGATGCCCGAAGGCGACACCGTCTGGAACACCGCCCGCGTCCTGCACCGGGCGTTGGCCGGCGCGACGCTGAGGGCGAGCGAGTTCCGGGTGCCGCAGCTCGCCACCACCGACCTGGCCGGGTGGACCGTGCGCGAGTCGGTCGCCCGCGGCAAGCACCTGCTGCTCCGCCTCGAAGCGCCGGCCGGCGGTGCCGCCCCCCCGGCCGGCCCGCCCGCCGGCACGAACACCGCCGCACCGGGCGCCACGACGGACGGTGGGGAGGCGCCCGGAGCCCGCTGGACGCTTCACTCGCACCTGCGGATGGACGGCGCGTGGCGGGCGTACGCGCCGGGGGAACGCTGGGCCGCGCGCCCGGGTCACCTGATCCGGGTGGTGTTGCGCAGCGTGGACGCCGTGGCCGTCGGCTACCACCTGCACGAGTTGGCGCTGCTGCCCACCGCGGAGGAGGAGCGCCTGCTCGGCCATCTCGGCCCGGACCTGCTCGGTCCGGACTGGGATCCGGCCGAGGCGGTACGGCGGCTGGCCGCCCACCCCGACACCGCCGTCGGCGAGGCCCTGCTGGACCAGCACAACCTGGCCGGGGTGGGCAACCTCTACAAGTGCGAGCTGCTCTTCCTGCGCGGTGTCTCACCGGCGACGCCGGTACGCGCGGTGCCCGACCTGCCCGGCCTGGTGGCCCTCGCGCAGCGGCTGCTCGCCGCCAACCGGGGGCGCTGGACACAGAGCAGCACCGGCTCGCTGCACCGGGGGCAGACCACCTACGTGTACGGCCGGCGAGCCCAGCCGTGCCGCCGGTGCGGCACGGCGATTCGCAAGGAGGAGTTGGGTGAGCGGGTCACCTACTGGTGCCCGCTCTGCCAGCCCGATCCGGCCCGTTGACGGGCCGACCGCAGCGCCGCCGGGCCTGACCCGACCGCCCGGTCGGACCCCTGACCTGCCCGTCTGCCCGTCGGAGCCCGCAACGGAACATCCGGCCGAAGGCGCACCACCCGTTGCCCAGATTGGGACGATTGGGTAATTCCTAACTCGACCCTGACGTCGCATGCTGCGATTGGGCGTTCACCAGACGTCAGCAGAGCCGGCCCGACCGGGTCCGCCACGCCGGGGTGGCGACGGTCGTGCCCCGAGCCCGGGGAGAGCCATGGCGATGTTCCGCAGACTCCGGACCACGTGGGCGGACCGCGTGACGCGCGGCGGCGACGGCCGCTCCGCCGACGACGGACAGGCAGCGACCGTGCCGGCGGCTCGGGCCGCCGAGGAGACGGTCGTGGCCGCACCGGCCAGTCTGGATCCCGCCGCCGTTCCGCGCTACTTCGGCCCGGTGCCGAACTTCGCCCGCAGCCCGCTGCCCACCTGCGACGCCGACGGGCAGGTTCTGCCCGGGACCGGCCTGCGCAAGTTCGTCGACGCGTTACCCGGACCGGGTCCGCTCGGCCGCACCCAACTGGGCGGGTACCTGCCGGTGGCGGTGCCGGACACCATCACGTACCCGGGCTGCGACTACTACGAGATCGGACTCCAGCAGTACGCCCAGCGGCTGCACCGGGACCTGCCCGCCACCCGCCTGCGGGGCTACCGGCAGCTCAACCTCGGCACCGACGAGTCCGGGCACAACACGGTCGCGCCCCCCGGCCGCCCCTGGCACCTCGGCCCGCTGATCCGGGCCCGGCGCGGCCGGCCGGTGCGGATCAAATTCATCAACCAGCTGCCCACCGGCCGGTTCGGCGAACTCTTCCTGCCGGTCGACGAGACCGTCGACGGGGCCGGCATCGGCCCGCTGGACGGCCCGGCGCCGTACCCGCAGAACCGCGCGGTGCTGCACCTCGCGGGCGCGCAGACCGGCTGGATCAGCGCGGGCAACCCGTTGCAGTGGGTCACCCCGGCCGGCGAGATCACCCCGTACCCGACGGGAGTCGGCCTGCACCACGTGCCGGACATGCCGCCGCCCGGAGCCGGTGCCACCACGCTCTACTACCCGAACGAGCAGAGCGGGCGGCTCATGTGGTTCCACGACAACACGCTCGGCCTGTCCCGGCTGACCGTCTACTCAGGGCAGATCGCGCTCTACCTGCTCACCGATCCGGTGGAGGAGCAGCTCGTGGTCGACGGGGTGCTCCCCGGCGACGAACTGCCACTGGTGATCCAGGACAAGACGTTCGTACCGGACGACACCCAGCTCGCCGAGGAGGACCCGACCTGGGACCGGGACCGCTGGGGGGCGCGGGGCAGCCTGTGGTTCCCGCACGTCTACCAGCCCCGGCAGAATCCGTACCACCGCGCGGGGATCAACCCGACCGGCCGTTGGGACTACGGGCCCTGGTCGCGTACCGCCGGCGGGGACCGTGACCTCGACCACGACGGCGGCCCGGGGCCTGTGCCGAACCCGCACCACGATCCGGTCGCCGCGGCCGAGGAGCCGCCGCTGACCCCGGGGGTGCCGCACCCGAGCGCGGTTCCCGAGGCGTTCGGCGACACCCCGCTGGTCAACGGCGTCGCCTACCCCTACCTGGAGGTGGAGCCGCGGGCGTACCGGTTTCGGATCCTCAACGCCTGCCTGGACCGGGGCCTCAACCTCCAGCTGTACCGGGCCGGCTCGGACGCGCCGATGTGGGACGACGAGGGCAACCTGCTCGACGCCGACGCGGGTGAGGTGCCGATGGTGCCGGCGGCGCGGGCTCCCGGCCGGCCGGTGGACTGGCCGGCCGACGGGCGCGACGGCGGGGTGCCCGACCCGCGCGCGGCCGGCCCGGAGCTGATCCAGGTCGGCAACGACGGTGGCCTGCTGCCCGCGCCGGTGGTGATCCGCAACCGCCCGATCGGCTACCGGTACGACCGGCGCGACCCGACCGTGCTCAACGTCGACGGACACGCGCTGCTGCTCGCTCCCGGTGAACGTGCCGACGTGGTGGTGGACTTCTCCACCGTGCCACCGGGCGGCACGCTGATCCTCTACAACGACTGCCCCGCTCCGCTGCCCGGCTACGACCCCCGCTACGACCACCACACCGACGCGCCCGACCGCACCGCCGAGGGCGGCTCACCCCCCACCCGCGCCGGGTACGGCCCGAACACCCGTACCCTGCTCCAGTTCCGCGTACGCGGCACCCCGGCGGCGCCGTACGACCTGGCCCGGTTGCGCGATCGGCTGCCCCGGGCGTACGCGGCCAGCCAGCGCCCGCCGATCGTGCCGCAGCCGGCGTACGACGAGGCGATCGGTACCCGGACGCCACACCCGACGGTGGTCCCGGTGCACGCCGCGACCGTCACGTTCACCCCGGCCGGCGGTGCCGTCCCGGTCGCGGTGCCGATCACGGTCAAGGCCGTGCAGCAGGTCTTCGAGCCCGGGTACGGCCGAGCCGCCGTCCGCCTCGGCGTCGCCCACCCGCATGCCGGGCCGCGCTCCCCCGCCACCCTGCCGCTCGGTCCGGACGACCCGGCGACCGAGATCCTCTTCGCGGCAGACCCGGCGGTGCCGATCGGTGCCCCCGCCGACGGCACACAGGTCTGGCGGATCGTGGGCAACAGCCGGCAGACCGAGGCGCTGCGCCTGGACGGCTGCGACCTCCAGGTGATCAACCGGGTCGGCTGGGACGGCACGATCCGCCCACCCGAGCCCGGTGAGCTGGGTTGGAAGGAGGTCATCCGGGTCAATCCTCGCGAGGACGTGGTCGTCGCGTTGCGCCCGGTCGCCCCGGCCCTGCCGTTCAAGATCGGTGACAGCGTCCGGCTGCTCGACCCGGCCCGGCCGGCCGGCACCCGAACCGGCTCGACCCCGGTCAGTCCGTTCGACGGTCGGCCCGCCCTGGTGGTGAACCAGCTGGTGAACCTCGGCTGGGAGTACCGCTGGCACAGCCAGCTCGGCGGCCACCGCGACCTGGGCACCAACCGCCCGCTCGTGCTTCGGGTGTCGCCCAAGGCACCCACCGGGCTGACCGCCACCCCGGTGCCGGGCTCGGCCACCGCGCTGCCCGGCATCACCCTGGCCTGGACCGGCAACGGCGGTCGCCCACCGGCCACCAGCCACCTGCTGCAACGGGCGACCGACGCGGCCTTCACCACCGGGGTCACCACGATCACCGTGGCGGCCACCGCCACCCGGTACACCGACGCCACGGTCACCCCGGGCGTCACGTACCACTACCGGATCCGCGCGGAGAACGCCGTCAGCTGCTCGTCCTGGTCGAACAGCGTGCCCGCCTCCGTTCAGCTCACCGCACCGGCCGGGCTGACCGCGGCGATCCCGCCGGCCGCCCCGCTGCGGGTCGCACTGCGCTGGTCGAACCGGTCCTTCGCCACCGGCATCGACGTACAGCGGGCCACCAATCCCACCTTCACCAGCGGCCCGGCCACCACTGCCGTCGGGGTCGGTGACAACCACCTGGACCCGGCGGTCGCACCGAACACCACGTACTACTACCGGGTGCGGACGACCTATCTCGGCGCCGCCTCACCGTGGTCGACGGTGGGCACGGTGACCACCCCGCCGGCTCCGGTGACGCCGGACGCGGTGACCGTCACCACCAGCGCATCGGAACCCGACACCGCGACGGTGGTTCTGGGCTGGGCACCGGGGGCCGCGCCCGGGCCGGGCGCCGGGTTCAGCGTCCAGCGCGCCCTCGACCGGGAGTTCAGCCGAGCGGTCGCCACGTTCACGGTCACCGGACGAAGCTTCACCAACACGGGACTGGCTCGCGGCGTCACCTACCACTACCGGGTCCGCGCCTTCAACGTGGTGGGCAGCTCCCCCTTCACTCCCCCGACGACGATCACCACCCCACCGTGACCGCACCCCACCGGTGGCGGCACTTTTCCGGAAAGAGCGGCCGTTCCGCGTGGGATGGCCACTCTCTCCGTGCGCGAGGTCCCGACGACCCGTGGGGGCGGTGCGGGTTAGGGGTGGGGGGTGGGGGTGCGCAGTTCGGCGAGCGCGCCGGCGACGCCGTGCAGCAGGTCGGTCGCCTCGGTCAGCCGTGCCGCGGCCGGGTGCGGAGCATCGGGGCGGGCATCCTCGGCGAGGTAACCGGCGGCGGCGACCACGAGCCGCTCGTAGGCGGCCACCCCGCTCTCCAGCTGCTCGGTGAGGACCCGGTGCGTGTCGGCCAGCGAGGCCCGCGCGTCGACCGGGGCGAGCCGGAGCGCGCGTTCCACACTCGCCACCCGGTGGGCGAGTTCCCGCAGCGAATGGTCGGCGAATTCGGCCTCCTGCAGGGCCGGCTCGGCCAGCCCGCTCAACCGCTGCCGCATGCCGGCCAGGGTGAGCGCCGCCCGGTCCAGCCGGGTCCACGGCTCAGCCGCGCTGGTGCCCCGCAACGCCACCCGGGCGCGGACGCGACGTACCTCGGCGACCACACCGGATCCGGCCGGCAGCCGCTCGACGGCGGCGACCAGCCGGGCCGCGGATCGGGCGGCCGCCTCGGCCGGGTCGAGCGGCGGAGGTGCCGGCTGCGCGGCGAGGGCCCGCAGGTCGATCCAGCGCCACGCGGCGAGGGCCACCGCACTGCCCGCCGCACCGACCCAGGCCGCGTCCGGCAGCCCGAGACCGGCGTACGGGGTCAGGACGGCAGCCGCGCCGCCGAGGCCACCGGCCAGCACGCTCCACCGTCGGGCCGACCGGCGAAGTCGGGCCAGTCGCCGGAAGTAGCGCGTACGCTCGTCTGCCACCCTGCCCCCTCTGGCCGGCCGCTCAGCCGGCGGCGGTGGTGTCCCCGGTCCCGCGCTCGCGGGCCATGGTCGCGCGGAGTTCGTCGAGGCGGGCGGCGGCGGCCTGGTCGGTCGCCGGAGCCGCGGGCTGCTCGCCGCCCTGCCGCTGCTGCACACCGAGCTGCTCACCGGCCATGCTGGACCGGATCTGCTCCAGCCGGGCCGAGCCGGCCGAGTCGAGAGTCGCCTTCTGGATCTCCAGCATCCGGCCCTCGGTCGAGTTGCCGGCCAGCTCGGCGCGGCCCATCGCGTTGGCGTACCGGCGCTCGATCCGGTCACGGACCTCGTCGAGCGAGGGGGTGGTGCCGGGCGCCGTGAGCGCCGACATCGACTCCAGCGAGCGGGCCACGCCCTCCTGCATCTTCGCCTGCTCCAGCTGGCTGAGCAGCCGGGTGCGCTCGGCGAGCCGCTGCTGGAGGATCATCGAGTTGTTCTCCACCGCACGACGCGCCTGCCCGGCGGCGGCGAGCGCCTGGTCGTGCAGGGTCTTCAAGTCCTCGGCGGACTGCTCCGCGGAGACGAGCTGGGTGGCCAGCGTCTGCGCGGACTGCTCGTACCGCCCGGCCTCGGCCTCGTCGCCCCGGGCGCGGGCCTGATCGGACAGGACGAGCGCCTGACGTGCGTTGGCCTGGAGGCGCTCGACCTCGGACATCTGCCGGGAGAGCTTCATCTCCAGCTGTCGCTGGTTGCCGATCACCGCGGCGGCCTGCTGCACGAGCGCCTGGTGCTGGCGCTGCGCCTCCTCGATGGCCTGCTGGATCTGGACCTTCGGATCGGCGTGCTCGTCGATCCGGGCGCCGAAGAGCGCCATCAGGTACTTCCACCCCTTGACGAACGGGTTCGCCATCTCCGCAGTATCCCCTCAGTAGCGTCGGTTCGCCTGCACGAGCCGGACGGAACGACGGACCACCGGCACGGCAGCTTCCCCATCGTCTCAGCCGGGCACCAGACCGGCACCCGTACCGGCGAGCAGGCGACCGACACCGTCTGCGATCAACCCTACGCGGAGGGAGCGAGAGCGGCTACGGCTGCGAAGGAGACTCAGGCGGCGCAGACCACGTCGCGGTCGCGCTCGGTGGTGCGGACCCGGGTGCTGCGCAGGGTGGCCTTGAGCGGAGACTCCTGGCGTACGGAGACGGCGACCGTGCCGTCGGAGCTGACCTGGCGAACGCCCCGACCAGTGGCCTTGGCCGCCGGAGCCGACGGCACCGGGGTGGACCCCGCCGGCTCGTCCTTCACCGGCACCAGCACGTTCGGCATCTGCTCGGCGAGCGCGACAGTGTCGCTCACCTCGCGCAGCAGCTCGGACAGGCGCGCGCCCAGCGCGTCGCAGATCGCCGCCAGCAGCTCGCTGGACGGCTCCTTCTGGCCACGCTCGATCTCGGAGAGGTATCCGAGGCTGACGTTGGCGGCGGAGGAAACCTCACGCAGGGTGCGGTGCTGCCCCTGCCGGCGTGCCCGCAATGCGTCACCGACCACTCGGCGTAGCAGGACCATCGCACCTCCCCCTCTCCGACCGCATTCTCCCCGGCGGCACGGGTCGAACGCGGTGGACCGCGCCGGCACCGACCGACGAAGTCTTCCCACAACGGTACCCGTTGCCCGGCCCGGCGACATCCCGCCCCGCCCGTCGGATCGCCGCGGCCGACCGGCGTCGACGTCCACCGAGCCGGCGTCGGCGCCGCCGTCGTCGCTGCCGGCCTGGCCGGTGTCGGCGTCCTGGCGGTCTACCCGGCGTCGGCCAGATCGGCGGCGTCCACCTCGTGGATCCGCTCGGCGAGCAGGCGCAGCGCCTCGATCACCGCGGCGGAGCGGATGTGCTCCCGGCCACCTGACAGGTCGAGTCGCCGCACCGAGGAGCCACCCGGCCCGGCCACGGCCACGTAGACCAGCCCGACCGGCTTGCCGTCCTGCGGTTCCGGGCCGGCCACCCCGGTGGTGGCCAGACCCCAGTCGGCGTCGCAGCGCTGCCGGCCGCCCTCGGCGAGCGCCACCGCGACGTCGGGATCGACCGGGCCGCGCTGGGCGAGCAGATCGGTCGGTACGCCGGCCAGCTTCGACTTCAGTTCCGTGGCGTAGACCACAAGGCCGCCCCGGTAGACACCGCTCACCCCTGCGATCTCCACCACCGCGGCGGAGAGCAGCCCGCCCGTCAGCGACTCGACGGTCGCCAGCGTCTCGTGCCGCTGGGACAAACTGTGCACCACCCCGGCCGCCGGGCTACCGACCGGCCGTTCCCCGTGCGCGTCGCTCTCCATGCCCCCATCCTTCCCCCACGACCTGGGGCAAACCGCACCGCCCCACCGCCCATTCGCCCCAGGACTTCCGCCGATCGTGGGACTGACGGCGTTTTCGATCTCCGTGCCCGCCGCCGACCTCATGATCGCCGGAAGGGGCGGGTTGGGGTCAGGCGTCGGGGCGGGGGCGGCGTAGGCGTACGGCCTGGGCCAGGTAGTCGAAGCCGGTGGCCACGGTCACCACCACGGCGGCGCCCATGATCCAGGGGCCGACCGGGGCGAGCGCGGCCGGCATCGGCCAGAGGTACCAGGCAATGGCGATGATCTGGAGCGCCGTCTTGATCTTGCCGCCGCGGCTGGCCGCGATGACGCCGTGCCGGATCACCCAGAACCGCATCGCGGTGATGCCCAGCTCACGCACGAGGATGAGCGCGGTCACCCACCAGGGCAGCCGGTCGTACCAGGAGAGCAGCACCAGGGCGGCACCGGTGAGCGCCTTGTCGGCGATCGGGTCCGCCACCTTCCCCACCGAGGTGACCAGCCCGAACCGGCGCGCGATCCAGCCGTCCACCAGGTCGGTCGCCGAGGCGAACGCGAAGATCAGACAGGCGGCGATCTGCCAGCCGGCGTGGGTCATGCCGGAGACGACCACCGTGGCGGCGAAGACCGGCACCAGCACCAGCCGCAGCGCGGTGAGCGCGTTGGCCGCGTTGAGCAGCGGCACCGGGCCGACCACCCGAGCCGGCGTGGAGTCGGTCGCCTCGGTCACCGGCTCACCCCGCACGGCCGGCCGTGGCGTCTGCCGTACCCCACCACGTGGCCTCCCCGCTCCGTCCGGGCCCGCCGTCACCGTGCCGCGCCGGGCGCCGCCGAGATCATCTCATCCGGTACGGCCAACAGGTCGACCCCTTCGGTGCCGGTCACCGTAGCGCGTACCAGGTCGCCCGGGCGCAACGCGGCCAGGTCGACGCCGCCACCCTCGGGGGCGACCAGGGTGGTGGAGCCGTCCACCTCGGGTGCCTGGTGCGCCGCGCGCCCCTCCACGACCCCGTCGTCGATCGAGTCGACCAGCACCTCGACCGTCGAGCCGAGCCGTTCCTCGGCCCGCTGCGCGCACAGCTCGTCGGCGAGGGCACTGAGCTTGTCGTACCGGCGCTTGATCGTCGCGGCCGAGACCTTCCCGGGCAGCCCGGCGGCCTCGGTGCCATCCTCGTCGCTGTAGTCGAACACACCGATCGCGTCGAGTCGCGCCTCGGAGAGGAACCGGACGAGCTCGGTCACGTCGGCCCGGGTCTCGCCGGGGAAACCGACGATGAAGTTGCTGCGCGCCCCCGCCCCGGGCGCGAGGTCCCGGGCGGCGGTCAGCAGCTCGAGGAACCGGTCGGTGGAACCGAAACGGCGCATCCGGCGCAGCACCGGCTCGCTGGAGTGCTGGAACGACAGGTCGAAGTAGGGCGCGACGCCGGGCGTGGTGGCGATCGCCTCGATCAGGCCGGGCCGGGTCTCGGCCGGCTGGAGGTAACTCGCCCGGACCCGGACGATGCCGTCGATCGCGGCGAGCTGCGGCAGCAGCTTCTCCAGCGCGCGCGGGTCCCCCAGGTCCTTGCCGTACGAGGTGGAGTTCTCGCTCACCAGCACCAGCTCGCGCACGCCGGTCTTGGCCAGCCACTCGGCCTCCGCGAGCAGCTCGTCGGGCGTACGCGAGACGAACGCCCCACGGAACGCGGGGATGGCGCAGAACGCACAGCGTCGGTCGCAGCCGCTGGCCAGCTTCAGCGAGGCGACCGGGCCGGTCTCCAGCCGTCGGCGCAGCACCGGGCGCAGGTGAGCCGGGGTGTGCTCGTCGGCCTCGACGGCGGCGCGGGTCGGGATGCCGTGACCGGGCAGCGACACCGCGGCCGCACGGCGGTCGACCGGAGTGAGCGGAAGCAGTTCCCGCCGGTCGCGCGGGGTGTGCGCGCCGACGTGCTCACCGGCGAGCACGGCGTCGAGCCGGGCGGCGATGTCCGGGTAGTCGTCGAAGCTGAGCACCGCCTGCGCCTCCGGCAGGCTCTCGGCCAGCTCCCGGCCGTACCGCTCGGCCATGCAACCGGCGGCCACGACCTTGGCCCCGGTGTCGGCGGCGGCGAGCAGCGTCTGGATCGAGTCCTGCTTGGCCTTCTCCACGAAGCCGCAGGTGTTGACGACCACCACGTCGGCGCCCTCGCCGTCGGTGGTGACCTGCCAGCCGTCGGCGTGCAGCCGGGCGGCCAGCTCCTCCGAGTCGACCTCGTTACGAGCGCAGCCCAGGGTCAGCAGGGCGACGCGGCGGCCTTCGGCGGCGGGCTCCACGTCGCGGCGCGGCGCCAGACGTGCGGAGCTGGAGTGGTCGGAAGCGGAGGTGGCAGACACCATCCGAGGGTACCGGGCCGTCCCGGAGCGCCGGTCAACGGCGGCCCGCCGGGCGGGCGAGGGCGACATTGATCACCACCCACCCCTCTATCCGGCGCGGTCGCGCCCGCGACGGCTCAGACCGTCGTCGCGCCGACTCGGACCAGGTGGTCCAGCAGGAAGACCTCGGTGCCGCCGAGGCCGACCGAGCAGAAGACCGAGATCTGTTCCGGGTCGGTCCGGCCGGGCTCGGCGCCCGCGAGCACCGCACCGAGGTCCCGCAGACGCTCGGCGTGCGGGGGCTCGGCGGCCAGCATCGGCGGGGTGTACGCGCCGGCCTGGGCCGGCGAGTCGGTGGCCAGGACGTCGGCGGCGGTGAGCAGGTCCGGGCCGAACTCGGCGCGGTCCTGCTGCTTGAACCCGACGGCGTTCACGTGCGTGCCGGGCGAGATGTCGGCGGCGTCGACCACCGTGGTGGGGCTGGTGGTGGCGAGGACCACCACGTCCCGGCCGGCGACGGCGGTCGTCGAGTCGTCCACCGCCCGGGCCGCGATGTCCAGCTCGGTGCGGACCCGGGCGGCGAACGCCTCCCGCCGGGCGGCCGAGCGGCTGTACACGGTCACCTCCCGCACCGGGCGTACCGCGGCGGTGGCCCACACCTGCGTCCAGGCCTGCCGTCCGGAGCCGATCACACCGACGGTCGCCGCGTCCGGGCGGGCCAGGACGGCGACCGCCACCCCGCCGAGTCCGCCGGTACGCCTGGAGCCCAGTTCCTCGCCGACCGCCACCGCCCGGACCGCGCCGGTCCGCCCGTCGTGCAGGACCACGAGCTGCTGGGACTCCGGGTGCCCGAACGTGTCGTACGAGCGGTAGCCGTACCACTCGCCGCTGAGGTGACCGGCGGTCAGCACCATCCGACCTCCGTCCAGCGACGCCGAGGCCCGTGGCGGGGCGACCAGCCGCCCGTCGTACGCGGCCAGCAGGGCGGCACGCATGGCGTCGACCGTGGTGGCGGCGTCCAGCGCGGTAGACACCTCCGCGTCGGAGTAGAAGAGGGTCATGACCGGTAATACTGCAAGTTGAAGCGAGGTTTAGGTCAACGTGTCGTGACGTGGTCGACCCACCCCCGCCCGCGTCCGGCCCGATGATCGCCACGCACCCCGCGCGCGGTGCTACGGTCGGCTCCGGTGGCGCTGTTTCGGCCACCCCGGACGAGCGGCGGGCGTACCCGGTCAGGCGAAGACGCCCCGACATGTGTGAACCGACTCGTCCCGGCCCCCTGAGCCGGGCGCTGTGCAAAGGTGGCGGCGATGGCTTGGATCGTGCTGGTGCTCTCCGGACTGCTCGAGACGGCGTGGGCGATCGCCCTGGACCGCAGCGCCGGGTTCAGTCGCCCCCTGCCCTCGGTGGTCTTCGTGGTGGCCCTGCTGGGCAGCATGGCCGGCCTGGCGTACGCGCTGCGCGACATCCCGGTCGGCACCGGGTACGCGGTGTGGGTCGGCATCGGCGCGGTGGGCACCTCCCTGGTCGGCATGCTCGCGTTGCACGAGCCGACCAGCCTGCCCCGGATCCTCTGCCTCTTCCTCGTGATCGCCGGCGTAGTGGGGCTGAAGTTCTTCCACTGAGCCGCATCCGCTGCCGCCGAGGGGCCGGCCCGTTCCCGACCGGCCCACGCCGTTGCGGATCCCACGCATCGGCGGAACCGGTCGACCGGCATCGACCGGGGTGCGTACGGCGGTGACGAACTGGGTAGTGATCGGCCGACAGCCACTGCTCTCACCACGGAGGACGTCATGGCCGACATTCCGACCACCGCCCGCCCCCGCAGCAGCGCGGCGCGCGTCTGCACCATCCTGGGTTTCGTCTTCGCGGTCCTCGCGCTCTTCCTGTCCCCGCTGATCTTCGGGGTGATCGGCGTGATCCTCGGCATCGTCGGCGCCGTGCTCGGCGACAAGCCGCTCGGCTGGTACGCGGCCGCCGCGAGTGTGATCGGCGCGATCCTCGGCTTCATCATCGCCATGGCGATCATCAACTCCTGACCGACGACACCCGGAGCCCGCCGGTCGGCCGGCGGGTTCCGTCGTGTCCCACCAGGCCGGTCGGCTCCGGCCGGCGACCACCACCGGTCGTGACCAGCCGGAAGCCGGTCGGCCGGCACCACCGGCGGTGTCAGTCGTCGCCGCCGCCGCGGATGCCGACCAGGACCTCCTCGAGCTCGTCCGGCTTGACCAGCACGTCCCGGGCCTTGGAGCCCTCGGAAGGCCCCACGACACCCCGCGTCTCCATCAGGTCCATCAGCCGGCCGGCCTTGGCGAAGCCCACCCGCAGCTTCCGCTGCAGCATCGAGGTGGAGCCGAACTGAGAGGTCACCACCAGCTCGACCGCCTGCAGCAACAGGTCGAGGTCGTCACCGATGTCCGCGTCGATCTTCTTCTTGCTCTCCTGCGCCACGGTCAGCACGTCCGAGCGGAACTCCGGTTCGCGCTGGTCCTTGCAGAACTTGACCACATCGGCGATCTCGCGCTCGGTGACCCACGCGCCCTGGATGCGGATCGGCTTCGACGCACCCATCGGCAGGAAGAGCCCGTCGCCGCGGCCGAGCAGCTTCTCCGCGCCGGGCTGGTCGAGGATGACCCGCGAGTCGGCCAGCGACGAGGTGGCGAACGCGAGCCGGGACGGCACGTTCGCCTTGATCAGACCGGTCACCACGTCGACCGAGGGGCGCTGGGTGGCCAGGACCAGGTGGATGCCGGCGGCCCGGGCGAGCTGCGTGATCCGGACGATGGAATCCTCCACGTCCCGTGGCGCGACCATCATGAGGTCGGCCAGCTCGTCCACGATCACCAGCAGATACGGGTACGGCCGCAGCTCCCGCTCGCTGCCCGGCGGGGCCTTGATCTCGCCGTTGCGCACCTTGCGGTTGAAGTCGTCGATGTGCCGGACCCCGTTGGCGGCGAGGTCGTCGTAACGCATGTCCATCTCGCGGACGACCCACTCCAGCGAGTCGGCCGCCTTCTTCGGGTTCGTCACGATCGGCGTGACCAGATGCGGGATGCCCTCGTAGCCGGTCAGCTCGACCCGCTTCGGGTCGACCAACAACAGCCGCACCTCGTCGGGTGTGGCCCGGGTGAGGATCGACACCAGCAATGAGTTCAGCAGGCTGGAGTTGTGCGTCGGAACGAGGGTGCGACCGGCCAGGAAGAGATGACTCGGGCCGTCCACCTCGATGCATCGCACCGGGACCGACGGCACCGGTCGCACATCCACGATGTAGCGCCGCGATGTGGTGGGACGGGTCACCGTCACCTGGCAGGCAAGCTTCCTGTTGAGCCGGAAGACTTTGTCATCAGGCGTGAAATGGATCCGGTAACAGGTCGAGGTCTCGGGACGTCTGCCCTTGACCGCCTTCGTGGTCATGGTCGCCTGGTAACCCAGTCCGAGAATGAGCTCGAGAGCGTCGTGGGCCAGCCGCTCGCAGGTGAGTGCGAGTTCCACCCCTCCACGCTTCGACACGGTGCCGTCGGTGTCCAACAAGCCGGCCAGCAGCGCCCGCCGCTGACTCTCGGACGCCCGGAGATAGACCGGTGGAATGTGCTTCTCACCGATTTCACGGAACAGGGCACACATCGTGCGGTACGGAGCTCGGTCGGTGATCCCTGCGGACCCGGCCGGCAACTCACCGTCCGCCGCCTTCTGCTTACGGGCCAGGTACACGGCAGTGACAGAGACGCCGACTTTACGGGCCGCAACCGGTCCGCTCATGCCCTGCGACACGAGGCGCAGAGCTTCCAAGAGGCGGAGTTCGCGTTCCTGCCGATTGGAGATCGTGTAGTGGATACGACCACCGGGTTGCCGGACGACCTCGTAACCGTCTAACCGGATTTGATCCAAAATCCCATCTTCGGCGCACGTGATACCGGCCGTGCCTGTCGTGCCGTCTCCCAACCAACAGCCAAGGGTGTAAGGCGCGATGGGCAACTCCTGCTCGGCGCAGAGCAGCGGCCGAGCCACGTCGACGGCGTGGTTCGCCCACTGTCCGTTGGGACCGACCCGCAGAGTCGCCGCAATCTCCCGGGTTGTCACAGTCCTCTCGTCGTGGGCTTTCCTGCCGCCTGATCGGCCGGGAGCGAGAATTCGTTGGGCCAGCGCCTCGTACACGCGGTGGCGGGAGTACGTTGGCACGCATCGAGTGATCGTGCGGCCGCCACGGTCATAGGGCACCCGGCCGAGCGTCTGCTCTCTCGGTACCTCGCTGAGCACCTGGTAGAGGACGTTCCGGAACCGATCGCCGAGATCCGTCACCACCTCGTTGGTGGATACGGGCCGGTCGGGCTCGTCCAGCACGACCTGCATCCGGCGAGACGTCAGCTCACGATCAGCTTCCGTCCAGTAGGAACCGTCCTTCCACCGTTGTCTGCGCTGGGTACGCCCAGCCCGGGTCGTCGTCCGCCACTCATGGTTGGCGTCGGCCACGATGACTGTGCCATCGGAGAACTCGACCTCGTAACACGGGCGCCCGTGCATCACCGCCGTTGCCGCGACCACGGTGCACGGCTGCCCCTGTTCGTCAAATACTTGGTCACCCACTCGCAGATCAGCCATCGTGGACCAACCGGTGGGCGTGGCGATCGGTGTGTCGAGAGCCAGAGCTTTGCCAGCCCCGGTCGCGCCTGCCACGAGGATGTGGGGCATCTTAGCCAGGTTGGCAACCACGTAGCCGCCCTCGATGTCCTTACCGAGCGCCACCACCATCGGATGGTGGTCGGCGGTGGCGGCCCGGGACCGCAGGACGTCGCCGAGGGAGACGTTCTCCGGGTCGGTGTTGGGGATCTCCACGCCGACCGCGCTCTTGCCCGGGATCGGGCTGAGGATCCGTACGTCTGGCGACTTGACCGCGTACGCGATGTTGCGGGAGAGCTGTGTGATCCGCTCGACCTTGACGCCCGGTCCCAGCTCCACCTCGTAGCGGGTGACCGTCGGACCGCGGGTGAAGCCCGTCACCGCGGCGTCCACATCGAACTGGTCGAAGACGCCGGTGAGCGCGGCGATCACCTCGTCGTTCGCCTTGCTCCGGCTCTTCGGCGCCGCCCCACTGCCCAGCAGGTTGGCCGGCGGCAGCGTGTAGTCGCCCGCCAACCCGGTCAGCGCGAGCTGCTCGGCCCGGGTGGGCAGCGGCGAGTGCTCCGGCGGTTCGGCCGGCTTCCGGCTGACCGGCACCTTGGCCGGCGGCGTACGGGTCAGCACGAGGGTGTCCTGCAGGTCGACGCCGTCGAGGTCCTCGAAGGCCTCCGGGTCGACGGGTGGGGGCTTACGCTTCGCCGGTCGCTTCCGGGCCGGCTTGGCCGGGGCCTCCTCCTCCGGCTCGTCCGCCTTGGCGGGCGAGGCGACCAACGTGCCGGCCAGCATCCCGAGCCGTTCCGGAATCTTGTTGATCGGGGTCGCGGTGACGACCAGCAGCCCGAACAGGAGCAGTAGGATGAGCAACGGGATCGCGACCCAGGCGGTGACCGCCCGCTCGAGCAGGCTGCCGATGCCGGCGCCGATCAGACCACCCGCGAAGTCACGTTCCGCCGGGTCGACCGGCGCCTGTCCGATGTGCAGCATGGCCGCCGTGGCGAGCAGCATCGACCCCCAGCCGACCAGCCCACGGCCCCGGTGCTCCGGGTCGCCCGGCTGGCGCATCAGCCGCCATGCGCCGATCCCGAGCAGCACCGGTACGACCACGGAGATCGCACCCAGGAAGAGCCGTACGGTGTCGGCCAGCCGCTCCCCCACCGGGCCCGCGCCGGAGAACCAGATCCCCACGGCGCTGAGCAGCGCGAGGCCGAACAGCAGCAGCCCGGCCCCGTCGCGCCGGTGCTCCGGATCGAGCTCGCGGGCGGACGCCGCCTGACGGCCGGCGGCCCGGACCGCCCAGCCCATCCCGTGCGCCAGGCCCATCCACAGCGCGCCGAGCGCCCGTCCGACGTAGACGGCGGGGCCCGGACGGGTGGCTCGGGTGCGGCGCCGGACCGGGGCCCGGGTCTTCTTCGCCGGTTGGCGGGCGCGGTTGTTCGTCCCACCGCGCGGCGACGCGCCGCGCCGCCGGCTCGCCTGAGAGGTACGGCCCGCCATAGCATCACCGTAACGGCGCGGCCCGGTGGATCGCCGCTTTTCCGGGTCGTGTCCGCGCGTTGCAGCGCGGACTCCGCCACATGACGTGATATCTGCCTCAGAAGGGATGCCCGATGGCGTCGCCGGGAAGCGAGGACGGTCCGGACGGGCCGCTGGCCGGACACCCGCGACGGCTGCGACCGCTGACCGGCGAGCTGATCGCCGCGGTGCTGGGCAACCGCGGGTACGCCGTGACCGCCGACGCCGACGGCGAGCTGGTCGGTCGCTGGGAGGACAACCTGGTGTGGTTCCTGCGGCTGGGCGAGGCCGGTGAACTGCTGCAGATCCGCACGATGGTCGCGCCGGCCTTCCACATCGAGCAGGTCCCGGCGCTGCACGAGTTCTGCAACTCGTGGAACCACGAGCGACTCTGGCCGAAGGCCTTCGTACACGTCGACGACGACGGTGCGGCCCGGGTCTGCGGCGAGGTGATCACGGACCTGGAACGCGGCGTCACCCCGCACCAGCTAAACCAGTTGCTCGACTGCGGCATCTCCACCGGCTGCCAGCTCGCCGCGGCGGTCGGGCAACTCCCCCGGGGGCCCCTGCCGTGAGTGGTCCCGGCGGGCGCCCCCGTCGTCAGATGAGCGGGCCCGGTGGTCCGCGCGGCGGCGACGCCAGTGGCCCCGCCGGCCGCCCGGACCGTGGTGCCCGCGGGCCCGGCGGACGGACCGCCCCGCTCGGTGATCTCGGCCTCGCCGGGCACGGCCGCACGCCGGCCGGCCGCAGCCGCGAGCTGGTGGCCGCGCTCGCCGAGATTCGCGACCAGCCCGACGGCCCGGCCCGGCTGGTGGAGCTGGAACGGATCGCCGCCCAGGCCGACGCGGCCGGCGACGACCGGTCCGCCGTCGAGGCGCGGCTCGCGCTGATCGAGACGGCCCTGCTCCACGGTGAACGGTGGCGGCTCGTCGAACCGGCCCGGCGTTGCCTGGCCGTCCTCGACCGCCGCCCGGAAATCTTCACCGAGGCCGAGGGCGAGCTGCTGACGCGCTATCAGCGGTACGCGATCGAGGCGCTGCTCGGCACCCCACGCGTCGGACTCGACCAGGCCCGGACGGTCGGCGACCTGGCCCGCCGGATCGGTGCCGAAGCCGAGGCGGTGGCCGAGCTCCGCTGCCGGATCGCCGACCACCTGGGCGACGAACCGACCGCCCGGGAGTGGTACGAGCGCTGGGCGGCCGCCGAACCCGGCCCGGTCGGTGGCTGCCCCGGCTGCGCACCGACGCGGCGGGCGGAACTGCTGGCCGGCTGGGGCGACCAGGCCGCCGCGCTGGACGAGCTGCGCAACGTCCTCGACGGCGCGGTCGACTGCACGGACCAGCCGGAGCGGGCGCTCACCGCGGCGCTGCTGCCGTGGCTGCGGCAGGGCGAACCGGAGCGGGCCGGCGCCGCGCACGTCCGGGCGTACCGGCGGCACCGTGGCGAGCGGGGTTCCTTCCCGCACCTCGCCACCCACCTGCGGTTCTGTGTGCTCGGCGGGCACCCGGGCCGGGCCCTGGACATTCTCGCCGAGCAGCTGCCCCGGCTCGACCACCCGTACGACGATCTGTCCGCGATGGAGTTCGCCGCCGCCGGAGCGCTGGTCTGCAACCTCGCCGTGGAGGCGGGGCTGGACGGGCGCACGGTGCGCCGGCCGGCGTACGGGCAGCGGCCGGTCACCGAACTCGATGTCGCAACGCTCGGCGGCGTACTGCTCGGGGTGGCCACCGAGCTGGCCGGCAGCTTCGACGCCCGCAATGGCACCGGGCACCAGTCCGGCCGGATCGCCGCCTGGCTGGCCGAACGGCCGGTGGCCGTACCGGTGCCGCTGCCCGCAGACGACCCGGCGGACGGGACGGAGCGCCCGGACGACGATCCGGAGCCGGCCGACCTGGAGCCGGCACCCCTGACGCTGTCCATGATCACCGATGCGCTGGACCGGCGCGGCGACCGGTACGCGGTGGAGTCCGGCGCGACGGTGGTCGGCCGCTGGGGCGACGCGGTGATCCAGTTCCGGCAGCTCGGGGAGCGGGGCGAGATCCTGCACGCCCGGTCGCTCGCCACCCGCCGCCTCCCGGCCGCCCGCCGAGCCGAGGCGTACGCGTTCTGCAACGCCTGGAACCACGACCGGCTGCTGCCGAAGGCGTACGTGCACGACCCCGACGGTGAACTGGTGCTGGCCGGCGACGTCAGCACGGACCTGGCGCACGGGGTGGCCCCGGCTCAGCTCGCTGTGTTGCTGAACGCGGCGATCACCACGGGCGTCGCGTACGCCGAAGCGGTCGCGGCGCTGCCCTGACGGCCAGCCGGCCCGTGCCGTGGCGGCCGGGCCGGTGGCGCGTCGGTCCGGTCAGACCTCGACCACGGTGGGCACGATCATCGGGCGGCGGCGGTACGCGTCGTTGACCCAGCGCCCCACCGTGCGTCGGACGATCTGCTGAAGCTGGTGGGGGTCGGTGATCCCGTCCGCGGCGGCCCGGTTCAGCGCCTCGGTGACCAACGGAATGACACCGTTGAACGCCCCCGGATCCTCCGAGAAGCCCTTCGCCGAGACAGTCGGGCCGGCGACCACCTTGCCGGTGACCGAGTCGACCACGACGGTGGTCGCGATGAACCCGCCGTCACCGAGGATCCGCCGCTCGGTCAGCAGCGACTCGCTCACGTCACCGACGGCGAGACCGTCGACGTAGACGTACCGGCTCTTCACGTGGCCGACCAGGCTGGCCCGCCCCTCGACCAGGTCGACGACGTCGCCGTCCTCGCAGAGCACGACCCGGTCGGCGGCCACCCCGGACTCGATGCCGAGCCGGGCGTGCGCGCGCAGGTGACGCCACTCGCCGTGCACCGGCATCAGGTTGCTGGGGCGCACCACGTTGAGCAGGTAGAGCAGCTCGCCGGCCGGGGCGTGACCGGAGACGTGCACCTTGGCCACGTCCTTGTGCACGACCACCGCGCCGGCCCGGGCCAGCCGGTTGATCACCCGGTAGACGGAGGTCTCGTTCCCCGGCACCAGCGAGGAGGCGAGCACCACCGTGTCGCCGGGCGCGATCGTGATGTGCCGGTGGTCGCCGCTGGCCATCCGGCCCAACGCGCTCATCGGCTCGCCCTGCGAACCGGTGGACATCAGCACGATCTGCTCGGGAGGCAGCGTGGTCGCCTCCTCGATCCCGACGACCAGACCGGCCGGGATGTTGAGCAGGCCCAGGTCCCGGGCGATGCCCATGTTGCGGACCATGGACCGGCCGATCAGCGCGACCTTGCGGCCGTGCTCGGCGGCGGAGTCGAAGACCTGCTGCACCCGGTGCACGTGCGAGGCGAACGAGGCCACGATGATCCGGCCCTTGGCCTTCGCGAAGATCGAGTCGAGCACCGGCCCGATCTCCCGTTCCGGCGTGACGAAGCCGGGGATCTCCGCGTTGGTGGAGTCCGACAGCAGCAGATCCACACCCTCCGCGCCGAGCCGGGCGAACCCGGCCAGGTCGGTGATCCGGCCGTCCAGCGGGAGCTGGTCCATCTTGAAGTCGCCGGTGTGCAGCACCAGGCCGGCGGGGGTACGCACGGCCACCGCGAGCGCGTCCGGGATCGAGTGGTTCACCGCGAAGAACTCGCACTCGAACGGGCCGAGCTGCTCCCGGCCGCCCTCCCGCACGGTGAGCGTGTAGGGCTGGATGCGTCGCTCGGCGAGCTTCGCCTCAACCAGGGCGAGGGTGAACTGCGAGCCGACCAGCGGAATGTCCGGCTTGTGCGCGAGCAGGTACGGAACCGCGCCGATGTGGTCCTCGTGGCCGTGGGTGAGCACGATCGCCTGTACGTCGTCGAGCCGATCCAGGATCGGCCCGAAGTCCGGCAGGATCAGATCCACACCGGGCTGCTCGACGTCGGGGAAGAGCACGCCGCAGTCGATCACCAGCAGCTTGCCGTCGTACTCGAAGACGGTCATGTTCCGACCGATGGCGCCGAGCCCGCCGAGCGGGATGATCCGCAGCCCGCCCTCCGGCAGCGGTGGGGGGAGTTCCGCCTCGATGTGCGCCTCGGTCACGCTTGCACCTCATTCTGCGACGCCGTCACCGGGCGTCCGTCGTGTCGTTCGGTCATTCGGAAAGCTTGAGATCCGCTGCGGCGAAGTCGGCGCGCAGCTGGGTGATCTCGTCGTCGGTGGCGTCGACCATCGGAGGCCGCACCGGCCCGGCCGGCAGACCGGCCGCCCTCAGGCCCGCCTTCACCAGGATGACTCCCTGGGTACGGAAGATGCCCGTGTAGATCGGCAGCAGCCGGCGGTGCAGGGCGAGCGCGGCGGCGTTGTCGCCCGCGTCGTACGCCTCGATCATCTGCTTGGTCAGTCCGCCGGTGAAGTGGGTGGAGGTGCCGACCACGCCGACCGCGCCAACAGCCAGGGCGGGCAGCGTGAGCGAATCCTCCCCGCTGTAGAAGGCCAGGTTGGTGCGGCTGGTCACCCAACTGGTCGCCGTCAGGTCACCCTTGGCGTCCTTCACCGCGACGATCCGCGCGTGCTCGGCGAGGCGCACCATCGTCTCGGCGGCGATCGGCACCCCGGCCCGGTGGGGGATGTCGTAGAGCATCACCGGCAGTCCGGTGGCGTCCGCGACGGCGGTGAAGTGTCGCAGCAACCCGCTCTGCGGCGGCTTGTTGTAGTACGGCGTCACCACCAGCAGCCCGTGCGCACCCGCCTTCTCGGCGGCCACGGCCAGCTCGATGGTGTGCCGGGTGTCGTTCGTGCCGACCCCGGCCACGACCTTGGCCCGGTCACCGACCGCCTCCGCGACGACCCGGATCAGGCGCTCCTTCTCCGCGTCGCTGGTGGTCGGCGACTCGCCGGTGGTGCCGTTGACCACCAGCGCGTCGTTGCCCTGCTCGTCGACCAGATGGTTCGCCAGCCGGGCGGCACCGTCGAGGTCGAGCTCGCCGTCGGCGGTGAACGGGGTCACCATGGCGGTGAGCACCCGCCCGAAGGGACGGGACACCGCCCGGCCGGGGGTGTCAGGGTGGTCGTGCGTCATCCTCTTAACCTAGCGGACGACCCGGGAGCACCCGCCGGGGAAGGGCTCAGGAGAGGTCTGTCCCCGCGATCGGCTTCACCGGGAGCTGCGCCGTCTCCGGCTTCCCGTGGGCTGTGGTGGTGGGCCGGGCCGCCGCCCGGGCCCGGCGGTGTGACGCCGGTCAGCCGGTCGCCTGCCCGGCGCACGGTCGTCGGGCCCGCGGGTCAGACGTAGAGGGACGTGAACGGGGTCCAGGGGAGATTGCGCAGCACCGAGAAGGCGAGCCAGGCGATCATGAACCCGCCGATCACCTTGTTGCTGATGCGCAGCTCCGGCAACCGCCAACCGAACGCCTGCCGACCCGCCCAGGCGACGAAGAGGTATGCCAGGAAGGGCAGCGCGAAGACGAAGGCGAAGTGGTGCCGGGCGGCGGCGGGCAGGTCGCCGTGTACGACGTACCAGAGCGCGCGGGTGCCGCCGCAGCCCGGGCAGTCCAGGCCGGTGGTCAGCTTGAGCAGGCAACTGGGCGCGGCCGTCGGATCCGACCGGGTCGGATCGCTGATCAACGTGTAGGCGATGCCCAACCCCACGCAGCCCAGCGCGGCCAGCGGCACGGCCCACCGGGGCGAGCGATCGTAGAGCCGGAGCACGAACCGGGTGAACCGGTCGGGCTCCGGCACCGGATAGGGCGGGTATGCCGCAGAGGCATCCACCGGCCAGCCGGCCGGTGCGGTCACACCGGGAGCCGCGACAGCTCCGTGAACCGCACCGGGTGGCGGGCTCGCGCCGCCGGGCGGCTGCGGTGGGACGGCGGGTCCGTCAACGCTCGTCACGCGATTCACCGTACACCTGCGACGCCGAGCAGCGCGGCGGCCAGCGGACCGGCCAGGTCGCCCGCGGCGGGCGGCGCCACCGCGTCGAGACCGAGCCAACCGGCGAGCCGGTAGAGCTCCGCAGCGAGCGCCACGGCGGTCTCGCCCGGGTCGGCGCCCGGCTCGACCCAGGCGGCGGGTACCAGCAGCGCGCGTGCCTTCCGGTCGGCCTTCAGGTCGACCCGGGCGGTGAAGCGCTCCCCCTGAAGGAAGGGGAGCACGTAGTAGCCGTACACGCGCTGCGGGGCCGGGACGTAGATCTCGATGCGGTAGCTGAAGTCGAAGAGCCGCTCGGTGCGGCTGCGCTCCCACACCAGCGGGTCAAAGGGGCTGACCAGGGTGTTGCCCCGTACCCAGCGCGGTAGCCGGGCCGAGGCGTGCAGCCAGGCGGGCTGTCGCCAACCCGTCACGGTGACCGGCAGCAGCTCGCCGGACTCGGCGAGTTCGGCGATGGCCTGCCGGGCCCCGGCGACCGGAAGGCGGAAGTAGTCGCGCAGTTCCGGTTCGGCGGCCACCCCGAGCGACCGGGCGGCCACCGCCACCAGCGTCCGGTACGCCTCGGCGTCGGTCGGGGTGGGGGCGTCCAGCGCCGCGGCGGGAAGTACCCGCTCGGGCAGGTCGTAGCGGCGGGCGAACGAGGTGGTGCGCTCGGCAGCGCTCACCTCACCGGCCCAGAAGAGGAACTCCAACGCCCGCTTCACCGCCGACCAGTTCCACCCCCAGTTGCCGGTCTCGCGGGGCGCGTCGTGCTCGATCTCGGCTGCGGTCAGCGGCCCCCGGGCGGCCACCTCGTCACGTACCCAGGCGACCAGCTCGGGCTGTTCCTGGGCGATCCGGCGCATGCCGCCCCAGGCCTCGCTGTGTGCCCGGGCCATCCGCCAGCGCAACGCCGCGTGCAGCCCGACCGGGACCAGGGACGCCTCGTGCCCCCAGTACTCGAAGAGATCGCGGGGCCGGCGGTAGGCCGCCGTGTCGAGCAGGCTGGTCGGGTAGGGCCCGAGCCGGCTGTAGAGCGGCAGGTAGTGCGCGCGTTGCAGCACGTTGACCGAATCCATCTGGATCAGCCCGACCCGGTCCAGCACCCGGCGCAGATGACGGCGGGTGGGCATGCCGGTGGGCGCGGGATCGGCGAAACCCTGGGCGGCGAGCGCCACCCGGCGGGCCTGGGCGAGCGAGAGCGATTCCGGAGCGGCCATCGCGGGCGACCCTAGCCCAACCCACCGACATCACGGCGCGGACACTGGACGGCTCACCCAAAGAGACATAGAACGGACGCGTGCTGACCATCCGTCCCGAGGAGCCCGACGACGCCGAGGCGATCGCCCGGGTGCACGTACGAGGCTGGCAGGCCGGTTACGCCGACATCATGCCGGACGAGGTGCTGGGCCGGCTGAACGTGACCGCCTGGGCGCAGCGCCGACGTGACCTCGGCACCGCCGCACCGGAGCACCCGTTCACCACCCTGCTGGCCGAGGCCGGCGACGCGGGGATCGTCGGCTTCGCCTCCTTCGGGCCGTACCGGGTCGACCAGGATCGGACCAACCTCGACCCGAGCCGCGGCGAACTTCTCGCCCTGTACGTCGACCCGGCGCACTGGGGCGACGGTACGGCGCGAGCCCTGTTCGCCGCCGCCTGTACGGGGCTGACGTCCCTGGGCTTCACCGGCTACCGGGTCTGGGTACTGGAGGAGAACCATCGGGCCCGGCGGTTCTACGCTCGCGCCGGGCTGTCACCGGACGGAGAGTGGACCACCTACCCGGTTCCGCTCAGCGGCGGG
Source organism: Micromonospora sp. NPDC005367 (assembly GCF_040606825.1). Lineage (NCBI taxonomy): Bacteria > Bacillati > Actinomycetota > Actinomycetes > Micromonosporales > Micromonosporaceae > Micromonospora > Micromonospora sp. NPDC005367. The sequence continues at coordinate 89,321 of NZ_JBEXFP010000015.1, read as the reverse complement.
CGCCCGCCCGTCCGGCTCGTCGAGCTGCGGTACAGCGGACGCCTCGTCGCCTGATCCGGGCGGGACCAGCCAACGGCGGACCGGCAGGAAGGCCAGCAGCGCGAGGCTGATCCACACGTACGTGTTGCTGCCGAGGAAGCCGTCGGGCCCGGTGAAGTCCTGCTCCCAGGACCAGACGATCCGGCTGATCAGGAGGCCGTACCCGACGAACGCGGCGGCCAGCAGCAGACGGCGCCGCAGGGTACGGGCGGAAGCGGCCATCGCGTTGTCGACCAGGAGGATCAGCGCCGGCAGCAGCCAGACCAGGTGGTGCACCCAGGTCACCGGGCTGACCAGGCACATCACCGCGCCGGTCAGCGCCAGCCCGGTCGCCTCGTCACCGACGGCCGCGGCGACGCGGGACCGCCACGCCCAGAGGGCCAACGTGCCGAGTACCAGCACCAGCCAGACGAGCGTGCTCGGGTGCTCCGGGTCGAGCCGGGCCACCACCCCACGCAGCGACTGGTTGGAGACGAACGCCAACTCGCCGACCCGGCCGGTGTTCCACAGCGCCTCGGTCCAGAACTCCCGTGAGGCGTCCGGGAACAGCGCGGCGGCCACCAGGGTCGCCGCGGCCGCGGTGACCATCGAGGTGACGGCCGCCCGCCAGCGCCGGGTCACCAGCAGGTAGACGATGAAGACGCCCGGAGTCAGCTTGATCGCCGTGGCCAGCCCGATGCCCACGCCGGCCCAGCGGTTGCCGCGCGGGAGCAGCCGGAGCAGATCGATCGCGACCAGGAAGAGCAGCAGCATGTTGACCTGGCCGAAGTTGACCGTCTCGCGCATCGGCTCGTACGCGGCGGCCAGGCAGAGCGCCACGGCGAGGACGAACCAGCGGGTCCAGCCGGCCCGCCGGGAGATCGGATCGATCAGCCACCAGAAGAGCACCACGGTCACGACGACCGTGGCGGCCACGCTGACGACGATGGCGGCCAGCCACGGGAGGTACGCCATCGGCAGCATGACCAGGGCGGCGAACGGCGGGTAGGTGAAGCCGTACTGGGTCAGCGGCCGGAGGTAGTCGTAGATCTCCCCACCGTCGTGCACCCACCAGTTGAGCGCACCGTAGTAGACCTGGAGATCGAAGAAGCCGTGCCGGACGGCCGCGACGGAGAGGAAGGCGCTCACCGCGACGGCGAGCAGCGACACGCCCACCACCTGCGCGACCGTCCTACTGGCACCCTGCACGATCGCCGCCTCCCTCGCCCTGCGTAGGCTCACGTCCCATGGCTCTCGGGTACGTCCGCCCGGCGCGTCCGGAAGACGCCGGCGAGATCGCACGCATCCAGCTCGCGACCTGGCGGGTCGCCTATCGCCGGATCCTGCCCCGGCACGTCCTGGAGAACCTGGACGAGGCGTGGCTCGCCCGGCGGTGGACCGCCGCGGTGCAGGAACCGCCCTCGGACTCCCATCGGGTGCTGGTCGCCGTCGAACAGGCCGAGCAATCGTATCTTGTCGGGTTCGTCGCCTCCGGGCCCGCCGACGCCGAGGCGCTCGCACCGAACGAGCCGGCCGAGTCGCTCGGCGGCGGCGTCACGGCCGTCACCGATCTGCTGGTGGAACCACGGTGGGGCCGGCGCGGGCACGGCAGCCGGCTGCTCGCCGCCAGTGTCGAGCTGTGGCGTGCCGACGGCTTCGACCGTGCGGTGGCCTGGGCGTTCGACGGCGACGAGGCGACCCGCAAGTTCCTCACCAGCACCGGCTGGTCGGCCGACGGGGCGGCTCGCGCCCTCGACGTGGACGACATGCTGGTCCCCCAGCTCCGCCTGCACGTGGCGCTCGCCGCCGAGCCCGCCCCCGCCCCGCCCGCCCCGGCCACGCCGGTCGACTGAGCGACCCGCCGGCGGGCCCGGGGCGTTCGGTTCAGCCCTTGTCGGAGCCGTCGTTGGCGTCGCGCACGAAGTAGCGCTGGAACACCACGAAGATGATCGCCACGGGAATCGTGGCGAGCAGGGCGGCGCCGAGCTTGAGCGGGTACTGGCTGCCCTTGCCGAGCGATCCGCTGACCAGGTCGGCCAGACCGCGCGGCAGGGTGAACAGGTCCGGGTCCTGCACCGCCACGAGGCTGTGCGGGAACTCGTTCCAGGAGCCTTGGAACGACAGGATGGTCAGGGTGATCAGCGCCGGTTTCGCCATCGGCAGCACCACCGACCAGAAGGTGCGGAAGACGCTCGCACCGTCGATGCGGGCGGCCTCCTCGACGCGCACCGGCACCGACTCGAAGAACTGTTTCATGATGAACACGCCTGCCGCGTCGGCGAGCAGCGGCACGACCAGCCCGGCGTAGCTGTTGTACATGCCGAGCTGGTTGCGCACCAGGAACTTCGGGATGAGCAGCACCACCGGGGGCACCGCCATGACCGCGACGACCGTGGCGAAGAGCCAGCCGCGGCCGCGGAACCGCAAGCCGGGCCAGCGCGTACCCGGCCAGCGAGTCGAAGAACACCCGGCCGACCGTCACGAGCACGGTGACCAGCAGCGAGTTGCCCAGCCACAGCGGGAAGTTGGTGCCCGCGAAGATCCGCTCGAAGCCGGCCAACGAGAGCGGGTCGGGGAACGGTGAGAGCGGGTTGGCGGACGCGTCCGGCTCGGTCTTGAACGAGTTGCCGAGCTGGATCACGAACGGGTGGAGGAAGACCAGCCCGAAGAGGATCAGCGTGGCGTACCCCAGGATCCGGGAGGCCAGACCGCGGCCGGTGCGGCGCCGCCGCGCGGGTGTCGCCGCGACCGGCGGGCGGTCAGCACGGCCATGTCACGACCCTTCCGGTACGCGTCGACGCCACCGGCCGCGCCGCCGGTCGACCGGGTCTCGGTCGCTGATCACCCGACGCTGGATCAGGGTCAACACGATGATGATCAGGAACAGCACGAACGAGATCGCCGCGCCGGAGCCGTAGTCGAACTCCCGGAACGCGGTCCGGTACGACAGGTAGGCCGGGGTGAGGTTGGTCTTGGCGGGTTCACCCTGGCTCATCACGTACACCGTCCGGTTCCGCGACGGCGCCCTGGCCGCGCCGCCGATCGTGCTCGCCGAGGTTCAGGGGTACGCCCACGAGGCGGCGGTCAACGGAGCCCGGCTGCTGGACGCGTTCGGCCGCTCCGGCGGGGACCGCTGGCGCGAGCACGCCGCCGGGTTGGCGCGCCGGTTCCGGGCGGCCTTCTGGGTCGACGGGCCGTACGGGCCAGCGCCGGCGCTCGCGCTGGATCGCGACAAGCGGACCGTCGACTCGCTGACCAGCAACATCGGCCAACTGCTCGGCACCGGCCTGCTCAACGCGGAGGAAGAGTCGCAGGTGGCCCGGCTGCTCGGCACCGAGGCGCTGGCCGGCGTGTTCGGGCTGCGCACCATGTCCACCGACGACGCCGGGTTCAGCCCGCTGTCGTACCACAGCGGTTCGGTCTGGACGCACGACACCGCGATCGTGCTCGGCAACCTGGCCCGGGCCGGCTTCCGGGACACCGCCCTCACCCTCGCCGACGGCCTGCTCGGCGCGGCCGAGGCGTTCGACTACCGCCTGCCCGAGCTGTACGGCGGCGACGACCGCTCGCTGCTCGGCCGGCCGGTGCCCTACCCGGCGGCGTGCCGGCCGCAGGCGTGGGCCGCGGCCGGGGCGGTGCTGCTGCTCCAGGCCGCCACCGGGCTCTACCCCGACGTGCCCGCCGGCGCGGTCCGGCTCGCCCCGCTCGCCGGCGCACGGCTCGGCGCGGTCGCGGCGGAGCCGCCTGACGGTCGCCGGCGCCCGGGTCGACGTGGCGGTGGACCGGGCCGGGCAGCCGACGATCAGCGGCCTCCCGGCCGGCCTGACCGTCACGGTCGACGCGGCGCCGACCGTCCCGGCCCAGCGCCCCGCCCCCGCCGATCATCCCGTCGCCGACTGACCCACATCGTTGATCATGAGGTTGGCGGCTTCGATCTCTCGGATCGCCGTCAGCCTCGTGATCAGCGCTTCGGAGCGGACGAGGGCAGGGTGAGTTCGGCGATCACCTCGTCGTCCTCCACGGCACCGGTGGGCTGGAAGCCGAGGGACGTGTATAGGGCGGCGGCCGCCCTATTCTCCGGGTGGTACGACAGCCGCACCGGCGGCTCCCCGTCCCGAGCCGCCAGCCATCCGGCGAGCGTCGCCACGGTGGCCCGCCCGATCCCCCGACCCTGCTCAGCGGCATCGATGATCATGCCGCCGATCCAGTGTGAGCCGTCGCCGTCGACGCCCCACATGACGTGTCCGACGACCGTCTCGTCCGCGTACACGGCGAGGGACTTCCACACATCGCCACGCATCGTCAGCAGCAGGTACCGCGCGGCCAGCGCGGCCACCCAGTTCCGCTGGTCGTCACGGGGCGCCACATCGGCCACCACCCGCCAGTTGTCGTCGTCCACCGACCGCAGGGTGATGGCGCGCCTGTCCCGATCCCGGTGCCCAGCATCGATCACCGGGGCAGCCTAGAGGCGACCACGGTACGACAGCGAACGGTTTCCGCCGAGCGGCGCTCAGTCGAGCAGCGGGTCCAGGCCCACGGTGAGGCCGGGACGGTTACGCACCGCTCGCACGGCGAGCAGTACGCCCGGCATGAACGAGGCCCGGTCGTACGAGTCGTGCCGGATGGTCAGGGTCTCGCCGGTGGTGCCGAACAGCACCTCCTGGTGCGCGACGAGCCCGGTGGCGCGTACGGCGTGCACCCGTACGCCGTCGATCTCCGCACCCCGCGCGCCCGGCACCTCGTCCTTCGTGGCGTCCGGCACCGGGCCGAGGCCCGCCTCCGCGCGAGCCCGCGCGATCTGCCGGGCCGTGTGCGTCGCGGTGCCGCTCGGCGCGTCGAGTTTGCGGGGATGGTGCTGCTCGATGATCTCGACCGACTCGAAGTGCCGGGCGGCCCGCGCGGCGAACTGCATCATCAGCACCGCACCGATGCCGAAGTTGGGGGCGATCACGACGCCGACGCCGGGCCGGTCGGCCAACCAGCCGCGTACCCGCTCCAGCCGCTCCTCGGTGAAGCCGGTGGTGCCGACCACGGCGTTGATGCCCTGGTCGATGCACCACCGCAGGTTGTCCATGACCACGTCCGGGGTGGTGAAGTCCACGACCACCTGGGCGGCGGCGTCGGCGACGACCTGGAGGCCGTCGCCCTGGTCGATCGTCGCCACGAGGTCCAGGTCGGTGGCGGCGTCGACCGCCTTGCACACCTCGACACCCATCCGGCCGCGCGCACCCAGGACGCCGACCCGCAGCGGCTCGGCCGGGTTTGTCTCCTGCTCTTCACTCACGGGGCACAACCTATCCCAATCGGGACGCGACCGACCCCGGCGGGCGGCAGGTGCGGTCATCCCGAACCCGCACGTCGGGTCAGCCGATCGCGAAGTCGCCGGTACCGAACGGACCGACCACCGCCAGCGACATCGGCCGGGCGAGCAGGTCGGCGGCGAGCGCGTTGACGTCCTCGATGGTCACCGCGTCCACCCGGGCGAGCAACTCGTTCACCGGCATCAGGTCGCCATAGAGCAACTCCCCCTTGGCCAGCCGGCTCATCCGCGAGCCGGTGTCCTCCAGGCCGAGCACGAACGAGCCCTTCGACATGCCCTTGCCCCTGGCGATCTCCGCCTCGGTCAGTCCGTCGGCGGCCACTCGGGCCAGTCCGGCGCGGGTCAGTTCCAGGACCTCGTCCACCTTGCCCGGGGCGCAGCCGGCGTAGACGGCGAACAGGCCGCTGTCGGCGTACTGGCTGGCGTAGGAGTAGACCGAGTAGGCCAGCCCTCGCTGTTCGCGGATCTCCTGGAACAGGCGGCTCGACATGCCGCCGCCGAGGACGTTGTTGAGCACGCCGAGGGCGAACCGTCGATCGTCGATCCGGTCGATGCCCGGGCAGCCGAGGATGAGGTGCGCCTGCTCGGTCTCCTTCGTCTCCACCAGCGTGGCGGCGGGACGGGTGCGTACCGCCGGGGTTGCCGGACGGTGCGGCGCCGGAGTGCCCGGATCGGCGTCCAGCGGCGTGCCCTGCAGCGCCTGCCGGACCAGGTCCACCACCGCCGTGTGGTCCAGGTTGCCCGCGGCGGCGATGACGATCTGCGGGGCGGTGTAGTGCCGGCGGTAGAAGTCCTGGATCTGCGGGCGCGTCATCGCGGTGACCGTCTCCTCCGTACCGGAGATCAGCCGGCCCAGCGGGAGGTCGCCGTAGACGGCGCGGGCGAAGAGGTCGTGCACCTCGTCACCGGGCTCGTCGTCGTGCATGGCGATCTCCTCGAGGATCACGCCGCGCTCGGTCTCCACGTCTGCCGCGTCCAGCACCGAGTCGGTCACGAGGTCGCACATCACGTCGATCGCCAGCGGCAGGTCCTCGTCCAGCACGCGGGCGTAGTAGCAGGTGTACTCCTTGGTGGTGAAGGCGTTCGTCTCGCCGCCCACCGCCTCGATCGCCGAGGAGATCTCCAGCGCGCTGCGCTTGCGGGTGCCCTTGAAGAGCAGGTGCTCCAGGAAGTGCGCGGCACCGGAGTCCGGGCCGGTCTCGTCCCGCGAGCCGACCGACACCCAGATCCCGAACGACACGCTGCGCATCGCCGGGATCGCCTCGGTCAGCACGCGCAACCCGTTGGGGAGCACGGTACGTCGCACCGTGCCGCCCAGCGGGTCCTCGCTGATGGTCCGGGTATCCGCCCGGCCGGTGGCGCCGGAACGCGGTGTCCCGGCCGCCGCCACCTCCCGTCGACGCGCAGGGAACGGCGCACGCTGGGCCCGACTCACGCAAACCTGCTCTCACTTTGACGAGGGGTGGGTGGAACGAGAAAAAACCGGCCGGACGGCGCCCGCAGGGGGCACCGTCCGGCCGGTCGGTGATCAGCTGTGCCGGGTCCGACGACGCGGGCGCGACTCGCCGCCGCCCTCGCCACCTTCGCCGCGCTCCGAGCCGCGGCCACCGCGCTCACGGTCACCCCGCTCGCGCGGAGCCCGCTCGCGGCCGGCCGGACGCTCGCCATCGACGGCCTCCGGAGCGGCCGTCGGCGCCTCGGTGCCCTCGGGGCGCACCTTGTCGAGGTAGATCTTGCCGCGCTGGTCGATGTCGGCGATCTCCACCTCGACGCGGTCACCCACGTTGAGGAAGTCCTCCACCTTCTCGACCCGCTTGCCGTCGCCCACCTTGGAGATGTGCAGCAGACCGTCCCGGCCGGGCAGCAGCGAGATGAACGCGCCGAACGCGGCGGTCTTGACCACCGTGCCGAGGAATCGCTCGCCGGTCTTCGGCAGGGTCGGGTTGGCGATCGCGTTGATCCGGTCCACCGCCGCCTGGGCCGACGGGCCATTGGTGGCGCCGACGTAGATCGTGCCGTCGTCCTCGATGGAGATGTCGGCGCCGGTCTCGTCCTGGATCGCGTTGATGGTCTGGCCCTTCGGGCCGATCACCATGCCGATCTTGTCGACCGGGATCTTGACGGTCGTGACCCGAGGCGCATAGTCCGACATCTCGGCCGGAGCGTCGATCGCCGCCCGCATCACGCCGAGGATGACCTGCCGGGCCTCGTTCGCCTGCTGCAGCGCGGCGGCCAGCACGTCCGACGGGATGCCGTTGAGCTTGGTGTCGAGCTGGAGCGCGGTGACGAAGTCCGGCGTACCGGCGACCTTGAAGTCCATGTCACCGAACGCGTCCTCGGCACCGAGGATGTCGGTCAGTGTCACGTACTGGGTCTTGCCGTCGACCTCGTCGGAGATGAGGCCCATGGCGATGCCGGCGACCGGCGCCTTCAGCGGCACACCGGCGCTGAGCAGGCCCAGCGTCGAGGCGCAGACCGAACCCATCGAGGTGGAGCCGTTGGAGCCGAGCGCCTCGGAGACCTGCCGGATGGCGTACGGGAACTCCTCGCGCGAGGGCAGCACGGGGATCAGTGCCCGCTCGGCGAGCGCGCCGTGGCCGATCTCGCGCCGCTTCGGCGAGCCGACCCGGCCGGTCTCACCGGTGGAGTACGGCGGGAAGTTGTAGTTGTGCATGTAGCGCTTGGACTTCTCCGGGGAGAGCGTGTCCAGCGTCTGCTCCAAGCGCAGCATGTTCAGCGTGGTGACGCCCAGGATCTGGGTCTCGCCCCGCTCGAACAGCGCCGAGCCGTGCACCCGCGGCAGCACGCCCACCTCGGCGGTCAGCGGCCGGATGTCGCGCGGGCCGCGGCCGTCCATGCGGACCTGCTCGCGCAGTACGCGGTTGCGCACCTCGGACTTGGTCAGCGACCGGAAGGCGGCGCTGAGCTCCTTCTCCCGGCCCTCAAACCGACTGGCCAGCTCGTCGGCGACCCGGGCCTTGACCCGGTCCAGGGCCTCCTCGCGGTCGGCCTTGCCGGCGATGGTGATCGCCTCGGCGACCTCGTCACGAACCAGCTCGGCGACCGCGTCGTACACGTCGTCCTGGTAGTCCAGGAACACCGGGAACTCGGTGACCGGCTTGGCGGCGACCTCGGCCAGCTCGCTCTGCGCGCGGCACAGCTCGCGGATCGCCGGCTTCGCGGCCTCCAGACCACTGGCCACGATCTCCTCGGTCGGGGCGGTGGCGCCGGCCGAGATCAGGGCGACGGCGTTCGGCGTGGCCTCGGCCTCGACCATCATGATCGCGACGTCGCCGTCCTCCAGCGTGCGGCCGGCCACGACCATGTCGAAGGTGGCCCGGGCCAGCTCCTCCAGGGTCGGGAAGGCAACCCACTGGCCGTCGATGTGCGCAACCCGGGTCGCCCCGATCGGGCCGGAGAACGGCAGGCCGGAGAGCTTGGTCGACATCGAGGCGGCGTTGATGGCCACCACGTCGTACGGGTGCTGCGGGTCGAGCGCGAGGACGGTCTCGACGACCTGGACCTCGTTACGCAGGCCCTTGACGAACGACGGGCGCAGCGGCCGGTCGATCAACCGGCAGGTGAGGATCGCGTCCTCGCTGGGCCGGCCCTCCCGGCGGAAGAACGAGCCGGGGATCCGGCCCACGGCGTACATCCGCTCCTCGACGTCGACGGTCAGCGGGAAGAAGTCGAACTGCTCCTTCGGGTGCTTACCGGCGGTGGTGGCGGAGAGGACGACGGTCTCGCCCAGCTGGGCGATGACCGAGCCGGCGGCCTGACGGGCGAGGCGGCCGGTCGAGAAGGTGATCTCACGGGTGCCGAAGGACCCGTTGTCGATCACAGCGGTGCGGGATTCGGTGCCGAGGTTGGTCTCGGTCATGGTGCGGTAATGCTCCTTCGCATCGGAGGGCTCGCGACGCGGGAAGCTGATCAGACGGCCGGTCTTCGATCGAAGCGCCCGGGCCACGGCGGAATGCCGGGTACCCCGGGGGCCACTACCGGAGACCGGTACGCTGACCGGCTCCCTACTCGATTGGTCGCGCTGCCCTGTTCTCTTCCTGCGGTACCGGAGCGGGGGAGCGGCCGGATGGCCACTCCCCCGTCACGTCACCGACGCAGACCGAGCCGCTCGATGAGCGACCGGTAGCGGTTGATGTCCTTCTTCTGGACGTAGTTGAGCAGCCGGCGGCGACGGCCGACCAGCAGCAGCAGCCCACGGCGGCTGTGGTGGTCGTGCTTGTGCACCTTCAGGTGCTCGGTGAGCTCGGCGATCCGCTTGGTGAGGACCGCGACCTGCACCTCGGGCGAACCGGTGTCGCCCTCGGCGGTCGCGTACTCCGCACGGATCTTGGCCTTGGCTTCCTGGTCGAGCGCCATGTTCTCCCTGTTTCGATGGGTTGATCACTGATGTCCGTGACTCCGGTCGATGGACCGGAGTCGGACCGGCACCTCGCACCCGCGGCGTCGAGCAGGCACGCGAGGCCCCGTCGGCCATCCGACGTCCCCGCCAGACTACCAGCCGTGGCCCGGTCCGCCCGGCAAGGGCGGTGGGGTGGCACGCGGGCGGCCGCGCCGATACCGGAGCGACCCGCCGACCAGCGGTGCGCCGACCGAGCCGGGGCAGTCAGCCGAGCGCCTTGCGGGTCCGCTCCACGTCCTGCCGCATCTGCGCGATCAGCGGCTCGATCGAGTCGTAGCGGACCTGGCCGCGCAGGTGCGCCACGAAGTCCAGCGCCAGCCGCTCGCCGTAGAGATCACCGGAGAAGTCCAGGGCGTACGCCTCCACCCGCCGCTCCCGTCCGGAGAAGGTGGGATTGGTGCCGACCGACACCGCCGACATCAACGGCTCCCGCTGGCCCCGGCGGATCAGCCGGGCCGCGTACACCCCGTCGGCGGGGATCGCCGCGTACCGGTGGCAGAGCAGGTTGGCCGTGGGGAAGCCCAACTCGCGCCCGCGCTGGTCGCCACGGACCACCACGCCCTCCACCCGGTGCGGCCGGCCCAGCGCCGCCGCCGCCGCGCCGACGTCACCGGCGTCGACGCAGGAGCGGATGTACGTCGAGGAGAAGACCGTGCCGTCCGTGGACACCAGCGGCGCGCCCTCCACCGCGAAGCCGAAGGTCCGCCCCAGCCGCTCCAGCAAAGCAACGTCACCGGCGGCCCGGTGCCCGAAGCGGAAGTTGTCGCCGACCACGACCCGCGCCGCGTGCAGGTGCTCGACCAGCACGTCGTGCACGAACGCGTCCGCGGAGAGCCGGGAGAACTCGGGCGTGAACGGCACCACGCAGAGCACGTCGACGCCGAGCGCCTCGATCAACTCGGCCTTACGGGCCGGCTCGGTCAGCACCGCCGGGTGCGAGCCGGGCCGGACCACCTCGGCCGGGTGCGGGTCGAAGGTGACCACCACCGACTGCACGCCCAACTCCCGCGCCCGGGCGACGGTGTGACCGATGGTCGCCTGGTGCCCCCTGTGCACACCGTCGAAGACGCCGATGGTGACGACCGACCGCCCCCATCCACCGGGCGCCGCGTCGTACCCCCGCCACCGCTGCATGCCGCTCCTCCCCCTGCCTCCGGCACCGGTTCCCCGGCGCCCGCTGCCTCCATCAATGCCGGCGTCGGCCGGCTGCCGCCCGTCAGGCCGGAGCGAGCACGATCTCCGCCCGCGCCCGGCCCTCCCGCTCGCTGACGATAGCGATCAGGCCACCGGCCGGATCGAAGACGGCGTACGGACCGGCGATGCCGGCCGGGTCCAGCGGCCCGCCGTGCGAGAGCACCGCGGCCTCGGCGGCGGTGGCGTCCCGGCGTGGGAAGAACCGGTCGGCCGCCGCGGCGAGCGGCAGGTTGACCACGTCGGGGGCCCGCTGCTCCAGCTCGTCGAGGGTGGCGGCCTCCGCGAGGGAGAAGCTCCCCACCGCGGTACGTCGTAGCGCCGTCAGGTGTCCGCCCACCCCGAGCGCGAGGCCCGCGTCCCGGGCGATGGCCCTGATGTACGTGCCGGACGAGCAGGTGACGTCCACGTCCACGTCCACCACGTCGGGCTGGTCCCGCCGGACGGCGAGCAGTTCCAGCCGGGAGACGGTGACCCGGCGGGCCGGCAGCTCGACGGTCTCCCCCTCGCGCACCCGCTTGTACGCCCGCTGCCCGTTGATCTTGATGGCGCTGACCGCACTGGGCACCTGGTCGATCTCGCCGGTCAGCGCGGCGAGCGCGTCCCGGACGGCCTCGTCGGTGACCTGACCGGCGGGGACGGTGCGGACGACCTCGCCCTCGGCGTCGTCGGTGACTGTCGCCTGCCCGAGCCGGATGGTCGCGGTGTAGCTCTTACCTGCACCGATCACGTAGGTGAGCAACCGGGTGGCCCGGCCCACTCCGATGACCAGCACACCGGTCGCCATCGGGTCGAGCGTGCCGCCGTGCCCCACCCGCCGGGTCCGGGCCAGGCGGCGGATCCGCGCCACCACGTCGTGCGACGTCATGCCGCCGGACTTGTCCACCACGATCAGGCCGTCTGCGCTCACGGCCGCCAAGCCTGCCAGAAGCCACCGGCGGGCAACGCGTCGACACCGTGGTCGGCGGCGGACGTCACCGCCACCGCCGGCCAGCCGAGTCCCGTTTGGTCGGCGCCGGCCGTGACCGAACGCTGATCAGCGGACCGCGCCGACGACCGCCCAGCCGCCGGAGCGCAGCCGGAGCAGCAGCGCGACCAGGCGCAGCACCACGAAGAGGGTGAGGCCCGCCCAGATCCCACCCAGCCCGAGGTCGAGCCCGTAGGCGAGCCAGATCGCGGGGAGGAACCCGCCCAGCGCCGCCACCACGGCGAGGTTGCGCAGGTAACGCACGTCGCCCGCGCCGATCAGCACGCCGTCGAGGGCGAAGACCACCCCGGCCAGCGGCTGCATCGCGACGAACCACGGCCACGCCACCATGGCCTGGTCGCGTACCGACGGGTCGGAGCTGAACAGGGACGGCACAATGCCGGCTCCCGCGCCGATCAACACCGCGAAGGCCACCCCGCAGACGCCGCCGAGCAGGCCGATCCGGCGGGCCAACGCACGGGCGCCGGCCTCGTCGCCAGAGCCGAGCGCCGCGCCGACCAACGACTGCGCGGCGATCGCCAGCGCGTCGAGGACCAGCGCGGTGAAGAACCACAGCTGCAGGACGATCTGGTGCGCGCCCACCGCCGCCGTGCCGAAGCGGGACGCAACGGCGGTCGCGGAGAGGAAGCTGGCCTGGAAGGCCGCACCCCGGATCAGCAGGTCCCGACTGAGCGCCAACTGCTGGCGGATCAGCCGGGGGCGGGGCCGCAGCGAGACCCGCTCGTGGGCCAGCGCGGCGGCGAAGAGCCCACCGGCGAGGGTCTGGGCGAGGACGTTGGCCATCGCCGAGCCCGCCAGGCCGAGCCCTGCCGGGTAGACCAGCAGCGGGCAGAGCACCGCGGAGAGCAGGTTGGGGCCGAGCACGAAGAGCAGCGGGCGGCGGGTGTCCTGGACGCCGCGCAGCCAGCCGTTGCCAGCGGCGGCGAGCAGCAGTCCCGGGGCGCCCAGCGCCGCGATCCGCAGCCACTGCGCGGCGGCGTCGGCCACCTCGCCGGGAGCTCCGACGAGGGTACGCGCCAACGGCCCGCCGCCGAGCTGCATGGCCACGGCGACCAGCACGCCGACGCCGAACGCGAGCCAGGACGCCTGCACGCCCTCGGCCACTGCGGCGGCCCGATCCCCCGCGCCGAACCGGCGGGCCGATCGCCCCGTCGTGCCGTACGCCATGACGGTGCCGAGCCACACGGTGAGCGACATGACCGTGCCGCCGACGGCGAGCGCGGCGAGCGGTTCCTGGCCGAGGTGACCGACCACCGCGGTGTCGACCAGGACGTAGAGCGGCTCGGCGGCGAGTACGACGAGCGCCGGGAGGGCGAGTCCGGCGATCCGTCGCGCGGCGACGGTCGGGGCGGGGGCGGTCTGTGTCATCGCCGCCGATCCTGGCATGGGCGGCGTAAGGATCGCAATACCGGTGGGCACTTACCAGTCGCGCGCGGCCCGCGTTGATCGACTCCGCTTCCACGAAGCCGGGGTGTCACCTGCCAGGTATTGCCCCGACTTCCATGACCTCGAGTCGATCAACCGAAGCCGACAGGTCGGGCACGGGCTCGCCGGCCTCCGGAAAAGGTGGTGACGCTGCCGGCGCGGGGCGTCGGCAGCGTCATCGCCGGCCGGTACGGGTCACTGACGGGTGTCCATCGACGTCTGCAGTGCGCGGCGGGCCTGCTCGCGGGCCTCGTCGACGGGCTTGGGCTCGGGCTTGGGCTTGCTCTGCATCGTGGTGCTCCCTTCCAGGGCGTGAGCCACCGGCGAGCGGCGGCCGGCACGGGGCGATCCTGCGAAGCACCGCTGCGGCGGTCCGGGGTCACCGGAGCGGCCGGTCGGGCGGCGCGGGCCCGGGTCTGTCGACCCTGGAAGGAGGCGGGACCGGGTGCGGCACCACCCCCACGGCCTGCGCCGATGGGCACGACGCGAGCCGTTTCCCAAATTAGCGTTCAGTCAGCCGGGTCGCGTGCGGTTCCCGACATTCGGACGGTCAGGACTGCGCCGTCAACGCGCCAGGAAGTGCCAGCCCAGCCACCACCAGAAGCCGAAGAGTCCGATCCGGCCCACCGGCACCGATCCCACCTCGTAGCGCATCACGTACGCACACAGCTCGCCGAGGGTCGGGATCCGGGAACCCTCCCGGCGGGCCAGCCACTCCAGGACGGCGAAGAACGCCAGCGCGCTGAGGAAACCACCGATGGCCAACGCCCGCATCATCGCCGCACCAGTTCCCAGAACGCGCCCAGCCAGGCGAACCAGGCCACCGAACGGATCAACTGGCCCTCGATCAGCGGATCGGCCAACCGGGAGAAGGTGGGGAAGTCGTCGCCCGCCGCGACCACGAAGGTGACGCCCTCGAAGACCCCGAACACCACGATCGGCAACACCCACCAGACGGCGCCCGAGCCGAGCCGGGTCGGGGCGGGCCGACGTGGCACCCGATTGCTCAGACCGAGCCAGATCAGTAGGCCGCCGGTGCCGAGGACGTAGAGATTGGCCTCGGTGGAGAAGGAGGCGAACCGGCCACCCACCAGTGAGAGGCAGGCCAGCACCGGTATGGAGAAGGTGGGACGGTCCCAGGCGCGCGGCGCCTCGACAGTGAGCTCGCGGGGCTGCTCCATCCCATGATTCTCCCTGCGCCCGCCGCCCGCGCAAAGGCCGGCGGCACCGCAACACGCGGTGCCGGGCCGACGAGGGCGATGCGCCCGGGCCGAACCCGGATCAGGAAGCGGCGGACCGGATCACGGCGGCGTCGAGCTGCCCGCGGATACGTTCGACGACCTCCTCGGCCGTACCCCGTCCGGTGAATCCGGCGGCGAAGCGGTGCCCGCCGCCGCCCAACGCGAGCGCCACACGGCTGACGTCCACCCCGCCCTTGCTGCGCAGCGAGACCGCCCACTCGCCGGGCGCGGTCTGCTTCAGCACACAGCTGACGTCCGCCTCGGCCGTGCAGCGCACCGAGTCGATCAACGCCTCGAGGACGTACGGGCGCTGATCGTGCCGGGCCAGATCGTCGAGGGTCGCCCAGGTCCAGACCAGCCCTCGGCCGCCGGCCGGGGCCGGCTCGAGCCGGGCCCGCCCGAGCACCTCGCCGAAGAGCCGCACCGCACCGAACGGGCGGGTGTCGAAGACCCGCCGAGAGATGTCGCCGGGACGGATCCCGGTGGCCAGCAGTCGCGCGGCCAGGTGGTGCACCGCCGGAGTGGTGGCCTCGAAGCGGAACGAACCGGTGTCGGTGGTGAGCGCGACGTAGAGGCACTCGGCGATCCCGGCGTCCAACCCGACGCCGAGCCGGGCCAGCAGCTGCTCGACGACCACCGAGGTGGCGGCCGCGTGCGGGTCGACCAGGTTCACCCCGCCGAAGCGGGTGTTCGAAGCGTGGTGATCGAGCACCAGCGACGCACCTGCGGTGTCCAGACGGTCGACCAGCTCACCCAGGCGCGACTCACTGGCCGCGTCGAAGCAGATCACCAGATCCGGATCCGGGTACGCCTCGGTCGCCGGCACCAGCAGGTCGAGCCCCGGCAGGCCCTGGAACGGCACGGGCACCTCCGGAGGGCCCGGGAAGGTCGCCTGCACTCCGCGTACGGCGAGCCGGCGCAGACCCAGCGCGAAGCCGAGCATGCTGCCCAGGGCGTCCCCGTCCGGATTCACGTGGCAGATCAGCAGTACCCGCGCGTCGGGCGACAGGTTCCGCAGCAGCGACTCGGCAGCCGCCCAGTCGCCCGCGCCCGGGCCGGAGTCGACCGGGGTCGCCTCGACGACGGCGGCCGTGCCGGACGACCCGCTCACCGCCGTTCCCCGCCGGCTGGCGGGTTGTCGGCCTCGGCGTCCTCGGTGTCCTCGGTGTCCTCGGTGTCCTCGGCGCCCGCCTCGTCGTCCTCGTCGAGCCGGTACGGCTGGGCCTCACCGGCGTACTGGGCGCCGGCGGCGATCCGCTGCACCTCGGCGTCGGCGCTGCGGGCCGCCGCGAGCAGGTCGTCGATGTGCTTCACCTGGTCCTGGACGTCGTCGAGGACGAAGGTCAGGGTCGGCGAGTGCCGCAGCCCGAGAGCCTTGCCCACCGTGCTGCGCAGCATGCCCTTCGCGCTCTCCAGCGCGGCGGCCGTGCCGGCCTGCGCGGCGGCGTCGCCGAGTACGGTGTAGAAGACCGTGGCGTCGCGCAGGTCAGCAGTGATCCGGGCATCGGTGATGGTGATCATGCCGAGCCGCGGGTCCTTGATCTGGCTCCGCACCACCGACGCGACCAGTTCGCGCACCCGCTCCGCGTGCCGGCGTACCTTGGCCGGATCCGTCATCTCGCCACCTCCACGGTGTCCCGCTCCCGGCCGGGACACGGCCACCTGACGCGCCGCCGGCCCGACCGGCCAACATCTCGAACACTACCCGCGCGGTCTCCCCCGGCGCGCGGAGCCGGGGGCGGCGCCACCGAGGGGACGACACCGGCCGTGGCCGCAGTTCAGTCGTCCTCGCCGTAGAGCCGACGACGGACCGACAGCAGTTCAATCTCGGGGCGGCCGACGACCAGGCGCTCGCACGAGTCGAGCACCTCGCGGACGTGCGACGCCTCGGCGGCCACCACGGCCACCGCCACCTGTGCCCGACCGTGCAGGTCGAGCGCCCCCACCTCGGCGGCGGAGACCTCGAAGCGGCGCAGTGCCGCGACGATGGGTCGTACGTATGATCTCTTCGCCTTGAGCGACCGGGAGTCGCCGGGCAGCAGCAGGTCGAAGACCGCGGTTCCGGTGAACATCGCCCCGGACGATACCCGCAGTCCACCCCGCATGATCAAGGGGTTTACGCCGTGCGGCGTAAACCCCTTGATCAGCGTGTCAGCACGGGATCAGACCCGCGGCTTCTCCCGCATCTCGAAGGTCTCGATGATGTCGCCGACCTGGAAGTTGTTGAACCCCCCCAGGGTCAGACCACACTCGAAGCCCTCCCGGACCTCCGTGGCGTCTTCCTTGAACCGCTTCAACGAGTTGATCGTGAGGTTCTCGGCCACGACCGCCCCGTCCCGCAACAGACGCGCCTTCGCGTTGCGGCGGATGAGACCGGAGCGGACGATACAACCGGCGATGTTGCCGATCTTGGACGAGCGGAACACGTCGCGGATCTCCGCGGTGCCGAGCTCGACCTCCTCGTACTCCGGCTTGAGCAGCCCCTTGAGCGCCGCGTCGATCTCCTCGATGGCCTGGTAGATGACGGTGTAGTACCGAATCTCCACGCCCTCGCGGTCGGCGATCTCCCGGACCTTGTTGGCGGCCCGGACGTTGAAGCCGATGATCGTGACCGCCTCGGTCGAGGCGCTCGCGAGCATGACGTCGCTCTCGGTGATCGCACCGACGCCCCGGTGGATGATCCTGAGCTGGACCTCCTCGGGGATGTCGAGGTTGAACAGCGCATCCTCGAGAGCCTCCACGGAACCGGAGACATCGCCCTTGAGCACCAGGTTGAGCGAGGTCTTCTCGCCCTCCTTGAGCTGCTCCATGAGCGTCTCGAGAGTGGCCCGGCCACGCGAGTTGGCGAAGGACGCCGCCCGCCGCCGTGCCTGCCGCTGCTCGGCGATCTGCCGCACCGTGCGATCGTCCTCGGCCGCCAGGAACGTGTCACCCGCCCCGGGCACCGCGGTCAGACCGAGCACCAGCACCGGACGGGCCGGACCCGCCTCGGCCACCGCGTTGCCGTTCTCGTCGAGCATCGCCCGGACCCGGCCGTGCGCCCCACCGGCAACGATCGAGTCGCCCGCCCGCAGGGTGCCCTTCTGCACCAGCACCGTCGCCACCGCACCGCGGCCCTTGTCCAGGTGCGCCTCGATGGCCACACCCTGCGCCGGCCCGTCGATCGGAGCGGTCAGCTCCAGCGACGCGTCGGCGGTCAGCAGGACGGCCTCGAGCAGGTCCTCGATGCCGATGCCCGGCTTGGCGGCCACGTTGACGAACATCGTGTCGCCGCCGTACTCCTCGGCGACCAGGCCGTACTCGGTCAGCTGCTGGCGGACCTTGTCCGGGTTCGCCTCCGGCTTGTCGACCTTGTTGACCGCCACCACGATCGGCACGTCCGCCGCCTTGGCGTGGTTGAGCGCCTCGATCGTCTGAGGCATTACGCCGTCGTCGGCCGCGACCACCAGCACCACGATGTCGGTGACCTGGGCACCACGGGCACGCATGGCGGTGAACGCCTCGTGACCCGGGGTGTCGATGAAGGTGACCGCCCGATCCTCGCCGTCGTGCGGGACGTGGACCTGGTAGGCACCGATGTGCTGGGTGATGCCACCCGCCTCGCCGGCAACCACGTTCGCCTTGCGGATCGCGTCGAGCAGCTTGGTCTTACCGTGGTCGACGTGACCCATGACGGTCACCACCGGCGCACGGCTGACCAGACGGTCCTCCGCGACCTCGGCGTCGAGGTCGATGTTGAACTGCGCGAGCAGCTCACGGTCCTCGTCCTCCGGGCTGACGATCTGCACGTTGAAGCCAAGGTGCTCACCCAGCAACAGCAGGGTGTCGTCAGAGCAGGACTGGGTCGCCGTCACCATCTCGCCCAGGTTGAACATCTCCTGGACCAGCGAGCCCGGGTTGGCGTTGATCCTGTCGGCGAAGTCCGACAGCGAGGCGCCACGGGAGAGCCGGACGACCTGACCCTGACCCCGGGGGGCACCCGAGCTCATGGTCGGGGCCGACAGGTTGTCGAACTCCTGTCTGCGCTGCTTCTTGGACTTGCGGCCACGGGTCGGCCGACCACCCGGACGCCCGAAGGCACCCGCGGCGCCACCGCCACGGCCACGACCGCCGCCACCGGGGCGACCGCCACCACCGGCCGGGGCACCCGGACGGAAACCGCCGCCGGGAGCACCGCCGCCGCCACCCGGACCGCCGCGGTAGCCACCGCCACCGCCGCCACCGGGACCGCCGCGGTAGCCACCGCCACCGCCGCCGCCACCGCCGGGACCGCCACGGAAGCCGCCGCCACCACCGGGACGACCCGCGCCGCCACCGGGGCCACCACGACCGCCACCGGGGCCGCCGGGGCGACCGGTGGTGGGACGCTGGCTCGGCATGGAGGCCGGGCTGGGCCGCGGCGGCATCGAGGCCGGGCTGGGCCGCGGCGGCATGCCGGCCGGACTCGGCCGGGGACCGCCGCCACCAGCGGCCGGCGGCCGCTGCTGGCCGCCCTGGATGCCGAACGGGTTGTTACCGGCGCCGCGCGCCGGCGGACGACCACCCGGTCGGGGACCCGGGCCCGGGGTCGGGCCACCGGGACGACCGGCGGCCGGGGTACCCGGACGCGGCGGTGCCGCGTTCGGACCCGGACGCGGACCCGGACGGGGACCGCCCTCGGCCGGAGGCTCCCGGCGGACGTTCTCCCGCTGCTGCTGGCGGGCGGCCTGCGCGGCCTTGACCGCGGCCTCCTGCTCAGCCTTGAGAGCGGCGGCGCGCGCCTCGGCGGCCGCCACCTCGATGTCGTGCGCGCTCGCCGGCTTGGCGACCGGGGTCGCCGGCTGCGGCGGGCCGGGGACCGGGCCCTTGGGCTTCGGTCCAGGGGTAGCCGCCGCCGGCCGCCGGGGCGGCATGGGCCGGGCCGAGACCCGCGGGGTACCCGGGGTCGGCGCCGACGTCGGCGTCGGGGATGGCGTCGGGGTCGGGGTCGGGGCCGGGCTCGGGGCGGCCGCCGCCGGGGCGGACGGCGCCGACGAACCACCGGCGGACGCGACGAATGCGCCCCGCAGCCGTCGGGCGACAGGCGCCTCAACGGTGCTGGACGCTGACTTCACGAACTCGCCCATCTCCTTGAGCTTGGCGAGAACGGTCTTGCTTTCGACCCCGAGCTCTTTTGCAAGCTCGTGTACGCGGGCCTTACCTGCCACTGCACTCCTCACTCCGAGGTCGTGCGGGCAGCACCCGCAGCGACCTCACTCGTGCACTTGAAGCCTGGTCATTTCTGCGACTTCATCGTGTGCTCATGTCGGTCGTCCTACCCTGCTAGCGACCCGCGCCCGGTCGGGATGACCGGACGTCGTGGTTGGCGCATCGATGTGCTCCGCAAGCTCACCGTGGTCGACGACCTCGGCGATGCGCAGCGCCCGCCCGAAGGCGCGCCGCCGTACTGCCAGCGCGAAGCAGGCCGGATCCGGGTGCATGTTCGCTCCCCGACCCGGCAGTCTGCGGGCTGGATCGGGCCGGAGACTGTAACCAGCCTCGTCGCCGACCGCCACGACCCGCAGCAGTTCGCCGGCCGGCGCTCGCCGCCGACAACCCACACAGGTGCGCTCCGGCTGCGCGCGTCGTGCCACTGAGGAAGTCTACCCCTAGCTGCCGGAGATCGCGCTGCCCGGCTCCCGCACGTGATCAGCTCCGCTCCGACTGGCCGGTGCGGCCTGCTCCGCGTCGGAACGAATGTCGATGCGCCAACCGGTCAGACGGGCAGCCAGGCGGGCATTCTGCCCCTCCCGGCCGATCGCGAGCGAGAGCTGGAAGTCCGGCACCGTCACCCGGGCGGTCCGGGTGGCCAGGTCGACCACCTCGACCCGCAACGCCTTGGCCGGCGACAACGCGTTGCCGACGAAGGTGGCCGGGTCGTCCGACCAGTCGATGATGTCGATCTTCTCGCCGTGCAGCTCGCTCATCACGGCCCGGACCCGCTGACCCATCGGGCCAATGCAGGCGCCCTTGGCGTTGACACCCGGCGCGGTGGAGCGAACAGCGATCTTTGTACGGTGACCTGCCTCACGCGCGATCGCACCGATCTCCACGGTGCCGTCGGCGATCTCCGGCACCTCGAGCGCGAAGAGCTTCTTCACCAGCCCCGGGTGGGACCGGGACAGGGTGATCTGCGGCCCGCGCATGCCCTTGGCGACGTGCACCACGACGCACCGGATGCGCTCGCCGTGCACGTAACGCTCGCCGGGCACCTGCTCGGACTGCGGCAGGACACCCTCCAGCTTGCCCAGGTCGACGCTGACGATGCCCTTCTCGGCCCGCGCCTCGTGCGCCTGCACCACGCCGGTGACCAGGTCACCGTCCCGGCCGACGTACTCACCGAAGTGGGCCTCGTCGGTGGCCTCCCGCAGCCGCTGGAGGATCACCTGCTTGGCGGTCATGGCGGCGATCCGGCCGAAGTCGTGCGGAGTGTCGTCCCACTCCCGCACCACCGCGCCCTCGTCGTCCAGTTCCTGCGCGTACACCGAGGCCGCGCCGGACTTGCGGTCGATCTCCACTCGTGCGTGCGGCTCGGCGCCTTCGGTGTGCCGATACGCGGTGAGCAACGCGGTCTCAATCGCCGCGAGGATCGTGTCGAACGGGATCTCCCGCTCGCGCTCGAGTGCGCGCAGCGCCGCGAGGTCGATGTTCACCTCTCCTCGTCCTCCACATCTTCGTCGTCGATCTCGTCTGAATCACCGGTCTCGCCGGTGTCACCGAACTCGTCCGCCTCATCGATCTCGTCGAGGCGGCTGAACTCCACCTGCACCCGCCCCGGGCCGAGTTCGGCGTAGGCCCACTCGGCGCGGCCGGTGTCGGTCTCCAACACCACGCGCTCGTCGTCGGCCGCCACGATCCTGCCGGTCACCTGCCGGTCGCCGGCCGGCTGCTCGCCACGCTGCTCCGGCAGCGCCACCGCGGCCCGGGTGGTCACCCTGACCAGCCGGCCGACGTTGCGCCGCCAGTGTCGGGGCAGCGTGAGCGGCCGGTCCACACCCGGCGAGCTGACCTCCAACTGGTACTCGCCGGCGACGATGTCACCACCCGTCTCCTCCGCGGAGTCGAGCGCGGCGGAGACCGCCCGGGAGACATCCGCGACGGCGTCCAGGTTGATCCCGCCGTCGGCGTCCACGATCACCCGCACCACGTGCCGTCGGCCGGCCCGGGAGACGGAGAGGTCCTCGAGGTCGTAGCCCGCCTCGGCGATCACCGGCTCGATCACGTCCCGCAACCGGTTGCGCCGGGCGCCGAGGTCGCCACCGCGGGGGCGCTCCGCGCCGCGGGGCCGCCCCGTCGACCTGGTCGCACGGCCACGCTGCGTCATCTCGCACCCTCTCCTACCAGACGGTGACCCTTGTCCCGCCCCATGCCGGCACGCCACCGGGGCGGACGCGCCCGGTGGCTGCGCAGAGCGTAACGCGCCGGGCTGCCACCCGGCCGGGCGGCGCACCGACAGCGATGCCCCACCCACTGCGGCGGATGGTGTTGACTTGTGCGGTGGTGAGAGGCATGAATGCACAGCGCATCGACGCATCCCGGCATTCCCGGCGCAATCTGCTGCGCGCCGGAGGGCTGCTGGCCCTCGGTGCCGCGGCGGCGCCGCTGACCGGCTGCGACCCTTTCGGCCGCGAGGATGCGGCGCCCCGGCCGCCCGACCCGCTGCGGCCGCTGCTCGACGAGTCGCTGGCGCTCGCCGCCGCGTACCGGGCCGCCGCCGCGGCACACGCCGACCTCGCCGCACGGCTCACCCCGATCGCCGAGGCGCACCAGGCGCACGCCGCCGAACTCGCCCGGGTCCTGGGGGTCGACCTACCGTCGGCCGGCGCGACACCGAGCGGCACCACCGGCACCGACCCGGACGCCGCCATCGCCGAGCTCCAACAGCGGGAACGCGTCGGCCGGGACGCCGCCGTGACGGCCTGCGCCGCCGCGCCCGCGGCACGTGCCGCGCTCGTCGGCTCGATCGCGGCGGCCCGCGCCACCCACCTGGAGGCCCTGAAGTGAGCGAGCACAGCGCACCGCCCACGCCCGCCGAGGCGCTCGCCGCGGCGCTCAGCGCCGAGTACGCGGCCATCTTCGCGTACGGTCCGATCGGCGTACGGCTCTCCGGCTCGGCTCGCACGGCCGCCCGGCAGGCCGAGGCAGCGCACCGGCGCCGCCGGGACGCGCTGGTGGTGCAGCTCAGCACGGCGGGCGCCACCGTCCCGCCGGACCAGGCCGGATACACGCTGCCGTTCCCGATCACCGACCGGGCGAGCGCGCTGCGGCTGGCGATCGAGGTCGAGGAGCGCACCGCGGCGCACTGGCGGGCGGCGCTCGCCGCCACCAGCGGCAGCGACCGGGACCAGGCGCTGGACGCCCTGGTCGACTACGCCGTGCGGGCCACCCGCTGGCGACGGACCGCGAAGATCACCCCGCTGACCGTGCCGTTCCCCGGCCGGCCCACCTGAGCAGGCCGCCGGGAGCGGTGCAGATCACCATCGGTTGCGGGTCGCATACCAGGTATGCATACTCCGGGCCATGTCCATCCGTCACGGGCTGCTCGCCCTGCTCGAACGCGGCCAGATGTACGGCTACCAGCTGCGAGCCGCGTTCGAGGAGTCGACCGGCTCGACCTGGCCGCTGAACATCGGGCAGGTGTACACCACGCTCGCCCGTCTCGAGCGGGACGGGCTGGTGCGCTCCCTGCCGGAAAGTGAAGCCGGGCAGCGCCCGTACGAGATCACCGACGCCGGCCGGGCCGACCTCACGCTGTGGTTCGCCACCCCGGTGAGCCGGACCGACCGGCCCCGCGACGAGCTGGCGATCAAGCTGGCCCTGGCACTCACCACCCCCGGCGTGGACGTACGGTCGGTGGTGCAGACCCAGCGCGCCGCGACCATGCGGACGTTGCAGGAGTTGACCCGGTTGAAGTACGCCAGCGACCAGCCGGAGGAGCTGCCCTGGCGGCTGGTGCTGGACGCCATGGTGTTCCAGGCGGAGGCCGAGGTGCGCTGGTTGGACCACTGCGAGACCAGCCTGGTGCGCTACCGGCCGAGCGTTCCCGGACGGCGACCGCCGGTCGAAGTGGACGGTTCCGCCGAGGCGGTGCTACCGACCGACGAGGAGGCGCGGCGGTGAGCGGAGTGGACGACGCCGTCCTCGAGCTGCGTGACGTCCACCGCACCCACGGCACCGGCCCGGCCGCCGTACCCGCCCTGCGTGGGGTGAGTCTGGCCGTGCGGCCCGGCGAACTGGTCGCCGTGATGGGCCCGTCCGGGTCGGGCAAGTCGACCCTGCTGGCGCTGGCCGGCGGCCTCGACAGTCCGACCGCGGGGGAGGTACACGTCGACGGGCAACCGCTCGCCGCACTCGACCGTCGCGGCCTGGCCCAGCTGCGCCGACGCCGGGTCGGCTACATCTTCCAGGACCTCAACCTGCTGGGCAGCTTGAACGCGGTGGAGAACGTGGCGCTGCCACTGGAGCTCGACGGCACCGGGGTACGGCGCGCCCGCACGCTGGCCCTGGCCGCGCTCGCCGAGGTCGGCCTGCCCGAACTGGGCGACCGTTTCCCGGACCAGCTCTCCGGCGGTCAGCAGCAACGGGTGGCGATCGCCCGGGCGCTGGTCGGTGACCGGCGGCTGGTCCTGGCCGACGAGCCGACCGGCGCGTTGGACTCGCAGACCGGCGAGGCGGTGCTGCATCTGCTGCGCCGCCGGGTGGACGCCGGCGCGGCCGGACTGCTCGTCACCCACGAGGCGCGGCACGCCGGCTGGGCGGACCGGGTGATCTTCCTACGCGACGGGGTGCTGGTCGACTCGACGGCACCGCTGGGCAGCGTCGAGCAGCTGTTGAGCGGCAGCGGCCGGTGACCGTACGCCCCGGCCGCCGGATCCGCCTCCGGGCCGGCGCACGGCCGGCGGACTCACCGCCGTCCGTAGTCGACGGCCGACGGCGCGGCGCCGAACTGGTCGGGTCGTGGCGGGCGGCGCTGCGTATCGCCCGCCGGGAGACGCGACGGGCCCGCGGCCGCACCGGACTGGTGCTGGCCATGATCACACTGCCGGTGCTGGTGTTGACCTTCATCGCGGCCAGCTACGACATGTCGGAGCTGACCCGTGACGAGCGGATCTCCCGCCAGCTCGGCATCGCCGACGCCAAGCTCAACTGGGTCGGCGGCGCCCCGGTCGTCCAGGACGAGTGGGGCGAGCACTGGTTCCCCCGTGACGACGAGGGACTGACCACAGGCGTACCGCCCACCACCGAACTGGTCACGCAGCTGCTCGGACCGGGGAGCCGGGCCGCCGAGGTGCGCGGATGGATTCCGGTCGACCTCCGGGTGGACGGCCGCACGAACAGCTTCGTCGGCCGGGCGCTCGATCTCACCGATCCGCTCGCCCGGGGCGCGGCGCGGCTACAGCAGGGACGGGCCCCGCTCGCTGCCGACGAGATCGCGGCGAGCCGGGCCGGCCTACGGGACCTGCACGCCCGGCTCGGGGACACGGTGCTCGGCGGCGGCGACACCTACCGCGTCGTCGGGGTGGTCGAGTTCCCGGACGACCTGGGCCCGCTCATCGCCCTGCACCCGTCCGCGGTCGCGCCTCCCGAGCCCGGGGCGACCGAGACGAGCTGGCTGGTCGACCTGCCGAAACCGCTGGACGCCGACCTCGTCCAGCGGCTCAACGAGCGGGGCCTCGTCGTCGTCGGACATGCCGGCGGCGACGAGCGTCCGTTCCTGCGCGCCTGGCCCGGCGCGGGCACCGGGGACATGAGTGACCTGGGCACCGGCGGGCTGATCAGCGGGCTGGGCCTGCTGGAGGTGGTGCTGCTCGTCGGACCCGCCTTCGCGGTCGGCGTACGCCGGAGGCGCCGCGACCTCGCCCTGGTCGCGGTGGCCGGCGGCGATGCCGCACAGCTGCGCCGGGTGGTGCTGGCCGACGGGGTGGTGCTGGGTGTCCTGGGCGCCGCGGCAGGGCTGCTGCTCGGCGTGGCGGCGGCGTTCGCCGCCCGTCCCCTCGTCGAGCAGTACATCTTCGGCGCCCGCTTCGGCGGGTACCGCTGCTGGCCAGTGGCCCTGGTGACGATCGGCGGGGTCGCGGTGCTCGCCGGAGTGCTCGCCGCGCTGGCGCCGGCCTGGACCGCGGCCCGGCAGGACGTGGTGGCCGGACTGGCCGGCCGGCGTACTCCGCCGCGCGGCCACGGCCGGTGGCTGGCGCTCGGATCGGCCCTGACGGCCGGCGGCGCCCTGATCGCTGCTTTCGGTGCCACCCAGACCCGCAGCTGGGTGATCCTCATCGGTCTGATCCTCGGCGAGCTGGGCCTGGTCTTCTGCACCCCCACCCTGATCGGCCTGCTCGCCCGCCTCGGCCGGGCGTTGCCGTTGGCACCGCGGATCGCACTGCGTGACGCGAGCCGCAACCGGTCGTCCGCCGCACCCGCCATCTCCGCCGTGATGGCCGCCGTCGCCGCGAGCGTCGCACTCGGCACCTACCTGGCCAGTGACTCGGCCAGGGACGCCGAGAACTTTCAGCCCGGCGTGCCCGACGGGACGGCGCAGCTCTTCTGGACGGAGCAGGACGGTCGGCCACCACCGCTCGCCGAGGTCGCCTCGGCGGCCCGCGCCCACCTCGGCGCGGACACCGTGGCGCCGCTGGACTTCGCCGGATGTGATCCGGCGCACCGACCGCTGGAAACCTGCTCGGTCGAACCGGTGCTCCCGCCGGAACAGGTCTGCCCCTGGCGGCCGGGCGACGGGCTGAGCGTGGAGCAGCGCCGCCTCGCCCGCGCCGACCCCCGCTGCCAACTCTCCGACCCCGACCTCGACCGCGAGTACTTCCAGGTGCTCGTGGACGACGGCACCACGCTGCCGGTGCTCACCGGCGCCTCGGCGGAGCAGACCGCGGCGGCCACCGCCGTACTGCGGGCCGGTGGCGCGGTGGTGACCGATCCGCGCTACCTGCACCGGGGCTCCCTCGCGGTCGCCGTGGACCGCACCCTCCAGACCGGGGGGACACAGCCCACGGCCCGCACGGTGAGCGTGCTGACCGGCTACGCGCTGTCCGACGCCGGCGGGCCCACCCGGCTGCTGCTCTCCCCCGCGGCGGCCACCCGGCTCGGCCTGACCTGGTACACCAGGTCGTGGGCGATCCCGGTTCCGGACGCGCCCGACGAGGAACAGCAGCAACGGCTCGTCGACGCGCTGCGGCCGTACGGCGAGTTCGTCCTGGATGTGAACCGGGACCGGCCGTTCCTCGGCGACCCGCGGCTGCTCCTGCTCGTCGCCGCGGCAGGCATGATCACCGTGGGCGCGGCGGGGATCGCGACGGGGCTCGCCGCCGCCGAGGGGCGCGCCGATCTGTCCACCCTCGGGGCGGTCGGGGCCAGTCCGCGGGTACGCCGGATGCTCGCGCTCTGCCAGGCCGGAGTGATCGCCGGCCTCGGCTCGGTGCTCGGCATCGTGGCCGGCCTCGGCACCGCCGTCATCATCCTCGCCTCGCGGAACCGGCAGTACGCGGACACCTGGCCGATCCAGGATCCGTACCCGCTCGTCGCGCCCTGGGCGACACTCGGCGTCCTCGTGGTGGTGCCACTGGTGGCGATGCTCGGCGCGGGACTGTTCACCCGGTCCCGGCTGCCGATCGAGCGGCGCCTCGACTGAGCCGTGGTTCCATCCGCCTTCG
The DNA here is from genome assembly GCF_040606825.1 of Micromonospora sp. NPDC005367. Lineage (NCBI taxonomy): Bacteria > Bacillati > Actinomycetota > Actinomycetes > Micromonosporales > Micromonosporaceae > Micromonospora > Micromonospora sp. NPDC005367. Next base: position 62,041 of record NZ_JBEXFP010000015.1, on the reverse strand, counting down.
GCCCGCGGTGACCGCGTGCCGTGCCCAGGGGACGGCCGTCCGAGGGATGTCGCCGGAACCCGGCAGGCGGCAGACTGTCCGCGTGTCCGTGCTCGGAGCCATCACCCGCCGCATCGGCCACCACCGCTGGTTCGGCGCCGCCGCCCGCCTCCTGGTGCCGGCCGATCGGGCCGTGGGGCGGCTCACCCGAGGTCGGGTGGTCGCACTCGGGCTCGTCCCCTCCCTGATCCTGACCACCACCGGCCGCCGCTCCGGCAAGCCACGGAGCAACCCGCTGCTCTACGTGCCGGACGGCGACGCGTACGTGGTGGTCGGCTCGAACTGGGGTCGGCCCCACCAGCCCGGCTGGTCGATGAACCTGCTCGCCGAGCCGGCCGCGGAGGTGGCCGTGAAGGGTCGCCGGATCCAGGTACGTGCCGAACTGGCCGTCGGCGCCGAACGTGACCGTCTCTGGCAGTTGCTGGTCACCGAGTGGCCGGCGTACCGGACGTACGAGCGGCGAGCCGGTGGCCGGGAGATCCGCGTCTTCCGGCTGGTTCCGGCCGGGCGCGGCGCGCAGGTCGACGGTGACCCCGCACTAGGGTGGTGAGAGCGGGGCGGGCGTGACCGGCCGGCGGCGCCTGCGGTCGACAGGGGCCGGCTGCGCGGGCCCGCAGTCAACCCCTGACCGGGCAGCGGACGATGGTCCACAAACGTCGCAGGAGTGGCCGGCGTGAATGCCGACAGCGAGGACGTCGAGGTAGACCGGCACCTGGCCGACCCCCGGTGGACGGTCGCCGAGCAGGTGGCGCAGGCCGCGCAACGCCGCTTTCCCGCCGATGTGCTCGCCGTCGCGGTGCACGGTCCGCTGGCCCACGGCGACGACGACGGCGGCGGTGACGGCGAGGTCGGGGTGCTGGTGGTGACCTACCGGTCGGGTGCGGGGCCGGTCCCGGCGACCCGCCGGGTGAACAAGGTGCTGGTCGACCTGACCGTGGCCGGCGCCGACGACTACCTCCGGCAGGCCCGGGTGATCGATTCACGCTGGCCGCTGGCCGCCGACCGGTACGTCACCACCCGGCCGCTGCACGACCCGACCGGTTGGGTGCGCACCCTGCGCGACGAGCACCTCGGCCGGTTGGCCCGCGCCCGGCCGGCCGAGTTCAGCTCCGCCGCCCGCCATGCCTGGTACCGGGGGTACGCGGCGCACGCCCGGGCCGCCAAGCTCGCCGAGTGGTACGAGACGGACCAGGCCCTGCTCATGCTCGGTGAGGCCCGGCTGGCGGCGGCGACGGTCAACGGCCTGCTCGCCCGCACCTACTTCCGTGACCCGGGGGACGCGGTTCGGCGTACCGGCCTGGCCGGTGCGGACATGACCGAGGTGGGCGCGGTGCTGACCCGGCAGGCCGAGGAGTTGGCCGCCCGCGGCCGGCCCGTCGACGGCACTGTCGACGAACTCCTCACCCCCTGACCTTCCGGTTTCCGACCGGCATGCCCACCGGAGGTCAGGCGAGGGCGTTTGTGCCTATCAGGGTGCCGATGCCGTACGTGGCGGCGGCGGCCAGGGCACCCAGCAGGAGCTGACGGAGCCCGCCGGACCACCAGGGTCGGTTGGTGAACCGGGCCACCACCGCCCCGGCGGTGAAGAGGCCGAGCCCGCCGACACCCAGGGCGAGCCAGAGGTTCGTGAAGCCGAGCAGGTAGGTCAGCAACGGCACGAGCGCCCCGGCGGAGAAGAAGAAGAACGACGAGATCGCCGCCGCCCAGGGACTGGGCTGGTCGTCCGGGTCCACGCCCAACTCCTCCCGGACGTGCACCCGCAGCGCCTCCTCCGGGTTGCGGCGAACCGCCTCGGCGACCTGCTGGGCGAGGTCCCAGGGCAGCCCTCGGGCCACCCACGCGTCGGCCAACTCCCGGGCCTCCGCCTCGGGGTGCCGCTCCAGCTCCCGCCGCTCCTTGGCCACCTCCGCGGCGACCTGCTCGTTGGCCGACCGGACGCTCGTGTACTCGCCCAGCCCCATCGAGATCGCGCCGGCCACCAGCCCGGCCGCGCCGGTGAGCACGATGCTGCGCGGCGACACCCCGCCGCCGCCGACGCCGGCGATCAGGGCGATGTTGGTGACCAGCCCGTCCATCGCTCCGAACACGGCCGGCCGCAGCCAGCCACCGGAGACGTCCGCGTGGTGCGCCTCACGCAACGCGGCCGGACCATCGGTCACGGCAGGGTCAGGATCTCGTGGCCGTCCTCGGTCACCAGGATGGTGTGCTCGAACTGCGCCGTCCACTTCCGGTCCTTGGTGACCACGGTCCAGCCGTCGTCCCACATGTCGTACTGGTACGTGCCGAGGGTGATCATCGGCTCGATGGTGAACGTCATGCCCGGCTCGATGACCTCGGTCGGCCGGGGACTGTCGTAGTGCGGCACGTAGAGCCCGCTGTGGAAGGACTCGCCGATGCCGTGGCCGGTGAAGTCGCGTACCACGCCGTAGCCGAACCGCTTGGCGTACGACTCGATGACCCGGCCGATCACGTTGATCTGCCGCCCCGGGGCGACCGCCCGGATGCCCCGCATCATCGCCTCGTGGGTCCGCTCGACCAGCAGCCGGGACTCCTCGCTCACCTCGCCGACGCAGAAGGTGGCGTTCGTGTCGCCGTGCACCCCGTTGAGGTACGCCGTGACGTCGACGTTGATGATGTCGCCGTCCTGCAGCACGGTCGAGTCCGGGATGCCGTGGCAGATGACCTCGTTGAGGCTGGTGCAGCACGACTTCGGGAAGCCCCGGTAACCGAGCGTCGACGGGTACGCGCCGTGGTCGCAGAGGAACTCGTGCACCACCCGGTCGATCTCGTCGGTGGTGACGCCAGGCTTGCAGTGCTCCCCGGCGAGCTGGATCGCCTGCGCGGCCAGCCGGCCGGCGACCCGCATCTTCTCGATCGTCTCCGGGGTCTGCACGTGCGACCCACGCCACTCCTTGGGCGCCTTCTTGCCCACGTACTCCGGGCGGGTGATGCGGCCGGGAACAGCTCGCATCGGGGAGAGCGTGCCTGGGGTCAGCGGCGCACGGACGTTCATGGAACAAGCCTATCGCCGCGATCCGGCCCGGTCTCGTCGCGGTTGCGGTCCGACGCTTGTTGCCCCGTCTGCCCCGCTGTGCCATGGTTGTGGGGTGGATCTAGGGGCGCCGCCGCCCGTCTTCTCGGCCACCGTCGAGGCCGCCGACGACCACGTCCGAGTCACGGTGACCGGCGAGGTCGACATGGCCACCGCGGACACGATGTTCCAGACGGCGTTGCGCGAACCCGCCGCCCGGGTGACGCTCGACCTACGTGCGGTCACGTTCTTCGACTCGGCCGCGATCCACGCCCTGGTCCGGCTCGCCCGGCAGCTCCCCGACGCGCTCACCGTACTGCCGTCCCGGCAGGTCCGCCGGGTGCTCGACATCTCCGGCCTCGGCGGTCAGGGCTGGCTGCGACCGGACTGACCGGCGGCGCGGCCCACCGCCCGGCCACGCCGGCGGGGTTCCACCCTCACTCCTGCAACCGGCGGCGCGGCGTCACCCGCGGTGCGCTGTTTCGGGTCGCGGCGCGGCCGGACGGGCTGTCGCCCGCGCACCGCGGGGAGAGGACGGCGTCAGAGCGGGGTGACGTACGCGCCGGTGATTCCGCCGTCCACCACGAACTGCGTGGCGGTCATGAAGGACGCGTCGTCGCTGGCCAGGAACGCCACCGCCGCGGCGATCTCCTCGGGGGCACCGAACCGGCCCATCGGCACGTGCACCAGCCGGCGGGCGGCCCGCTCCGGGTCGGCGGCGAAGAGTTCGAGCAGCAGCGGGGTCGCGACCGGGCCGGGGCAGAGGGCGTTCACCCGGATCCCCTCCCGGGCGAACTGCACACCCAACTCCCGGGTCATCGCCAGCACGCCGCCCTTGCTCGCGGTGTACGCGATCTGCGAGGTGGCCGCGCCCATCAACGCCACGAACGAAGCGGTGTTGATGATCGAGCCCCCGCCCTGCCGGCGCATGTGCGGGATCACGTACTTGCAGCACAGGTAGACGCTCGTGGTGTTGACCCGCAGCACCCGCTCCCAGGCGTCGAGCCCGGTCTCCAGGATGGAGTCGTCGTCCGGCGGGGAGATACCGGCGTTGTTGAACGCCACGTCGACCCGGCCGTGCCGCTCGACCACCCCGTCGAACAGGGCCCGAACGGCCGCCTCGTCGGCGACGTCCGCGGCGACGAACTCGCCACCCACCTCGGCCGCGGCCCGCTCGCCCGCGTCCGCGTCGATGTCCACGCAGACCACGCGGGCGCCCTCGGTGGCGAACCGCCGCACCGTGGCCCGCCCGATCCCGCTGCCCGCGCCGGTGACCACGGCCACCCGGTCCCGCAACCGATCCCGCACCCTGTTCACTCCTCCGTCGCGATGAAGACGTTCTTCACATCGGTGAATGCGTGCAGCGCGTCGGGGCCCAACTCGCGGCCGAGGCCGGAGCGTTTCATCCCGCCGAAGGGAGTCCAGTAGCGCACCGAGGAGTGCGAATTGACGCTGAGGTTGCCGGACTCGACGGCCCGGGCCACCCGCAACGCCCGGCCGACGTCGCGTGTCCAGATCGAGCCGGAGAGTCCGTGGTCGGTGTCGTTGGCGAGGCGGATCGCGTCCGCCTCGTCCTCGAACGGCAGCACCGACACGACCGGACCGAAGACCTCCTCCCGCCAGTGCCGGTCCGCCGGCGAGTCGGCGAGCAGCACCGTCGGGGCGTACCAGAAGCCGGGGCCGTCCGGCCGGACTCCGGTGAACGCGACCGTCGCTGCGTCGACGTACCCGGCCACCCGCTCCCGCTGGACCGCCGAGATCAACGGGCCCATCTCGGCCGTCTCCCGGGCCGGGTCCTCCACCCGGAAGGCGCGCACCGCCGGTTCGAGCAGCTCCAGGAACCGGTCGTACACCGAGCGCTGGACGAGCAGCCGGGAGCGGGCGCAGCAGTCCTGGCCGGCGTTGTCGAAGACCGCGTACGGCGCGGTGGCCGCCGCCTTCGCCAGGTCGGCGTCGGCGAAGACCACGTTCGCGGACTTCCCGCCCAACTCCAGCGTCAGCCGCTTCACCTGTGCCGCGCAGCCCGCCATGATCCGGGTGCCGACGGTGGTCGAGCCGGTGAAGCAGATCTTGCGTACCGCCGGGTGGGTGACGAGCCGCTCCCCCACCACCGCGCCCTCGCCGGGTAGCACGGTGAGCACGTCCGCGGGCAGGCCCGCCTCGCGGCCCAGCTCGGCCAGGCGCAGCGCGGTGAGCGGGGTCAGCTCGGCCGGTTTCAGCACCACGGTGTTGCCGGCGGCGAGCGCCGGTACGAAGCCCCAGGCGGCGATCGGCATCGGGAAGTTCCACGGCACGATCACCCCGACCACGCCGAGCGGCTCGTGGAAGGTGACGTCCAGCCCGCCGGGCACCGGTATCTGCCGGCCGGTGAGCCGCTCGGGGGCGCCGGCGTAGTAGTCGAGCACGTCCCGAACGTTGCCGGCCTCCCAGCGGGCGTTGCCGATCGGGTGCCCGCTGTTGCGTACCTCCAGCTGCGCCAGCTCCGCCAGGTGCGCGTCGACGACGGCCGCGAACCGGCGCAGCAGCCGCGCCCGTTCCCCCGGCGTCGTCCACCGCCACCGCTCGTAAGCCCTCGCGGCTCGCGCAACCGCCGCGTCGGCCTCCGCCGGCGTGGTGGCCGCGACCTCGCCGATCTGCTCCCCGGTGGCCGGGTTCACCAGCGTCGTCACACCCACCGTCCCACCGCCGCCGACCCGGTGCCGCAGGTGGGGACGCCGGCACGGCCACACCGGACGGGGCGAGTGGGCGGCTCAGAGGCGTTCGAAGCCACGGAACAGCTCCCAGTCGGTGACCGCGGCGTCGAAGGCGGCGAGCTCGACCCGGGCGTGGTTGGCGTAGTGGGCGACCACCTCGGCACCGAACGCCTCGGCGGCCGGCGCGGAGCGCTCCCAGAGGGTGAGCGCGTCCCGCAGCGTGCCCGGCACCCGCTCGACGGACGGGTCTGCGTACGCGTTTCCGGTGCACTCCTCGCCGAGCTCCAGCTCCTGCTCGATCCCGTGCACCGCCCCGGCGACCAGCGCGGCGATCGCGAGGTAAGGGTTCACGTCCGCGCCGGGCACCCGGTTCTCCACCCGCAGATCCGGGCCGTGCCCGACGAGCCGCAGCGCGCAGGTGCGGTTGTCGGTGCCCCAGCGCAGCGCGGTCGGCGCGAACGACCCCGGCTGGTAGCGCTTGTACGAGTTGACGTTCGGCGCGAAGAAGAGGCTGAACTCGCGCATCGTGGTGAGCAGCCCGGCGAGCACCCGCCGACCGGTCACGCTCAGCCTCGCCGGCCCGTCGCCGAGCAGCGCCGGATCGCCGCCGACGTCACGCAGCGAGAAATGGATGTGACAGGAGTTGCCCTCCCGGGCGTTCGGCTTGGCCATGAAGGTGATCGCCATGCCCTCCTGGGCGGCGATCTCCTTCGCGCCGTTCTTGTAGACGACATGGTGGTCGGCGCAGGCGACCGCCTCGTCGTAGCGGAAGGCGATCTCGTGCTGGCCGAGGTTGCACTCGCCCTTCGCGCTCTCCGGCGTCAGCCCCGCGTCGGCCATCTCGGTGCGGATGCGCCGCAGCAGTGGCTCGACCCTGGCCGTGCCGAGCAGCGAATAGTCCACGTTGTACTGGTTGGCGGGCGTCAGCTCCCGGTAGCCACGCCGCCAGGCGTCCTCGTACGAGTCGCGGTAGAGCACGAACTCCAACTCGGTGCCGGCGTACGCGGTCAGCCCGTGCCGGGCCAGCCGGTCGAGCTGGTGACGGAGGATCTGCCGGGGTGAGGCGACCACCGGGCCGGAGCCGTCCAGCCACTCCAGGTCGGCCAGGAGCAGCGCCGTTCCCGGCTGCCAGGGCACCCGGCGCAGCGTCGTCAGGTCGGGTTTCATCGCGAAGTCGCCGTAGCCCCGCTCCCAGCTCGACATGGCGTACCCGTCGACGGTGTTCATCTCGACGTCCACGGCGAGCAGGTAGTTGCAACCCTCACTGCCGTGCGCGACCACGTGCTCCAGGAAGTAGGGGGCGTGGAACCGCTTGCCCTGCAACCGGCCCTGCATGTCGACCAGCGCCAGCACCACTGTGTCGATCTCGCGCTCGGCGACCGCGACGCGGAGCTGCTCCAGCGTCAGCGGCGCTCTCATCGGCGGGGCTCCATCCCCAAGGTCTACTGGCAAACCCGACGATGGTCAATGCCCAGGCCGGGCGAATTGTGGTTGCCGCGGATCCACCGGCGGCGCATCCTTGAAGCCGTGACCAGGCCCGATCGCGACGGGCCACCGCCGGGCGCTCGGACCGTCCGGCAGCGCGGCGGCGCGGGGCGGTCACCTCTCTCTCACCCGTACGGCGATCCGCCGTGCGCGACACAAGCCCCGTGCCGCCGTCCCGGGCACTGCGGAGGCGTTGCCGGCCGGCGTGGTCTACGACGACCGCCGGCGCTGCCCGGAGTCAGGTCAGGAACAGCCCGGCCAGCCAGAGCGCGGCGATCACCAGGCCGGCGAGGAACTCCAGCAGCATCGACAGTCCGGCTGCGGCGACCGCGCGCTTCGTGGCGGGCCAGGCGAGCCGCGAGTCACCGAGCCTCAGCCGCTCCGCCGCCCACACCCCACCGACGAAGCCGAGCACCAGCCCGATCACCGGGATGACGAAGAATCCGACCAGGCCGAGCAGCCCTCCGGCGAGCAGCGACGAGGTGGGCACGCCACTGCGTTTCAGATTGCGCCCCGGCCAGGCGTACTTGACCACCGTGCCACCGATCGCGACCAGCGTCGCGGCGGCGAGCACCAGCCACCGGCCCGCGCCCGCGCCCGCGCCGCCGAAGATCGCCCAGACCAGCACCCCGCCCCAGCAGAGCGGCAGCGCCGGCAGGCCCGGCACGATCACGCCGGCCAGCCCGGCCACGATCGCCAGGGCCGCGATGACCGAGACGGCCGTCCCGGAGTCCGTCAGGCTCATCGGCGCCACCCTTCGTACGCGTCAGCGAGCTGTACGGCTTCGATCATCACCGGCACCGCCGACCGTCCGGTAGCGGCCCAAGGATGTCCGGGTCCGGCCCGGCGACCGCCCACCCCCGAACAGGTCGTCGCCCGCGGAGCGGCGTCGCCTGTCGGCGGCGGCGTCCCCGGTGCCGGACGGTCCGCCCGCTCACGCCGCCTCCGTACCGGCCAGGCGGGCGGCGATCCGGTCGGCCGGCACCGGAGCACCGAAGAGCCGCCCCTGCCCGGTGTCGCAGCGCAACGCCCTGAGCCGTTCGGCCTGCACACCCGTCTCCACCGCCTCGGCGGTCACCCACAGTTCCAGCGCGTGCGCCAGCCGGACCAGCGCGTCCACGATGCGCTCGTCCCGATGGTCGGCCGCCGTCACCGCGTCCTCACCCCGAATGCCCTCGACGAACGGGCCGGCCAGTTTCAGGCAGTGGATCGGCAGCCGGCGCAGGTACGCCAGGTTCGAGTAGCCGGTGCCGAAGTCGTCGATGGCGAGCCGTACGCCCAACGCCGCGAGCCGGTGCAGCGCCCGCAGCGGCTCCCCGGCGGTGCCCATCACCGCACTCTCGGTCAGTTCCAGCTGAAGCAGCTCGGCCGGCAGGCCGCTGGCGGCCAACACGTCCGCGACGGTGTCCACGATGGCCGGGTCGTCGGTCTGCCGGGCGGCCAGGTTGACGCTCACCACCAGGCGGGCGTCCGGGAACCGCCGCCGCCACTGTTCGGCGTCGTGGCAGGCCTGCCGAAGCACCCACTCGCCGAGCCGGACGATCAACCCGGTCTCCTCGGCGAGCCCGATGAACCGGTCCGGGCCGAGCAACCCCAGTTCGGGGTGTTGCCAGCGGACCAACGCCTCGACCGCGAGCATCCGCCCTTCGAGCAGCGACACGATCGGCTGGTAGCGGAGGACGAACTCGCCCCGGTCCAGGGCGGCGGGCAGCTTGGCGGCCAGCGCCGAGCGGGCGATGTCGCGGGCACTGCGTTCCCGGTCGTAGACCGCCCACCGGCCCCGCCCTTCGGCCTTGGCCCAGTAGAGGGTGGTGTCCGCGGCCTTCATCAGCTCCGACGCACTGGTCTCACCGGCCGGGCACTCGACGATGCCGACGCTGGCCGAGACGGTGAGCTGCTGGTCGCCGATGTGCACCGGGGTGGCGACCGCGGCCAGCGCCGCGTCCGCCACGGCCACCGCGTCGTCGAGCCCGTCGCCACCGTCGACCAGGATGACGAATTCGTCGCCACCCATCCGGGCGACGAGGTGTCCGTGGTCGGCGACGCAGTCGGCGAGCCGGCGGGCGATCACCACGAGCAGCTTGTCGCCCAGGTCGTGCCCGAGGCTGTCGTTGATCGCCTTGAACCCGTCCAGGTCGAGGAAGCAGACGCCGATCCGCTGCTCCGGGCCGGCGGTGTCGAGGAGCCGGCCGAGCGTCTCGAAGAAGAGGGTCCGGTTGGGCAGCCCGGTGAGCGGATCGTGCAGCGCCTGGAAACGCAGCCGCTGCTGCAGGGCGTACCGCTCGGTGATGTCCTCGATCATCGCGACGGTGAACCGCGGCCGGCCGTCGTCCTGCCGGACCAGGGAGACGGCCAGGTCCGTCCAGAGGCTGCTGCCGTCCTTGCGGTGGTAACGCTTCTCGACGCGGATCGAATCGTGCTCGCCCTCGACCAGCCCCTGGTAGAGCTCCCACATCCCGGCGGCGTCGTCGGCGTGGAACAGCGAGGTCACGTTGATCTGGCGCAGTTCGTCGACCGAGTAGCCGAGCATGTCGGCGAACGACTGGTTCACCTCCAGGATCCGGCCGTCGAGGTCGGCGACGCCGATCCCGATCGCCGCGCCGGTGAAGACCGCCCGGAACCGCGCCTCGCTGTCCCGTAACGCCCGTTCCACCTGGTCACGTGCCTGCCAGGCCGAGCGGGCGATCCGCTCCTGCTGCAGGAAGGTACGGTCGCGCAGCGCACGGGCGAAGCCGGCCGCGAGCGCGCCCTGCAGCCCGGCGACCCGCTCCCCCGTGTCCGCTGTCGCCGCCCGGCTCGGAACCACCCGCGCCGCGAGGTTCGCACCGAGGGCGCGCACCGACCACTCCAGCATCCGCGGCTCGGCCAGATGCGCCTCGACCAGCGCCCGTCCGACAGCCTCGGCCGGCTGGTCGGAGAAGGGCTCGGCGCGCAGCGCCCGCGCGAGTCGTACGGTGTGCACGAGCAGCAGCCGCTCGGTCTCGGCCGCGCTGAGCGGCACGAAACCGAAGCGGCGTACGGCGCGAGCCCACTCGGCGGCGTACTCCTGCGCGCCGGCCCGGCTGACGTCGTCCCCGGAGGGGTGCGGGACGCCGGCCATCACGGTCAGCCGACGGCCGGCCGGTCGTTGCGGGCCACCCCGCAGAACGCGCCGAACCGCTCGGGGCGATCGTCGGGGTCGGACGGTGAGTCGGGGCGCCAGAGCGGCATGTGCACCACACCCGGCTCGAGCAGGGTCCAGTCGCCGAAGAAGCCGGTGATCTCGGCCCGGGACCGCAGGGTGATCTCGGTGTCGGTACGGGCCGACAACCGCTGCGCGTCGAGCATCTCCTGCGGCTGGTCCTCGAAGGTCGAGTGGGAGATGACCAGGTGGCTGCCGGGTGCGGCGGCGGCCCGCAGGGTGGCGAGGAGCTCCGCGGGGTGGTCCGCGTCGGGGATGAAGTGCACCACTCCGGCAAGCAGGATGCCGACGGGACGACTGAGGTCGAGCAGGCCGCGAGCCTCGGTGAGGATCCGCTCCGGCTCCCGCAGGTCCGCGTGGAGCACGGTGGTCAGCTCGTTGCCGGCGAGCAGCTCGCGGCTGTGCGCGACCGCCACCGGGTCGATGTCCACATAGACCACCCGCGCCTTCGGATCGGCCTGCTGGGCCACCTCGTGCACGTTGCCCACGGTGGGGATGCCGGAGCCGATGTCGAGGAACTGGTCGATGCCGGCGTCCAGCAGGACCCGTACGGCCCGGCGCAGGAACTCCCGCCCCGCCCGCATGGTGGCCGGCAGGTGTGGCGTCATGGCCGCGATCTGCTCGGCGAGCCGCCGGTCGATCTCGAAGTTGTGCGCGCCGCCCAGGAAGTAGTCGTACACCCGGGCGGCGCTCGGCCGGGTCAGGTCGATCTCGGTCGGGATTGCATCCGGCATCTGCGCGCTCCCCAGTTCTTCGCCTTGGGGCGGGTCGGCACAGGCGTCGGGATGCGTGCCGGCACCCCGCGGCCCACCGACCGACCCGCGGAGGGTGTGGTGAAGAACACTCTAGGCCGCGGACTCCATCATCAGGGAGATGCCTTGTCCGACCCCGATGCACATGGTGGCCAGCGCCCGCCGCCCACCACGGCGGCGCAGCTCGAGCGCGGCGGTGAGCGCCAACCGGGCGCCGCTCGCACCGAGGGGGTGGCCGAGCGCGATGGCGCCACCGTTGGGGTTGACGTGTTCGGCGTCCTCGGGCAGGCCGAGTTCGCGCAGCACGGCCACGGACTGGGCGGCGAACGCCTCGTTCAACTCGATCACGTCGACGTCGCCGAGTCCGAGTCCGAGACGGTCCAACAGCTTGCGGGTTGCCGGCACCGGCCCGACGCCCATGATCCGGGGCGGTACGCCCGCCGCCGCGGCGCCGGTGACCCGGGCCAGCGGGGTCAGGCCGTACCTGTCGACCGCCGCCTCGGACGCGACCAGCAGGGCGACCGCGCCGTCGTTGACGCCGGAGGAGTTGCCGGCGGTGACCGTGCCGCCCTCGCGGAAGGGCGTGGGCAGCGCGGCGAGCTTCTCCAGTGACGTCTCCCGCGGGTGCTCGTCGACGTCCACCTGCTTCGTCTCACGCTTGCCGGCCGGCACGGTGACCGGAACGATCTCCTCGGCGAGTCGGCCGTCGGCCTGCGCCTTCGCCGCGCGCTGCTGCGAGCGGAGGGCGAACTCGTCCTGCGCCGTCCGGTCGACACCGAACTCGGCGGCCACGTTCTCCGCCGTCTCCGGCATCGAGTCGATGCCCCACTGCTTCTTCATCAGCGGGTTGACCAGCCGCCAGCCGATGGTCGTGTCGTAGATCTCCGCCGCCCGGGAGTACGCCGTGCCGGCCTTCGGCATGACGAACGGCGCCCGGCTCATGCTCTCCACTCCGCCGGCCACGATCAGCTCGGCCTCGCCGGCCACGATCGCCCGGGCGGCGGTGGCCAGTGCGTCCAGGCCAGAGCCGCAGAGCCGGTTGACGGTGCTGCCCGGCACCTGCTCGGGCAGCCCGCCGAGCAGCGCGGCCATCCGGGCGACGTTGCGGTTGTCCTCGCCCGCCTGGTTGGCGCAGCCGAGGATCACGTCGTCCACCCGCGCCCAGTCCACCGTCCGGTGGCGGTCGACCAGTTCGCGGATCACGTGCGCGGCCAGATCGTCCGGTCGTACGCCGGCCAGGACGCCGCCGTAGCGGCCGATCGGGGTACGAACACCGGCCACCAGGTATGCCACGGTCATCGGGAGTCCTCCGGGGGTGGAAGAGGCGGGTCCTCGGGCGGGGGGCGAGCGTCCGCCGGGTCGCGGGGGAACGCCCCGGCAGCCAGGATATCGGCGGCGGGACCGGATAGGTTGACGGCATGGCCCGGGCCCAGTTCAACGCGAAAGTCGGTGCGAGCGGTGAGTTCGTCCGCCAGGCCAACCGGTTCACCGACCGGGTCACGCCGCACTCGACGTCCCCACCGGGCGGCGGGCCCGACGAGCAGGGGCGGTGGCCCCTGGAGGCCGGCCGCTACCGGCTGATCTGGTGCCGCGCCTGCCCATGGGCGCACCGGGCCCGGATCGTCCGGAGCCTGCTCGGTCTGGAGGATGTCATCTCGCTGGGCACCGTCGACCCCATCCGCGACGAGCGGGGCTGGCGGTTCACCCTCGACCCGGACGGGTTCGACCCGGTGCTCGGCATCGGCTTCCTCTCCGAGGCGTACCTCGCCACCGACCCGGACTACTCCGGTCGGGTGACCGTGCCCGCGCTGGTCGACACCGTCACCCAGCGGGTGGTCACCAACGACTACCCGCAGCTCACCCTCGACTTCTCCACGGAGTGGCGGCGCTTCCACGCCCCGGACGCACCCGAGCTCTACCCGGTGCAGCTACGGCCGGAGATGGACGCGCTGATGGCGGAGATCCACCGGGACGTGAACAACGGCGTCTACCGGTGTGGCTTCGCCACCTCCCAACAGACGTACGACGAGGCGTACGAGGCGCTCTTCGCCCGGCTGGACGTGCTGTCCGAGCGGCTGACCGGGCAGCGCTACCTGATGGGCGACTCGATCACCGAGGCCGACGTCCGACTCTTCACCACGCTGGTCCGCTTCGACGTGGCCTACCACGGGCACTTCAAGTGCAATCGGCAGAAGCTCACCGAGATGCCGGTGCTCTGGGCGTACGCCCGGGACCTGTTCGCCACGCCCGGGTTCGGCGAGACGGTGGACTTCGACCACATCAAGCGGCACTACTACGCCACCCACCGTGAGATCAACCCGACCGGGATCGTTCCGGTCGGCCCGGACAACTCCGGCTGGACCACGCCGCACGGACGTGGCTGAGCCGGACCGGCCCGGGTCGCCGATCACTCTCCGCACCGCCGCCGCAGCGGCCGCCGCCGGCTGCACGCTCGCCGGGGCGGGCGCGGTCACCACCGCCGTGCTGGCCGGTCCCGGCCCGGGTTTCGGCGGGTACGTGAGCGAGGCCGGCATCGCCGGCAGTGGTCATGCGCCGACGTACCGGATCGGGGTGTTCGCCCTGGCGGCCGGGTTGCTGCTGCTCGCCGTGGCGCTGCCCCCGCGACTGCGGGCGGCCGCCGTGCTGCTCGGCGCCGGTAGCGCGAGCACGGCGCTCTCCGGCGCGGTCACGTGCAGCGCGGGCTGCCCGTTACCGCCGTTCGAGCGCGCCACCGTGGCCGACCTGGTGCACGGCGGAGCGAGCATCGCGGCCACCGCCGCGGTCGTCCTCGCGATGGTCGCGGTCACGCTCTGCCGCGCGGCAGGCGGGCGGCTGCGACAGCTCTCCGCCGTCGCGGCAGCGCTGGCGCTGCCGCTCTGCGCGGCGATCGGTCTGGCGATGCTGCTGGTGGGGCGCAGCACGCTGGTGGGTGTGCTGGAGCGGGTGGTGCTCGCGATCGCGGTGCTCTGGGGGCTCGCCGCGGCCATCGCGGTCGGGCTCGCGTACCACGCGGAGCCGACCCGCGCGGCGGGTTCACCCCCGTCGCGAGGTGCCGACCATCGACTGCCGCCTTTGTAAGGATCGTCACCGTCATCGACACTTCCGCCGTCGGCACTCCCGGCGTATCGTCCTAGAACGATGACCAACATCTGGTGCCTGACCGTGCGCCTGTACGTCGATCTCCGACTGCAGGCCAGCGGCGTCTGTCCAGGGCAGCCTGTCTCCTGACGCTGCTCTGACCGACCCCACCAGACCCTTGGACACATCCTTATGCCTATCGGCCTGCGCAAGATTCCCTTTTCCGTACAGATCCTGCTCGGCCTCGTCCTCGGCGTGGCGCTCGGCTTCGTGGCCCGCTCCAACGACCTGAGCTGGCTGACCAGCACCCTGCACACCGTCGGCGGCCTCTTCATCCAGCTGCTCAAGCTGGCCGTACCGCCGCTGGTCTTCACCGCGATCGTCGTCAGCGTGGTCAGCCTCCGCGGGGTGGCCAACGCCGCCCGGCTGGCGCTGAAGACGCTGCTCTGGTTCGGCATCACCGCCCTGATCGCGGTGGGTGTCGGCATCGGCCTCGGCCTGCTCACCAACCCGGGCCGGGGCGTCACGCTGGACGTCGCCGGCGCCACCGAGCCGAAGAACGCCGGCTCCTGGACCGACTTCCTCACCGGGATCGTGCCGACGAACCCGATCGGCGCGTTCGTCGAGGGCAACGTCCTCCAGATCGTGTTCCTGGCGATCGTCGTCGGCGCCGCCGCCCTGCTGGTCGGCGAGAAGGCCGAGCCGTTCGTGGCGCTCAACCGCGCCCTGCTGGAGATCGTCCAGAAGGCGCTCTGGTGGGTGATCCGGCTCGCCCCGATCGGCACCCTCGGTCTGATCGGCAACGCCGTCGCCTCCTACGGCTGGGACCTGCTCGCCCCGCTCGCCAAGTTCACCACGGCGGTCTACGTCGGCTGCGCGATCGTGCTGGTGGTGGTCTACCCGCTGCTGCTGGTGGGTGCCGGTCGCCTCAACCCGCTGCGCTTCTACGCCGGTGCCTGGCCCGCCATCCAGCTGGCCTTCGTCTCCCGTTCCTCGGTGGGCACCATGCCGGTGACCCAGAAGGCCGTCGAGCGGCTCGGCGTGCCCCGCGAGTACGCCTCGTTCGCGGTGCCGTTCGGCGCGACCACGAAGATGGACGGCTGCGCCGCGATCTACCCGGCTCTCGCCGCGATCTTCGTGGCACAGGTCTTCGGTGTGCACCTCGGCGTCACCGACTACCTGCTGATCGCGTTCGTCTCGGTGGTCGGCTCGGCCGCCACCGCCGGGCTGACCGGCGCGCTCGTGATGCTCACCCTGACCCTCAGCACGCTGGGTCTGCCGCTGGCCGGCGCCGGTCTGCTGCTGGCCATCGACCCGATCCTGGACATGATGCGGACCGCCACCAACGTGGCCGGTCAGGCGCTCGTGCCGATCGTCGTCGCGGCCCGCGAGGGCACCCTAGACCGGACCGCGTACGACGCGGCGGGCCGCCGCGAGCTGATCGACGCGGAGCCGGTGGCGGGCAGCCGCAAGGAGGGGCTCACCCCGGTACCGGCATGATCAGGTGCCGTCTGTCGCCGGAGGCGATGACGGACCCACAACCGTGAGCCGAAGGAGGGCCTCGCATCCGAGGCCCTCCTTCGCATCTCTGAGAGGACGAACGCGATGAGCACTCTCTTCTCGCCGCTGGCCCTGCGCGCGGTGACCCTGCCGAACCGCATCGCGATGTCGCCGATGTGCCAGTACACGGCCGGCCCGGACGGCCTGCCCAGCGACTGGCACCTGGTGCACCTGGGCGCCCGCGCCGTCGGCGGGGTCGGCCTGGTGATCAGCGAAGCGAGCGCGGTGCTGCCCGAGGGGCGGATCAGCCCGCAGGACACGGGCATCTGGTCCGGGGCGCACGTGGACGCGTGGCGTCCGATCACGGCCTTCCTCACCGCGCGCGGGGCGGTACCGGCGATGCAGCTGGCGCACGCCGGGTTCAAGGCCTCGACCTACCGGCCGTGGGCTCCCGAGCACGGCGGGGTGCCGGACGCCGACGGTGGCTGGACGCCGGTGTCTCCGGGCACGGCACCGTTCGCACCGGACTACCGGACGCCCGCGGAGCTGGGGACGGCGGGCATCGCCGACGTCGTCGAGGCGTTCGCAGCCGGGGCCGCCCGGGCGGTGGACGCCGGCTTCGCCGCCGTGGAGATCCACGCGGCGCACGGCTACCTGCTGCACGAGTTCCTCTCCCCGCTCAGCAACCAGCGCACCGACGAGTACGGCGGTGACCGGGCCGGACGGATGCGGCTCACCCTGGAGGTGGCCCGGGCGGTACGGGCCGCGGTGGGTGAGGACGTGCCGGTGTTGACCCGGATCTCCAGCACCGACTGGGTGGCCGGCGGCTGGACGGTGGACGACAGCGTGGCGCTCGCCGCGGAACTGGCCGGCGTCGGAGTGGACCTGGTCGACGCCTCCTCGGGTGGGGTCAGCCCGGCCCAGCAGATCCCGCTCGGCCCGGGCTACCAGGTGCCGGCGGCCGCACGGATCCGCCGCGGGGCGGGCGTGCCGACCGGTGCGGTCGGGCTGATCGTCGAACCGGAGCACGCCGAGCAGATCGTGGCAGACGGCGAAGCCGATCTGGTGCTGCTCGGCCGGGAGCTGCTGCGCGACCCGTACTGGCCGCTGCACGCCGCCGCCAAGCTGGGCACCACCCCCACCTGGCCGGCCCAATACCTCCGCGCCGCCTGACCCCCCACCTCAACGTGTTGATCAAGAGGTTTGCGTCACCGGAACGACCCGATCCGACGCCAACCTCTTGATCAACAGAAGTGGGCCGCCGGGCGTCAGCCGGCCAGGTGGGACCAGTCGGGCTCAAGGTCGCGCCAGTGGCCCTGGGCCGCGACGGTGCCGCCGATCAGCACCACCACGTGGTCGGCGCGGACCAGTGCCGCCCGCTTCGAGGTCGAACCGACCACCGTGACCCCGTGCTCGCGCAGCGCCGCCCAGAGCGCCAGCTCGGTGGTGACGTCCAGCGCGGACGACACGTCATCGGCGACCAGCAGCTCCGTACGCGGCGCCAACGCCCGGGCCAGCGCGAGCCGCTGCAACTGCCCACCGGAGAGCCGGGTGCCCTTGTGCCCGATCAACAGTCCCAGTCCACCGCCGGCCGCGGACAGGTCGTGCTCGAGCTGCGCGGTGGAGACGGCCGCCGACGCGTCGACCTCGTGCCCGAGGGCGATGTTCTCCGCGACCGTGCCGGAGAGCACCCGGGGTAGCTGCCCCACGTACCCGACCTGGTTGGGTCGCAGGAACAGCTCCGGCTCGGTTACCGGCTCCCCGTTCCAGCTCAGCCGACCGGTGTGGTGCACGATGCCGGCCAGTGCACGCAGCAGCGACGACTTGCCCGAGCCGACCGGCCCCACGACCAGCACCAGCTGCCCACGCTCGACGGTGAGATCCACGTCTCGGACGGCGAGCGTCCCGTCCGAGTGCAGGGCCCCGAAGCGGCAGAGCTCCAACCGGTGCAGCGGCCGCCGCGGCGGCAGCTCCGGCGCGGGCGCCGTCCCGGCGGCCAGGTCCACCGCGGGCACCGCCGCCGCGTAGTCGGCGATCCCGCTCATCGCCACCGTCCGCCGGGTCCAGACGCGCGCCGACGGGTACTGGGAGACCAGTGAGGCAGTGGTCCAGGCGAACCAGCGGGCCGCCCCGAGCGTGGAGACCGCCACCAGCACGGCGCCGGCGGAGAGCCCGCCGGCCAGGTAGAGCGCCCACGCGCCGATCGGCAGCAGCCCGCTGACCACCGACGGCGTGGACCTCGCCCACACCTGCATGGCGATCTCCCGGCGCTGCCGGTCGCTGCGCACCGTGTCCAGCGCCGCCAGATGGGCCAGCACCGGCGCGCTCGCGCCGGCGAGCTTCACCGTACGGGCGGCGGACAGCGAGGAGACCAGGGCGGTGGCGAACGCGGCGCGCGCCTTCACGGTGCCACGGGCACTGCGTTCCAACCGTGGCGCGAACAGCGTCGCCGCCAGCCCGGAGACCAGCATCGTCCCCACGAAGAACAGCGCCGGCACGAAACTGCCGGTCACCACGGTCATCGTGACCACGATCACCAACGAGATGAACTGGTCCATCAGGTTGTCGGCGAGCTGCACCACCCGCTCGGTGTCACCGCCCTGGGCGACCACCTCGGCCGGGGTGTGTCCGCTGACCCGCCGCGGCCCGGTCTGCCCGTGCACCAGGCGCAGGCTGATCCGCAGCATCTGCCGGATCCACCACTGCGGGAACCGCAGGTTGGTCAGGTAGGGCAGCGGCAGCACGACCAGCAGCGCGGCCGCGATGCCGAGCGCCGGCAGCCACGGGTCGCCACCGTCGACCACATCCGCCCAGAGCCACGGCAGCACCGAACCGTCCAGGCCGAGCAGGGTCAGCACCATGAACATCGCGATGGAGGCCAGCCCGAAGCGCGGGTCGTTGAAACCCAGCCGCAGGATCTGCCGCATGGTCCGCGCGGGTGGCGGCGGGGGCACCGGCGGCGGGTCGGTCCTCGGTACGGCGGCCGGACGCTCAGCCGTCGCCGGCTCGACGAGTCCGGCCGGCTCGACAGGTTCCGTCGACTCGGTGAGCTCCCACAGCGTGGCCGGCGCCGGCAGCAGGTCCACCCCGCCGCGCCCGCCCGTGCCGGCGTACGCGCCCGCGGTGGCCAGCAGCTCGGCGAAGCGCGCCGACTCCTGCAGCGGCCCGGCCTCCAGCACCTCGCCGTCGGCGAGCACCACCACCTCGTCGCACCGGCGCACCGACGAGAGCCGGTGCGCGATCACGATGCCGATGCGGTCGGTGAGCAGCCGCTCGGTGGCCTGCCGTACCCGGGTCTCGGTGACCGGGTCCAGCCGGGCGGTGGCCTCGTCGAGGATCACCACCTGGGGATCGCGGACCAGGATCCGGGCGAACGCCACCAGTTGCTCCTGCCCGGCGGAGAGCACGTGACCGCCCTCGCCGAGCCGGGTGTGCACCCCGTCGGGCAGCTCGGCGATCCACCCGGCCAGCCCCAGCTCCGCCAGCGCCCGGCTCGCGTCGTCGAGCAGGTCCGGGTCGAAGAGCGCGACGTTCTCGGCCAGCGTGCCGGCGAGGATCTCGGTACGCTGCGGCACCACCGCGATCCACCGGCGCAACTCCTCGACGTCCAGGTCGACGAGGTCGGTGTCGCCGAGGAAGACGGTCCCCGGCGGCACGTCCACGGCCCGGGTGAGCACCTTGGCCAACGTGGACTTGCCCGAGCCGGTACGTCCGACCAGGGCGTACGACCGCCCGCGGGCGAAGGTCAGCCGGACGTCGCGCAGCGCCGGGCCGCGCTCGTCGTCGGACGCGTACCGGAAGGTCAATCCCCGGACGGTGAGGTCGCCGTCGGTCGGCGCCACCCCGCCGGTCGGCTCCTGCGGCGCGGCGGAGAGCAGCAGCACCCGGGCCCAGGCGCCGAGCGCGTACTGCAGGTGCGGCACCCAGCGGGCCATGTGCTCGACCGTCGCCCCGAAGGCGATCGCGAGCAGCCAGATCGCGGTCAGCCGGGCGCCGTCGATGCGGCCGCTGGCCAGCGCCCACGCCCCGGCGAGCACCACGGCGGCGATCCCGGCCCGGATGCCACCGGCGGCGATCGCGGTGACCTGGGCCGACATGCGGAACACCCGGCCGGCCCGGGCGATCACCTCGGCGGCCCGCCGGGCGTAGAGGCGCAGCACGTAAGGCCGGGCGAGGCTGGTGCGGACGTCGTCCTGGCCGTGCACCGCCTCCTCCATCACGGCGGCCAGGTCGGACCAGGCCTCCTCCTCGGCCATCCGCGCCGGGGCGATGCGCCCGGCGGGCCGGCGCAGGACGACGGCGAGCAGCGTGGTCAGCACGACCATTCCCACGCCGGCCGGCCACCAGACGAACAGCGCGCTCGCCGTCGCGAGCAGGCACACCGCGAGACCCTGGATCAGCCGTACGCCGGTGTTCCGCAGTTCGGCGGCGACCTGGTAGACGTCGTTGTCGATGCGGTCGAGCAGCTCGCCGACGGGGGTGGTCTCCAGGGTCGGCAGATCCTGCCCGAGCGCCACCCGGCAGAGCCGCCGCCGGACGTCGGCGGACCAGTCGGCGGTCAGCCCGGCCATCAGCAGCCCCACCACGAGGTCGGTGAGGACGGCGGCGACCAGCGCGGCGGCCAGCGCGGTGAACCAGCCTGTCGAGTGGTGCACCAGCACCGGTCCGGCGAGCGCGGAGGCGGCCGCCTGACCGCCGGCACCGACAACGATGAGCAGGAGGACCGCCGTCATCCGGCGTGGTGCGGTCGCCCAGAGGTCTCGGAGCAGGCGCATGAAAGTCCTCCGGACTCTGGTCGGGTGGGGCGGTGACTCCAGCGTCACCCGACTGGCCTCGGCGATCAACGCATTTTCGCTGCGGCGGTCCCGCTCGGACCAGGCTCACGCGGTCACGGCGAACGCTCACGCCGGGTCAGGTCCGGCCGGGCTCACGCCGGGTCAGGTCCGGCCGGGCTCACACGGTCAGGCCGGGCCGGCTCACGTGGTCAGAACAGCACGGTGGCGAGCGTGCCGACCGGGCGGAACCCGCAGCGCTCGTAGACCCGGCGGGCGGGCAGGTTGAAGTCGTTCACGTAGAGGCTGACCGTCGGCGCGACGCGCAGCAGTGCGTCGCGTACCACGGCGGCCATGGCCGCGGTGGCGATGCCCCGGCCCCGCCACTCGGGCGCCACCCAGACCCCCTGGATCTGCGCGGTGCGCCGGGTCACCACCGCCAGCTCGGCCTTGAAGATCACCCGGCCGTCGACGAAGCGGGCGTACGCCCGGCCAGCGCGTACCAGTTCGCTGACCCGCCGCCGGTAGCTGCGCCCGCCGTCCTCGGCCAGGGGCGAGACCCCGACCTCCTCGGTGTACATCGCCACGGCGGCCGGGAAGAGGCGGTCGACCTCCCCCGCGCGTACGCGGCGCACCTCGGGATCGGCGGGGACCACCGGCAGCGCCTCGGTGGCCAGCAGCGGCTGGTTCGGGCGTACGTCCCGGGCAGGTCCCCACACCTCGGAAAGGCGGTCCCAGAGCCCGAGTACGGCGTCGGCCCGGCCGACGATCGACGAGCAGAGCCGCTCCTCGCCGGCGAGCAGGTCGGCGAACGCCTCGACGGCCGGTTCGGTGGCGAGCACCGGGGTCAGGTTGCCGCCCAGCCAGCAGATCGACTCCAGGTTGCGGCGGGTGCCGTAGCCGAGGATCCGACCCTCGGCCCGCCACCAGGAGAGACCGCGCGCGGCGACCCGCTCGGCGACCTGCGCGCCCGCGTACGGGTCGAGGTCGAGCAGGCGCTCGACCGCGCGTCGTTCCGATTCCCCCAGTTGCCGTACCGGCACCGTCAGCACGCCTCCAGCGTGCCAGATCCGCCCCCCGGCCCGCGGGCTGAGTACCGACTCCGCGTCACGCGGCCAGTGGTACGGCCACCCGGGTGCCCTCGGCCCATCGCACCACGGGGGGCACCAGCGCACCGACGAGCAGGAAGAACACACCGAGGACCAACCAGCCCGGTACGCCCCACCCGACGGCGAGCGTGGTCACCACCGCGGGTGCCACCATCGACCCGAGCTGCATGCCCATCCCGTACGCGCCCTGGTACTGCCCCTGGGCGTCGGCCGGGGCGAGGCCGAACGAGATGCCCCAGCCGGCTGCGGAGTGCCACAGCTCCCCCACCACGTGCACCAGTGCCCCGGCGAGCAGCAGCACCACGGCGACCGGGCCGGGTACGCCGCCGCTGGCGGCGAAGAGCAGGCAGGCGGCCGCGATCACCACGCCGGCCCGACGGGCGGCCCGGCCGGCCCCGGCCAGTTCCTCGGTGCCGCGTGAGGCGCGGACCTGGAAGAGCACCACCATCACCGTGTTGACCAGCATGCAGGCGGAGATCAGCCAGTGCGGCGCGGTGGTGCGTTCGGCGATCCAGAGCGGCAGGGCGATGTTGAGCAGCCCGAAGTGCATCGACATCAGGCCGTCGAGCACGGTGAAGGCGAGGAACGGGCGGTCCCGCAGGGCGATCAGCCGTGGCCCGTGGGTGGGCGCCGGGACCGGCGGGACGACCGGCAACCGGAGCAGGATCGCCGCCGCGACCAGGTAGGTCACGCAGTCCAGCAGGATCAGCGCCACGTACGCGGGCCGGGTGTCGGCGGCGAGGCCGACGCCGGCGACCACCGCACCGACCGAGATCCCCACGTTGGTGACGGCGCGCAGGTAGGCGCGGGTTCGTACGCGCTGCTCGGCGGGGACGGCGCCGGCGATCAGCGCGCCCCGGGCGCCCCGGTTGGCCGCGTCGGCGACCGCCATGAGCATGCCGACCACGAGGAAGGTCGGGAACGACCGGACGCCGACCAGGGCGGCGGTGCACGCGGCGGAGGCGAGCAGCGCGGCGAGTTGGAGGCCACGCGGGCCGTGCCGGTCGGCGAGGTAGCCCATCGGGGCACTGGCGATCAGGCTGACCAGCGCCGTGAGGGTGAGCCCGAGGCCGACCTGGGCCACCGTCAGGCCGACCGAGCGGGTCAGGAACAGCGCGCTCGCGGTCAGCCAGGTGCCACGGCCGACGGTGTTGATCAGGGTGGAGAGGGCGAGGGTCCGGGCCGGCCCCGGGTCGGGAAGCAGTCGCACGATTCGCAGCCTAGCCAGACGTACGTACGGTTTGTAGATTCCGCTTGTCGACGACACGTTGCCGATATATCGTCGATGCATCAGCGATACGCCAATGGGAAGAGGAAGCATGCGATTCGATCGACGGCACCACGTGATGCACGAAGCGATGCACGAAGCGATGCACGGAGCCATGCACGGAGCCATGCACGAGGTCCGGATGCGGGGCGGATTCGGCTTCCCGCCCGTCCCGCCCATGCCGCACGGTCACGGCGGCGGTCACGGCTGGGGCGGGCGGGGCCGGGGCGGCAGGCGGCACCGCCCGAACGTGCGCGCTGCCGTGCTGGCGCTGCTCACCGAGCGTCCGATGCACGGCTACGAAATGATCCAGGAGATCGACTCCCGCACCGGCGGGGCCTGGCGGCCCAGTCCGGGCTCGATCTACCCGACGCTCCAACTGCTCGAGGACGAGGGCGTCATCGCCGCCGCCGAGGACTCCGGCGGTGGACGGAAGCGGTTCACGGTCACGGAGACCGGCCGCGCCGAGGCGGCCGAGGCCGCCCAGAACCCGCCGTGGGCGGAACTGGCTCAGGACACGGTGAACAGCTGGCACGAGATCCGCGACGCCGGCGCACAGGCTATGCAGGCGCTGCGGCAGGTGATGATGACCGGCACCGACGACCAGCGCGAGCGGGCCGCCCAGGTGCTCGCCGAGACCCGCCGCAAGCTCTACGCCATCCTCGCCGAATCCGAGTGACCCAAGGCGTCCGCCGCCACGTCGACGGGCGAGGGGCCGAATACCCGGAAAGAGTGGTCATTCCCGCGGGAATGACCACTCTTTCCGGGTAAGTGTGCCCCGCTCGGCGGGGGTGGGGATCAGTGGACGGTGACGGTGGGGGTGGCGGTGAGCCCGCGGAGCTCCTCGGGGAGTTCGGCGCCCATCTCCTCGGCCAGCCGGAGCGCCTCCTCGATCAGCGTCTCCACGATCTGCCCCTCGGGCACGGTCTTGATGACCTGCCCCTTCACGAAGATCTGCCCCTTGCCGTTGCCGGAGGCGACGCCGAGGTCGGCCTCCCGGGCCTCGCCCGGGCCGTTGACGACGCAGCCCATGACGGCGACGCGCAGCGGCACCGGCAGCCCCTCCAGGCCGGCGGTGACCTCCTCGGCGAGCTTGTAGACGTCCACCTGAGCGCGCCCGCAGGACGGGCAGGAGACGATCTCCAGGCCACGCTCACGCAGGCCGAGCGACTCCAGGATCTGGCTGCCGACCTTCACCTCCTCCACCGGCGGCGCGGAGAGGGAGACCCGGATGGTGTCACCGATGCCTTCGGCGAGCAGCGCGCCGAACGCCACCGCCGACTTGATGGTGCCCTGGAAGGCCGGGCCCGCCTCGGTGACGCCGAGGTGCAGCGGGTAGTCGCACTGCTCGGCGAGCTGCCGGTACGCCCGGATCATGACCACCGGGTCGTTGTGCTTCACCGAGATCTTGATGTCGCGGAAGCCGTGCTCCTCGAAGAGCGAGCACTCCCACAGCGCCGACTCGACCAGCGCCTCGGCGGTGGCCTTGCCGTACTTGCTGAGCAGCCGCTTGTCGAGCGAGCCGGCGTTGACGCCGATACGGATCGGCACCCCGGCGTCGCCGGCCGCCTTCGCGATCTCCTTGACCTTGTCGTCGAACTGGCGGATGTTGCCCGGGTTGACCCGGACGGCCGCGCAGCCCGCGTCGATCGCGGCGAAGACGTACTTCGGCTGGAAGTGGATGTCCGCGATCACCGGGATCTTCGACTTCTTGGCGATCGCGGGCAGCGCCTCGACGTCGTCCTGGGACGGCACCGCGACCCGGACGATCTGGCAGCCGCTGGCGGTGAGCTCGGCGATCTGCTGCAGAGTGGCGTTGACGTCGGCGGTGAGCGTGGTGGTCATCGACTGCACCGACACCGGCGCGCCGCCACCGACCGGTACGGAGCCGACCATGATCTGGCGGCTGGCCCGGCGCGGTGCGAGCGGCGGAGGCGGCACGGGAGGCATACCGAGGCTGACTGCGGTCACTTCAAACACTCACCTTGAGAAGAGCGTGATCGGGTTGACCACGTCCGCGGTGATGGTCAGCAGCGTGAACACGCCACCGATCAGGATCACCGCGTACGTGAAGGGCATGAGCTTGAGGTAGTCGACCCGCCCGGGGTCGCGGCGACCGACCCGGGCGTAGATCCAGGAGCGGGCCCGTTCGAACCAGCTGATGGCGATGTGGCCGCCGTCGAGCGGGAGCAACGGCAGCAGGTTGAACACGCCGATGAAGAAGTTCAGCGACACGAAAAGCATGAAGAAGACCAGCCAGGCGTTGTTCTCCACCGCCTCGCCGCCGAGCCGGCTCGCGCCGACCACGCTGATCGGGGTGTCGACGTCCCGCTCCCCGCCGGTGATCGCGTCCCAAAGCGCCGGGACCTTCTGCGGGATCCGTTGCAGCGCCTGCAGGGTGCCGACGGCCATGTCCCCGGTGAAGTCGGCGGTGGCGCCGAACGCCTCGACCGGCCCGTACGTCACCCGGGTGGGCGTGCTGGGGATGAGCCCGACCCCGAGCGCGGCGACCGGGCCGACGGCGCCGTTCGGGTCGTCCAGCGGCGGCCGTTCGGTGCGCGCGAGCGTCGCCCGGGTCTCGGCCGGCTGCCCGTCACGGACGTAGCCGATGGTCGCGGTGCTGCCGGGCTGGACGCCCCGCAGCGCGACGAGCAGCTCGCCGTAGTTGTTGATCGGCTGGCCGTTGAGTGAGGTGATCCGGTCGCCGTCGTGGAGCTGGGCCTGGGCGGCGGGGCTGGCCGCGTCGCCGGGCACGCAGGCCCGGGCGGCGTTCTCCGGCACCACGCAGTCGCTGAGCGCGACGATCGCCGGCTCCTGGCGGATCTGCTCCTCCGTGCTCGGGAAGTTCGGGTTGGGCAGGCCCGCCGAGACGGCCAGGATCCAGAGAGTGACCAGGGCGAGCGCGAAGTGCGTGATCGAGCCCGCGGACATCACGATCGTCCGCTTCCAGACCGGGTAGCGCCACATGGCCCGCGGCTCGTCAGCCGGGTCGACGTCGTCGTCCTGCGGGGTCATCCCGACGATCTTGCAGAAGCCGCCGAGCGGGACACCCTTGACGCCGTACTCGGTCTCGCCCCGTTTGAACGACCAGAGGGTGGGACCGAAGCCGACGAAGTACTTGGTGACCTTCATCCCGAACGCCTTGGCGGTGATCATGTGCCCCGCCTCGTGCAGGCTCACCGAGATGAGGATCGCCAGGGCGAAGAGCACCACCCCGAGCAGGTATGCCATCAAGCTCCTTCCACCGCCGCGGCGATGATCTCCTGCGCATGCGTACGCGCCCACGACTCGGCCGCGAGCACGTCCTCGACGGTACCTGGTTCGCCGAAGTCCGGAGCGTCGTCCAGCACCCTCGCGACGGTGTCCACGATGCCGAGGAAGGGCAGCCGGCCGGCCACGAACGCGGCCACACACTCCTCGTTCGCCGCGTTGTACACGGCCGGGCGACAGCAGCCGGCCTGGCCGGCCGCCTTGGCCAGGGCGACCGCCGGGAACGCCTCGTCGTCGAGCGGAGCGAACTCCCACGTGTGGCTGGTCGTCCAGTCGACCGCGGCGGCCGCGTCGGGCACCCGGTCCGGCCAGCCGAGGCCCAGGGCGATCGGCAGCCGCATGTCCGGCGGGCTCGCCTGCGCGAGGGTGGAGCCGTCGACGAACTCGACCATCGAGTGGATCACCGACTGCGGGTGCACCATCACCGCGATGTCGGCGTACGGGACGTCGAACAGCTCGTGCGCCTCGATCACCTCGAGCGCCTTGTTGACCATCGTCGCGGAGTTGATCGTGACGACCGGTCCCATGTTCCAGGTCGGGTGCGCCAGCGCCTGCTCGGGTGTGACCCGGGTCAACTCGTCGCGCCGCTTGCCCCGGAACGGGCCGCCGCTCGCCGTGACGACCAGCCGGCGCACCTCGCCCCGGGTACCGCCGCGCAGGCACTGGGCGAGCGCGGAGTGCTCCGAGTCGACCGGCACGATCTGTCCCGCCCGGGTCACCGCGGCCTTGACCAGCTGGCCGCCGGCCACCAGCGACTCCTTGTTGGCGAGCGCGAGCGTACGGCCGGCGCGCAGCGCCGCGAGGGTCGGCGCCAGCCCGAGCGAGCCGACCACGCCGTTGAGAACCACGTCACAGGGCCACTGGGCCAGCTCGGCCATCGAGTCCGGCCCAGCGATGATCTTGGGTAGCTTGAAGTCGCCGCTGGCCCAGCCACGCCGGCTGGCCTCGGAGTAGAAGGCGAGCTGGAGATCCTGGGCGGCGGATGCCTTCGCCACGCCGACCGCCTCGACACCGAGTTCGAGGGCCTGGGCGGCGAGCAGCTCGACGTTGCCGCCGCCCGCGCCGAGTGCCACCACCCGGAACCGCTCGGGATTGCGCCGGACGATGTCGATGGCCTGCGTGCCGATCGAGCCGGTCGACCCGAGCAGGACGAGTTCTCGCGCGGAAGTCACCCGGCCATTCTTCCCCAGCCGCGCTGTACGTCCGCTGAGAGCCTCAATCTTCCCTGCTGACCTGCTCCGGAGCTGTCGGCGCGACCCGACACGGCCGGACACGGCCCACGGCCCGACACGGCCCACGGCCGGACACGGCGACGATGATCGACACGAGGTCACGGAAGTCGGGGCATCGGCGGCCTTGGGACACCGCGACTTCAATGAAGTCGAGCGGGCGGGAGGGCTCCGGCGGGAAGCAGGCCCCGGCCACCCAGAAAACCTACGAGCGTGTCCAGGTCGGACGGGGTCAGCCCGGCGATCGGAACCGGAATGACCTGCTGCCGATTGACCTTGAGCAGCAGCTGGCCGGGGATCGGCTCGACCGACTCCAGCGCCTCCCAGCGGATCAGGCTCTCCATCAGCGCCGAACCCATTCGCACGCCTTCGTCGGAGAACTGCCAGGCGATCGGGATGCCGTACAGCTTCCAGCTCGCCCGGACCCCGCCGCGTACGAGCAACGACGGCACGGCCCAGAAGATGACCGCTCCCAGCAGCCAACCCACCGCCACCACCGGCTCGTCGCTGAGGAGCAGGGCGACCGCGGCCGGCAGGAGCAGGATGAAGCCGCAGGCCGCGAAGAGGCGAAGGGCCGCGCGCATCGTGCGGCGCAACGCCACCGCCAACAGACGCCGGTCCGGCTGCGTCTCAAAACTGATCATCACGGCCGCCGACGATACGGGGCCACGTCGTCGCCACCGCCCTGCAGGCCTCCGCCTCGGGCCACGGATCGGACCGCACGCTGGTGCCCCTCCCGGCGATCACCGCAAGCCGAGCCCGCACGCGCAATGCCATGACAGTTGCCGGGCGCGGCAGTCGCTTCTTCGCACCTCACACCTCTGCGTAGTCTCCGATCGCGACATCGTGCAGCAGATTGCACCAGAATGCCGGATCTTCGTCGAAAACCGGGTCATCAATATCGAGCAATGCGCGACCCAGCTCCGCGCTGATCAGCTCGAGTTCCTCCTGGGACGTCTCACCATCCCCCGTACGGGCATCGCCGGCTGAACTTTGAGATGCAGCCGGTGAACGCCTCCGGCGACGCGTTGACATGCCCGATTCCGTCGTCCCCACGAAGGGTCAAGATCACAAGCTCACCCGTGTCGACGTCGACACAGTACGAACCGAAATTGTCATCACCGTCACTACCGATGATGATGAAGTCACGACCCTCGGCAGTACATGAGCGCGCATCAACGGGATGGAACGGCGGACTCGTTCGAGGAAGACCCTGGTTCGACAGGTAGGAACGGGCAGCCGGCTCCCGGATCAACGAGAGCAGATGCTCGTCGTAACGAAATCGGGACTGCGACTCATTAGCTTCTAGACATATATCCGCCGCTGCCTCTCCAAAAATCTTCCTGATCGCCTCACCCTGCGTCTTCCTCGAGGCGGCACCGACAGCCGACGGAAGCCCCGGAACACCCTATGCCTGCTGAATCTCAGAAAGCTGCTCCGTCGTAATACCACGTACGCCGTCGGGCTCCCCGCGCCGAATCAACTCCGCCGACTCCACAATCGTGTGGTCCTGACCGGTCGCGGTACGAACCGTAATGCCGCCGATTCTCGCCTTGAACTGAGCTATGGCGTTCCACAGCTGAACGGCCGGAGGATCAGGAAGTCCTTCGGCTGAGCCAACCGGCGCTCGCCGGCGGAAGCCACTACCTGGTGGACGCGGACCGGCGGCGCTCCCCGCCTGTCGGAGCGTCGGACTCACGCAGGCCGTAACGGCGGTAGACCCGGCCCAGTGGGCCCGGGGCCCACCAGTTCCACCGGCCGAGCAGCCGCATAGTGGCCGGCACCAGCGGCGCCCGGACCAGCGTCGCGTCGACCACGATCGCCACGATCATGCCGACCCCGATCAGCTTGATGTACGCCATGCTGCCGCTCGCGAAGCCGGCCACCACGACGATCAGCAGAAGCGCGGCAGCGGTGATGATGCGTCCGGTTCGCTGAAGCCCCGCGGCCACCGAGGCCGTGTTGTCGCCGGTGCGATCCCACTCCTCGCGCACCCGGGAGAGCAGGAACACCTCGTAGGGCGGCGGATCGGACCAGGGGACCGGTGTCGACGCCGCGCTGACACCGGGGCTGGGCACGCGGGCGGGCACCCCGTCGACCGACCGCGTCGACCCCCGCGCGGTCGGCCCCTACCGGTTGCCTGAGGCGGAACGCGCAACACTGCGCCACCGGGCGGACGAGGCGCTGCGCTGCCTCCGGACCAGGGCGAAGATGGAGGCCACGGTCGTGGACGGGCCGAGTGGGCGGCCCCGGATCGACACCCCCGGAACGGACCTGACCGGCAGCGCGCTCTGTGCCGATTCCCGTGCGGCGCTGGAGGCGTCGACGCCCATCGAGCGCAAGGCCCTGGCCCAGCTCAACGCCCTGGTGAAAACCTGCCTGGCCCGCCGGCACCTGCCCGAGGTGCGGATCGCCCCCGACTGGACGTGGCCGTGGGCGCCCGGCCCCACCGGCCCGAAGCCCGACGCCGAGCTGGACCAGGAGGAAAGTCGCGCCGTACGGGCGTGCGTCGGGAGCAGCCGGCGGGAGCAACTCCTGCCGTACGTCGCGCCACCGGCGCTGGGCTCGACCTTCACGCTCCGGCTGCCGACCGGTTCCGAGCGGGCGGAATCGGACCCCCGCTAGGTTAGGCTGCCGCGGCATGAGCAGTGAACTTCCCGCCCGCGCCGACGTCGTGGTCGTCGGTGCCGGGCACAACGGCCTGGTCTCCGCCATCCTGCTGGCCCGCGCCGGGCTGGACGTGCTGGTGCTAGAAGCGGCGGACATGATCGGCGGCGCGACCCGCACCGAGAACCCGTTCCCGAAGGTGCCCGGGTTGCGCCACTCCACCGGTTCCTACCTGCTCGGGCTGATGCCTCCGGAGCTGCTCGCCACCCTCGACGTGCGGATCCCGGTGCTGCGCCGCGACCCGCACTACTTCCTGCCCACGCCGGGCGGGCTGGGGTCGCCGTACCTGCTCTTCGGCAGCGACACCGCGGCCACCCGCGCCCAGCTCACCGAGCACTTCTCCGCGGCCGACGTGGCCGCCGACGACGCCCTCCAGGCCGAACTGGCCGCACTGCGGGACGATCTCGCGCCGGCCTGGCTGGCCGAGCCGCTACCGGTCGAGGAGACCGCCGAGCGGTACGTCCGACCGGCGCTGCGGCAGGTCTTCGTGGACCTGGTCCGCGGCTCGGTCGCCGACTACCTGGCCCGCTTCGAGTTCCGCTCCGAGCTGCTGGTCAGCATGTACGCGGTCACCGACGGCCTCTCCGGGCTGAACGCCGGGCCCGACGACCCCGGCACCGGGCACAACTTCCTGGTGCACAACATGTGCCGGCTTCCCGGGTCCGGCGGCACCTGGATGATCGCCGAGGGTGGCATGGGCACCGTCTCGCGTACCTTCGCCGACGCTGCCCGGGCCGCCGGGGCGCGGATCCTGACCGACGCGCCGGTCCAGGCGATCACGCTCGACGGCGGCGCGGCGAGCGGCGTGGTCCTGGCCGACGGCCGGGAGGTGGCCGCCCGGGTGGTGCTCGGCGCCTGCGATCCGTACCGGCTGATGGGCCTGCTCCCCGACGGCGCGCTCCCAGCGCCGCTCGGCGAGCGGATGGCGGCGGTCCGGCGCACCGGGAGCACGCTCAAGCTGAACCTGGCGTTGACCGGGCTGCCGCGCTTCTCCTGCCTGCCGGCGGACGCGCCCAGCCCGTTCGGCTCGACAATCCACCTGCTGCCCGGCTCGGCCTCACTGGTCGGCGGGGGCGGCGAGCCGCCGATGGCGGCGCTGCGCGCCATGTGGGACGACGTACGGGCGGGGCGGCTGCCGGAGGAGCCGACCATCGAGTGGTACCTGCACACCACCGTCGACCCGTCGCTCTCCGACGCCGGGGGGCACCACTCGTCGGCGCTCTTCGTCCAGTCGGTGCCGTACGACCTGGCGGGCACGACGTGGGAGGCGGCGCTGCCCGGCTATGTGGAGAAGCTCGTCGCGATATGCGAGCGGTACGCGCCGGGCACCGGCGACCTGATCGCGGACGCCGTGCCGCTGCCGCCGCCCGGCATCGAGGAGCACTTCGGCATCACCGGCGGTCATATCCACCACGTGGACAACACGGTCTCCTTCACCGACCGGATGCCCTACGCGACAGGTGTCGACGGCGTGTACGCGGGCAGCGCCGGCTGCCACCCGGCCGGCAGCGTGATCGGCGCGGCCGGCCACAACGCCGCCCACCGCATCCTCCACGACCTAACCCGCTAACCCCCCACCCCAACCTCACTCACCCGCGTGATCGTGAAGTTGTTGCCGTCCGTCACGGCGCGTCGCGACAACAACTTCATGGTCAACGCGGGAGTCCAGGGTGCTCCGACGCGGGAGTCCGGGGTGCTCCGACGCGGGAGTCCGGGGTGCTCCGACGCGGGAGTCCGGGGTGCTCCGACGCGGGAGTCCGGGGTCCGGTTGGGGTGGTCAGCGGGCGTAGGAGGGTAGGTCGCCGGGGCCGCGGATCAGGTAGACGCCGACCAGCAGCAGATAGAGGATCAGGCTGAGGATCGGGTTGACGAAGACGAAGGCGAACGCGATCAGGTAGAGCAGCGGCCCGAGCAGGAATCGACGGGCGACCGCCTGGGCCAGCCGCGGATCGAGGTCGGCGTGCAGCAGGCCGCGGCGGCGAGCCCACCACCAGCTCAGGTTGAAGAAGAGGGCCTCGCCGAGCACCGCACTGACGTAGAGCCCGGCGCTGAGCCGCTGGTCGGCGGCGCTACCGCGCAGGTGGTCCGCGAGCAGGTCCGCGGCGAACGGGATGGCCGCCACGAAGAGCAGCAGGGCAAGGTTGAACACGAGCAACACCTGGTCACCCGGACCACGTACCGCCACATGTTGTGGTGGGTGAGCCAGACCTGACCGACGATCGCAAACGTGATCACGTACGCGAGGTAGGCCGGCCATTCGTGCCGGAGCGCCCCGACCAGGCCCGACCCGTGGCTGCGGGCCGGGCCGAGTTGGAGCAGGTCGACCGCCATCAGCGTCAGCACGATCGCGATGACCGCGTCGCTGAACGCCTCCACCCGGGACGCGTCCCGGGCCATCTCACGGTCCCGTCCGTACCGGTACCGTGACTCGTCGTCCCCCTCGGTCACGCCCCGCTCCCGCCGATCATGAAGTTGTGGCGTCCGCTACGAACGGCTCACCACATGTCCATGTTCGCCCGGACAGGGCGCGACGGGACCGGAATCAGCTCGCGGCTTCGGGGGTCGGGGCAGCGTCTGCGCGATGCGCACGGATCTTGTGGCCGACGCTGGTGAGGCAACGGCCGCTGGCCAGGTCGAACCGCCAACCGTGCAGCTGGCAGGTGAGCTGATCCCCCTCGACGATGCCGAACCGGCTCAGGTCCGCCTTCAGGTGCGGGCAGCGCCGCTGCACGACCCAGTCGCCGATGGTGATGTCCTCCGCGTCGACGGCCCGCTCGTGCTCGTCGTACCAGCCTTCGGCGTACTGGAGCCGCTCCTCCGAGAGGCACTTGAAGAACGCGTAGACGAACTCGTTGTACTGCCCGATCCGCGCCGCCGAGAAGCGGCACGACAGGAAGAGCGAGTTGACCCAGTCCACCTCGCCGCTGTGCAGCAGCTGCTCGATCAGCGCCCGCTCGGTCCGGAACCGGTAGCGGACCTTCTCGTCCGCGTACGGCCGGACCTCCTTGCCCGGGAAGTCCACCACGATCGACTCGACGCTGGTGCCGTCGTAGCCCACCAGGTCGAAGCGGACCGGGCCGCCGACCCCCTTCGCCAGGTAGATCGACTCGTCCAGCAACGGCTCGATGCGACGCTTCATCTCACCGAGCACGTCGACCTCGGGGTGCCGCCAGGACGCCTTCTCCGCCTCGATGATCGGGCGCTTGCGCTCCCGCATCTCCTCCAGGTGGGCGACCTTGTTCGCGAAGAACTCCTCGACCGGAACCGGGTGGGTCGTGGTCGCGTCCTCGGTGGTGACCTCGGCGACGCTGCCCGGCAGCAACACGATGCCGTTGGTGCCGCCGACCTTGGCGTACTCGGCCAGGAACACCGACTGGTCGGGGAAGATGTTCCCCTCGTCGCCGAAGATGTCGTTGAACTGCCACAGCTCGTCGTCGAGGAAGCACGGCGGGCCGGCGATCGGGAAGACGTGGTCGGCCTTCAGGTCGTCGATGTAACGCCAGGTGCGGTCGAACTGCCGGTCCCGCTTCTGCTTGCCGAACGCGGTCTTGGCCGCCTGGGGCAGCTCGTAGACCATCGGGTACCAGATCGCGCCGGAGAACTGGAGCAGGTGCGCGTGCACGTGACCCAGCTTCGCGAAGACGCTCAGGTCGGTGGGTCGGGCGTCGTTCTGGTTGAGCAGCCGCACCCCGTCGTACTCGACCCAGAGGGACGAGTCACCGATCGGCCCGTCGGTCGGGCTGGTCAACGCCTGGATCATGACCTTGAGGCCACCGGGCAGCTCGACGACCTGCTCGTTCGGGGCTTTGATGAACTTGGTGAAGCCCAGCGCCCGGAACTCGTCCTCCATCTCCGAGGTGGGGAACTCGGGGAGCAGCACGGTCGCGTCCTTCGAGACGAAGTCACGCAGGTGCTTCGCGTCGAAGTGGTCCCGGTGCAGGTGGGAGACGTACAGGTAGTCGACCTGGCCGAGGGTCTCCCAGTCGAGCTGCGAGTTGTCGGGGAACGGGAACCAGGAGGCGAAGTAGGCCGGATTGACCCACGGGTCGCACAGGATGCTGCCCGCGGCCGTGTCGATCCGCATGCTGGCGTGCCCGGTACCGGTCACTCGCACCGCAGTTTCCCCCTCAAAAAGACGTATCAAGGTGTACGCCAAACGCTACCGGAGTGACTGCGGCCCCCGGTCCGCGACGCCGGTAGTGCCGTGCCGTCCGCCGGCTGGACGCTCCGGTCACTCTCGGCCGGCCGCCGGTCGTCGGTCCCCCCGCTCCGTACGCACCCTTGAGTGACGTCCGGCGGCCCTCACGGGTCACGCGTGCCCCCGTTCAGGTCGGACCCTGCGCCGCGGCCGGTACGGGGCGTGCCAGACTAACCGGAGATCCGATCGCGAGGGAAGGACCGACAGTGGCAGGAAGTGAGCCGGTAACCGCGCCAGATCAGCACAAGCCCGGGCACCGCAAGTCCGCACGGATCGGGGCGGTGCTGTCGGCGGCGGTGTTGGTGATCATGGCGTTCTGCGGCAACCACGAGGGCAAGGTCGAGGAGATCTGGCTGGTCGGCCTGGCCGCACTGCTTCTGGCCATCGTCATCGGCGACGCCGTGTTGCGTCGCGCCGGCCTGCGGTCCTGACCCGGCGCCGGCGGCGGGTCCACCCGGTGTGACCATGCGCGAGGGCCCGCCCTTCCCGATCGGGTAGGGCGGGCCCTCGTCGTGCGCGGCGTGGCCGTTCGGGCCACCTGCTGCTCGCGGGCGTCAGCGGCCGAAGAGGATGTCCTGCACGTCCTTGAGCGCGGCGTCGACCTCCGCCTCGAAGTAGCCGCCGGGCACCAGGCCGAAACGCAGGGTGTCCAGGTCCTTCGGGTTCACCGGCATCTGATTGCGGCCGGCCATCCCGCCGAGCAGGCTCTCGAAGAACCGGTCGACCTGGTCCGGGTCGTACCCGCTGCCGAAGCGGCGCACCTGGAAGCTGCGGCGGATCTGGTCGACCCGGTAGAGGTCGCTCCCGGGCGGACCGGCCATCGGCGGACCACCCATCGGGGGGCCGCCGACCGGGGGGCCGGCCATGGGCGGCGGACCGGGCACGGCCGGCGGGCCACCCATCGGCGCTCCACCGAAGCCCTGCTGAGGCATCGGCGGGCCGGCCGGACCACGACGCATGTCACGGGGATCCCGCTCGGGCATCATCTCGCGCGGATCCCGCTCGGGCATCATCTCGCGCGGATCCCGCTCGGGCATCATCTCGCGCGGATCCCGCTCGGGCATCCGGATCTCGGCGGTCATGTCGGGGCGGGCGCGTCGGCCGGCCTCGAAGCCGTCGAAGCGTGGCTCCTCCGGGCCGTACCCGCTCGGAGCCGAGGGCAGGCCGCGCTGCGGAAGGGGTGCACCGCCCGGGCCACCGGGGCCCATCGGCATGCCGGGGCCGGCCGGTGGGCGCGGACCGTCGTACCCACCGCGTGGGGCGTCGTACCCGCCGGAGAAGGCGCCGGTCGGCTCGTCGTAGCGCCCGTAACGATCGGTGGGCGGGCCGGCCTGCGCGGGCATCGGCCGGGGCGGCTGCGGGACCGGAGGCATGCCCCGCTCGTCACGCATCGGCGGACCCATCCGATCCGGGGGGGCCATCCGGTCGGGCGGACCCATCCGGTCAGGGGGACCCATCCGGTCGGGCGGACCCATCCGGTCGGGCGGACCCATCCGGTCGGGCGGACCCATCCGGTCAGGGGGACCCATCCGGTCAGGGGGACCCATCCGGTCAGGGGGACCCATCCGGTCAGGGGGACCCATCCGGTCAGGCGGACCCATCCGATCCGGCATGCCGAGCCGGTCGCCCATGCCGGAGTCCCCGCCGCGCCCCGGTACGCCGCCGCGCTCCTCCATCTCGGCCAGCTGGCGCTCGACCCGGTCGAGGTGCAGGTCGACCTGCCACTCGTCGTAGCCGTTGAAGCGGACCCGGAAGACGACGTCGTGGACCTCCTGGGAGGCCACGGGCGCGCCCACCGGCTGGCCGGCGAGCGTCGCCTCCACCCGGTCGAGGAAGGCGTCCACCTCGTCGACCTTGTATCCCCGGCGGACCGCCTTACGCCGGAAGCGCTGACCCTGACTCGCCACTATGTCTCCTGGTTTCCTTCGCCCCGCCTGGTCACGCCGATGCCGCTGCGGCGCGGTCGATGTCGCTGTCCTCCGCGGCGGCGAGCTGCCCACACGCGCCGTCGATCTCGCGCCCTCGGGTGTCCCGCACCGTGGTGGACACCCCGGCGGCGCGCAGGCGCCGAACGAACTCACGCTCGACCGGCTTCGGGCTCGCGTCCCAGCGGCTGCCCGGCGTCGGGTTGAGCGGAATGAGATTCACATGGGCCAACTTGCCGGCCAGCAGCCGCCCGAGCAGGTCGGCACGCCACGGCTGGTCGTTCACGTCCTTGATCATTGCGTACTCGATCGACACGCGGCGTCCCGTCCGGGCGGCGTAGTCCCACGCTGCGTCCAGCACCTCGGCTACCTTCCAGCGCTGGTTGACCGGCACCAGTTCATCGCGCAGATCATCATCGGGGGCGTGCAACGACAGCGCAAGGGTCACAGAGAGGTCTTCGCTGGCCAGTCGGCGGATGGCCGGCACCAGACCGACCGTGGAGACGGTGATGTGCCGCTGGGACAGGCCGAGCCCTTCCGGGGCCGGGGCAACCAGCCGGCGGATCGCCGCGACCACCCGGGAGTAGTTGGCCAGCGGCTCGCCCATGCCCATGAAGACCACGTGCGACAGGCGGGCCGGGGACCCGGCCACCGCGCCGGAAGCGGCCACGCCGGCGAGGTAGACGGCCTGGTCGACGATCTCCGCCGTGGAGAGGTTGCGAGTCAACCCCGCCTGGCCGGTGGCGCAGAACGGGCAGGCCATGCCGCAGCCGGCCTGGCTGGAGATGCAGACGGTCACCCGGTCCTGGTAGCCCATCAGCACGCTCTCCACGAGCGATCCGTCGTGCAGCCGCCACAAGGCCTTACGGGTTGCGCCGTCGTCGCAGGTCAGCTCCCGAACCGAGGTGAGCAGCCGGGGCATCAGCCGGTCGGCCAGCCGTTCCCGGGTGGCGGCGGGCAGGTCGGTCATCAGCTGCGGATCACGGACCAGCCGGCCGAAGTAGTGGTTGGAGATCTGCTTCGCGCGGAACGCCGGCTCGCCGAGCTCGGCGACGAGCGCCTGGCGGCCCGCCAGGTCGAGGTCGGCGAGGTGCTGCTGGGGCATGGCGGCGCGACGCGCGGGCTTGTCGGGCGCGGTGGGGATCAAGGGCAGGCTCGTCATGGCGGGTCCAGTCTGTCACGCCGAACGGCGTGCGCACCTGTCCGGAGGTGCCGAACCGACCCCGACCCTCTGGTCAGGGCACCGACGGCACGGCGGCGCACCCCGCCGACGGCACGGCGACGCACCCCGCCGGCGCCCCGCGAACTCACCCGGCCACCGGCACCAGGACGGCCAGCAGCAGATACGCGACCGGCACCGCGAAGAGAATCGAGTCGAGCCGGTCCATCAGCCCGCCGTGCCCGGGCAGGAGGTTGCTCATGTCCTTCACTCCGAGGTCCCGCTTGATCATCGACTCGGCGAGATCGCCGAGGACCGCGACGCAGGAGACGGCGACACCGAAGAGCGCGCCCCACCACGGGGCCACGTCGAACACCTGCCAGATCAGCAGCGCGCTGCCGAGCGCCGCGGCCGTCAGAGACCCACCGAAGCCCTCCCAGGACTTCTTCGGGCTGACCGAGGGGGCCATCGGATGCTTACCCAGGAAGACGCCCGCGGCGTACCCGCCGGTGTCGGAGAGCACCACCGCGATCAGGGTGGCCAGGATCCGCCACGGACCGTCGTCGGGCGCCGCCGCCAGCAACGCCGCGAACCCGCCGAGGAACGGCACGTAGACCGCGACCAGGGTGGCCGCGGTCAGATCACGCTGGTAGCCACCGGGACCGTCCCCCAGCCGCCAGATCATCGTGCCGAGCACGGTGACCAGCAGGCCCAGGCTGAGCGCGTCCGGGCCGGCGAACCAGGCCAGCCCCACGGTGAGCGCTCCGCCGGCGATCAGCGGCACCAGTGGCGGGTTCGCGCCGCTGCGCCGTACCGCCCGGGCCAGTTCCCAGACACCCACGGACACGGCGGCGACGATCACCGCCAGGAACGATGGCGGGTAGAGGAAGAGCGTCAGCAGGATGACGGCGCCGAGCCCGAGGCCGACGCCGATCGCGGCCGGCAGGTTGCGGCCGGCCCGGCCGGACGCCTGCTGGGTGGCGGGACGGTCCGCGCTGGCCCGCCGCTTGCCGGGCCCCCGCCGGCCTCGGGGCGGTTCCGGCTCGGGATCCGGGTCGGCGGTGATCTCCGCCCGGATCGGCTCGAGCTGCGCCGTCGGGAAGCCGGAGTCGTCGTCGTACCGGGCGGGGCCGCCAGTCGGATCGACGTCGTACCGTCCGGCCGGTTCGTCGGGATACCCGCGCTCGTCGGGACGACGGGGTTCGTCGTACCGCTCCCGGTGCGGGTCGCGGCCACGGTCCTCGTACCGGTCAGGGTGCGGATCGTCGTACCGGTCAGGGTGCGGATCCTCGCCGTACCGCTCCCGGTAGGGGTCGGGCCGGTAGGGGTCGGCGTCGCCGTACGGGTCGGGCCGGCGGCCCTGGTACGGGTCCCGCTCACCGGTGCGCTGCGGTCCACCTCGGTCCGGGCGCGACGGGCCCGGGTGCTGCCCGTCGTCGTACGGATCCGGCGGGTACGGCCTGCCACGGTCGTCGTACGGGTCAGCGTGCGGCCGGGAGCGGGAGCGCGGCTCGGCGTGCAGCTCCGAACCGGCGCCGGGGTTTCGCGCCCACTGCCCCGGATCGATCTCCGGATCCGGCCACGGCAGGGCCACCGGCCGTTCCGGCCGGTCCCAGCCTCGGGGCTCAGCGCCGCCGTAGGGGTCGAGGTGGGACATCACGCACCGCGACGCGGCACGAGGACCACCACATGACGCAAGACCACAAGCATCCCCTACACACGTACGACTGTTCCTTCGGATTGACCGGCCCGACGGGCGGTCGATCCCCGACGGTCACCGTCAGGTGGCCGGGAATCGTGCCGAGCCTACTGCACCGGCCGCCCGGGCACGGCGGACGAGGCTCGGGCCGACCTGGCGTCGCCGCCGGGCCGATGGCCGCCGCGGAGGGGCGAGGCTGACCCGCCGGACCATCGTCAGGCCGCCACCGCAGTCGCCGATCCGACTCCTGGCGTGCGCGATCAGGTACTGACGCCGACACCGTCCCATGGTCCGCTGTACCTGTTCCAGCCGCCTTTCCAAGAGGAGGCGTACCCGGCGACCTCGGTCATCGGCACCGCCCGAAACTGCCCCACCGGCGACTACCTGCTGCCGGCTTCGCTGGTGCAGCACGGTCTGCCGACGCTCTGGGCCACCTCGGGGCGTGGCGCCGCCGAGGTTCGGTGCGACGGCGGCACGGCGAGCTCTCGATGGGCTTCACCCGGCTCGATCCGGTGTTGCGCGCCGGTCGGGCCACCGTACAGTTCGCCCTGCGCGACGCGTACACCAGCGAGCAGTTGACCGAGACCACGAGGACCGTCCGGATCCCCTGCTGACGTACGCGACGAGGCCCGTTCCCACGTCGGGAACGGGCCTCGGATCACCTGCGGTGCCCGGCGGGTGGGGCGATCACACCTCGAGCAGCTCGGTTTCCTTGTGCTTGATCAGTTCGTCGACGGTCGCCACGAAGCGCTGGGTGAGGTCGTCCAGCTCCTTCTCGGCACGGCGGCCCTCGTCCTCGCCGGCCTCGCCATCCTTGACGATCCGGTCCAGCTCCTCCTTGCCGCGGCGGCGCACGTTGCGGATCGCCACCTTGGCTTCCTCACCCTTGTGCCGGGCCACCTTGATCATGTCGCGGCGGCGCTCCTCGGTCATCTGCGGGAGCACGATGCGCAGCTGGCTGCCCTCGTTGCTCGGGTTCACCCCGAGGTCCGAGTCGCGGATCGCCTTCTCCATGGCGTTGAGCTGCGAGGTGTCGTACGGCTTGATGATGGCCATGCGCGGCTCGGGGATCGCGACGGAGGCCATCTGGGTCAGCGGAGTGGGCGTGCCGTAGTAGTCGATGATCACCTTGGAGAACATGGCCGGATTCGCCCGGCCGGTCCGGATCGCGCCGAACTCCTCCTTCGCGTGCTCGATCGCACGCTCCATCTTCTCCTCGGCCTCGAGGAGGGTGTCGTCGATCACCGGTCTCCTCGCCTCCTTCTGTTGCTCGTGGTGGGCTCTGCTGTGTGTCGGAGGACCGCTGCCGTCGCCGGAGGGCGACCGCTCAGGCGGTGATCAAGGTGCCGATCTTGTCGCCACCGACGGCGCGCACGATGGTGTCCTCCCCCTGCGCGCCGAATACCAGCATCGGCAGGCCGTTCTCCATGCAGAGGCTGAACGCCGCCGCGTCCGCCACGCGAAGGTTGCGGCGCAGCACCTCGGAGAAGGTGATCGAGTCGAACTTGCTGGCGGTGGCGTCGATCCGCGGGTCGGCGGTGTACACACCGTCGACGCCGTTCTTGCTCATCAGGACCACGTCGGCGTGGATCTCCAGCGCGCGCTGCGCGGCGACCGTGTCGGTGGAGAAGTACGGCATGCCGGCGCCGGCGCCGAAGATGACCACTCGTCCCTTCTCCAGGTGCCGGATGGCACGCAGCGGGATGTACGGCTCGGCGACCTGGGCCATGGTGATGGCGCTCTGCACCCGGGTCTCGATCCCCTCCTTCTCCAGGAAGTCCTGGAGAGCGAGACAGTTCATCACCGTGCCGAGCATGCCCATGTAGTCGGCGCGAGCCCGGTCCATGCCGCGCTTCTGCAGCTCGGCGCCGCGGAAGAAGTTGCCGCCACCGACCACCACCGAGACCTGCACGCCTCGACGAACCACCGTGGCGATCTGTCGCGCGATGGCCTGGACGACGTCCGGGTCGACCCCGATCGCGCCACCGCCGAAGACCTCGCCGGAGAGCTTGAGCACCACCCGACGAGCCCGGCCAGGCGGCGGGGCGGTGGGGTCTTCCACCGCCAGCGTCCGGTCATTCACAACCTGCGTCATCCGACCCGCCCTCTCCCACACCGGCGCGCCGTGCGCCGCGTACCGCCGAAACTGCCGTTGCCGACCCTATGGGACGAGGAGGCCGCGGTGCCTGTCACGTACACCGGCGACCTCCTCGTCGACGTTCCCTACCCACGGGCGCCGAGGCGCCCGGTGGCGGCTCAGGCCTGGCCGACCTCGAACCGCACGAAGCGGGTGACCTCGATGCCGGCCTCGGCCAGCACCTGCTTCACCGACTTCTTGTTGTCAGTGACCGACGACTGCTCCAGCAGGACGAAGTCCTTGAAGAAGGAGTTCACCCGGCCCTCCACGATCTTCGGCAGAGCCGCCTCGGGCTTGTTCTCCTCGCGGGCGGTCTGCTCGGCGATGCGCCGCTCGGAATCGACGACGTCGGCCGGCACCTCGTCACGGGTCAGGTACTGCGGCCGCATCGCGGCGATCTGCATGGCCACGCCACGCGCGTCGGCGTCGCCGGCCTCGTCGGTCTTGCCGGCGTACTGGACCAGGACGCCGACCGCCGGGGGCAGGTCCTGGGCCTTGCGGTGCAGGTAGACGGCGGTGGTGCCGTCGAGCTTGACGAACCGCTTGAGGACCAGCTTCTCGCCGATCTTGGCCGACTGCTCCTGGATCAGTTCGGCGACGGTCTTACCGTCCAGCTCGCTGGCGAGCAGCTCCTCGGCGTTGCTGACACCGGCCCGGACACCGTGCTCGACCAGCCGCTGGGCCAGCGTGATGAACGATTCGGTCTTGGCCACGAAGTCGGTCTCGCAGTTGAGCTCGAGCAGCGCCTGGCCGGAGTGCGCGATCAGACCGTTGGCGGCCGTGCGACCGGCCCGCTTGCCGACGTCCTTGGCGCCCTTGACGCGCAGGATCTCGACGGCCTTGTCGAAGTCGCCCTCGGCCTCGGTCAGCGCCTTCTTGCTGTCCATCATGCCGGCGCCGGTGAGGTCGCGGAGCTTCTTGACGTCCGCGGCGGTGAATTGGGACATGGCTCTCTCTTCGATGTTGAGACGACGTGTGGATGGTCGGAGGGGCCGATTACCCGGATCCGGGCCGAATGTGCCCGCCCGGGCGGCCGCTGCCCGCCGCCGATACGGAACCGACGGCGAGGCAGCGACGTACGGTCACTCGGCGGCGGTGGCCGCCGCCGGCTGCTCCTGCTCGGCGGCGGTGGCCGCCGCCGGCTGCTCCTGCTCGTCGGCCTTCTTCGGCTGCTCGAGCAGCTCGCGCTCCCACTCGGCCAGCGGCTCGTCGGAGGCGACACCCGGCTCGGGCTTCTCGTCGGTGCCGCGGCGACGGCCGGAGCGGGCGATCAGACCGTCCGCGACGGCGGCGGCGACGACCTTGGTCAGCAGCTCGGCCGAGCGGATCGCGTCGTCGTTGCCCGGGATCGGGAAGTCGACCTCGTCCGGGTCGCAGTTGGTGTCGAGCACCGCGATCACCGGGATGCCCAGCTTGCGGGCCTCGTCGACGGCGATGTGCTCCTTCTTGGTGTCGACCACCCAGATCGCGGCCGGGAGCTTCTGCATGTCCCGCAGACCACCCAGGGTGCGGGTCAGCTTCCCCTTCTCGCGGGAGAGCTGCAGGGTCTCCTTCTTGGTGTAACCGGCGGCGGTGCCGCTCAGGTCACCGAGAGCCTCCAGCTCCTTCATCCGCTGCAGCCGCTTGTACACGGTCTGGAAGTTGGTCAGCATGCCACCGAGCCAGCGGTGGTTCACGTACGGCTGGCCGACCCGGGTCGCCTGCTCGGAGATCGCCTCCTGGGCCTGCTTCTTGGTGCCGACGAAGAGGATGCTGCCGCCCTCTGCGACGGTGCCGCGCACGAAGTCGTACGCCTTCTCGATGTAGTCGAGAGTCTGGCGCAGGTCGATGATGTAGATGCCGTTGCGCTCGGTCATGATGAAGCGCTTCATCTTCGGGTTCCAGCGGCGGGTCTGGTGCCCGAAGTGGACACCGCTCTCCAGCAGCTGACGCATGGTCACGACGGCCATGGTTGGGGTACTCCTCAAGGTCCCTGGTTGTCACGCCCGGCCGGTGGCCGGGCGTCCTGGCGCCTGGTCGCCGGCCCATGGTGGACCCGACCAAGATCGGGACCAGGGAGGCCGTCGCCCCACGACGAACCGTGGAGAGGGCACGCGAGGTCGACCGCGCGAGGCGGTCGCCAGTCGACCAGTGTACGCCCCCTGCCCGCCCCACGGCCCGCGGGTGCGCGGCCGCAGCCGCGCGAAGGTCCGATGCGCTGAGGCGGATCAGCCGGCCGCGAGCGCGGCCGCCACGAAGAGCACCAGGGCCACGGTCAGGTAGGCCGTCGGCGGCCGCAGCCAGCCCCGACTCCCCTCGGCCAGGGACAATCCACCGGTACGGAGCCCGTACAGCCCGATCGCGAAGATCGGCAGGCCGGCCACCAGGAAGGTTCCCGCGACCACGTTCCCGGCGGAGACCGGGTCTCCGGTCACTCCGTCGGCGAGCAACCGCAATGCCGGCGCCTCGAAGACCACGACCAGCAGCGCGAAGAAGATGGCCAGAACCGGACGGCGCGTCCGGTAGACCCCG
Source organism: Micromonospora sp. NPDC005367 (assembly GCF_040606825.1). Lineage (NCBI taxonomy): Bacteria > Bacillati > Actinomycetota > Actinomycetes > Micromonosporales > Micromonosporaceae > Micromonospora > Micromonospora sp. NPDC005367. The sequence continues at coordinate 18,339 of NZ_JBEXFP010000015.1, read as the reverse complement.
TCGCCGGTCGGGCGCCCCGCGTCCGGCAGGCCACCCGACGGGTACGCCGGAGAATCGGCTCGCGGCGCGACGGGCGGCATCACGCCCGTCGGCATATCCAGCGGGTGCGGCGGCTCCGCCGCCCGGTTGGGATCCACGATCGGATAGCCGCCCAACGGAGACGGCTGCACCGGGTCGGCGGACTCGGCCGGGCCGGCCGTCACAGCCTCCCGCGCCACGTCCGAGCCCGTACTCTCCCGGGCGGCCCGCCGTCCGGTCGACTCACCGGAGACGTCCACGGCGGCGGCCTCCCGCGCCGCCCGACGTCCGGTCAGCTCACCGGAGACGTCCGTGTCCGTACCGGCCCGCGCGACGCGGTCCGCCCGGCGGCCGGCGGAATCCACCCGTTCGTCCCCGGCCGCACCGGCCGCACCGGCCGCACCGGCCGCACCGAAGGGTGCCACCTCGTCCTCCGACCGCACGGCCTCGCCGAACCGGCCCGGCTCGTCGGGCAGGCGCGGGTTGACCGGGAACCGGGTGGACTGGTCGTCCGCGCGCGCCGCCGCACCGAAACGTGCCGGATCGTCGTTTTCGCGCTGACCCACCGGCAACCGCACCGGCTCGCCCGCGGCGCTGAACCGCTCCGGCTCGACAACGGCCCGTCGCCGGGGTTCCCGCTCGGTGACGCCGAACCCCGGGTCCGTCGTCCCGAACCGGGCGTCGGCCTGGTCGACCCGACCACCGTCGGCGTCCACCGCCGGGAAACGCAGGGATTCGGACCCGGTCGAGCCGAACCGGCCGGTCTCCGACTCGGCCGCCGCCAACCGGCCGGAATCGCTCTCCGCCGTGCTACCCCGCCCCGGCCGGTCGGATGCACCGAACCGGGCGGGCTCGGTGTCCGCACCGAAACGGGCCGGCTCGCGGTACCCGGCGCCGTCGCCGTACCGGGGCTCCTCGGCGGCACCGCGCTGCTCCGGTACGCGGACCTCCTCGTCCCGGTGGCGCTCGTCCGGGCCGGGCCACTCCGGCTCGTAGCCGCGGTCGCGCTCGTCGGCGTACCAGCGCAATTCCTGATCGTCGGGGAAGCTCCGTCGTCCGTCCACGTCCGGCACCGTATGCGACCCGGTTCGACCGCCGTCAGCCCACCCCGGTCCGTCGACTTGCCGACGTGCACCATCGGCAGCTGCCACTCGCCACCGGCAGCAGCGGCTCGACCGACGGTCGCCATAACACGGGGACGGCTTGATCGTCCGGCTGTCCACAGCGGCAGGGTCGTCCACAGCCAGGCCGGCGAAGGGTCGCCGAACCCGGTCGCGAGGCGGCATCGTCCCGGCCCATGACGACGCGGAACCAGGCGGTCGGCGCGTACGGCGAGCGGTGCGCCCTCCGGCACCTGATCGGAGCGGGACTACGCCCGGTCACCCGAAACTGGCGCTGCCCGGCCGGTGAGATCGACATCATCGCCTGGGACGGCCCGGTACTCGCCTTCTGTGAGGTGAAGACCCGACGGGGCGGCAAGTTCGGCAGCCCGGCGGAGGCGGTCGTACCGGCCAAGGCCCGTCGGCTGCGTGGCCTCGCCGCCCGCTGGCTGGCGCAGACCGGCACGACGGCCGACGAGATCCGCTTCGACGTGCTCTCGGTACGGCTCGCCGACGCCGGCCCGGCTCGCGTCGAGCACCTGAAGGGCGCGTTCTGAGATGGCCGGTCGTGCCGTACGGACGGGTGCTGCCCGGTGAGTTACGCGAAGGTGCTCTGCGTGGGGCTGGTCGGGATGGCCGGTCACCTCGTGGAGGTGGAGGCCGACCTGGCCGCCGGACTGCCGGCGGTGGTGATCTCCGGGCTACCGGACACCGCGCTGCACGAGGCCCGCGACCGAGTACGCGCGGCGGTGGTCAACTCGGGTCAGCGCTGGCCCAACCGGCGAATCACGTTGAACCTGCTACCGGCCACTCTGCCGAAGTTCGGCTCGGCGTTCGACCTGGCTATCGCGGCGGCTCTGCTCGGCGGATCGGGTGAGCTTCCGCTGCTCCCCCTGGAGCGGATGGTGGTCCTCGGCGAGCTGGGTCTGGACGGGACCGTCCGACCGGTGCGCGGGGTGCTGCCGATGGTCGCCGCGGCGGCCCGGGCCGGGATCGAGCGGGTGATCGTCCCGGTGGGGAACGCGGCCGAGGCGGCCGTCATCCCCGGCGTGCGGGTACGCGCCGTCGACACGCTGCACCGGCTGGTCTCCTTCGTACGCGACGGGTCCCCGTTGATCGAGCCGCCCGTCGCCGACCAGCCGCCGGTCGGCGACGGGCCCGATCTGGCCGACGTGGCCGGGCAGCAGCTGGGCAGACGAGCCCTCGAGGTCGCCGCCGCCGGCGGGCACCACCTGGCGCTGCTCGGGCCGCCGGGCGCCGGCAAGACCATGCTCGCCGAGCGCCTTCCGTCGATCCTGCCCGAGCTGGACGACGACGCCGCGTTGGAGGTCACCGCGCTGCACTCCATCGCCGGGCTGCTCCCGCCCGGGGGTCGGCTGCTGCGCCGTCCCCCGTTCCAGGCACCGCATCACACGGCGACCGTGCCGTCGCTGGTCGGCGGGGGCTCCGGGCTCGCCCGTCCGGGCGCGGTGTCGCTGGCCCATCGCGGGGTGCTCTTCCTCGACGAGGCACCGGAGTTCAGCAAGGGCGCCCTGGAGGCGCTGCGCCAGCCGCTGGAGCACGGCCGGGTCCAACTCGCGCGCAGCCGGGGCGGCACCGAGTACCCGGCGCTGACGCAACTGGTGCTGGCCGCCAATCCCTGCCCGTGCGCGAAGCCGGCCGGCGACGCGTACTGCGAGTGCAGCCCGCTCGCCCGCCGGCGATACCTCGGCCGGCTCTCCGGGCCGCTGCTGGACCGGATCGACGTGCAGGTGCAGTTGCCGGCGGTACGAGCCGCCGAGCTGATGGCCGGTGAGGGAGACCGGGAGTCGTCGGCGGCGGTGGCACGCCGCGTGGCGACCGCCCGAGACGCGGCCGCCGAGCGGTGGGCCGGGCTCGGTCACCGACTCAACGGGCAGGTCCCCGGGCCGGACCTGCGCCGGCCACCGTGGCGGCTGCCCGGGTCCGACACGGCGGAGTTACGCGCCCGGCTCGACTCCGGCTCGCTCTCGGCGCGGGGCTTCGACCGGGTCATCCGGCTGGCCTGGACCATCGCGGACCTGGACGGGCGGTCTCGGCCGGTCCGGGACGACGTGCTCGAGGCCATTCAACTGCGGACGGGAGATGCGACATGAGCCAGCGAATCATCGAGTTCGGTGCGGACGTGCCTCACACGGGCACGCGGTGCAGCGGAGTACGGGCATGAGCGAGCGAATCGCCAAGCTCGGTCCGGACGTGCCTCATACCGGCGCGGCGGCGGAGCGGAGTGCCGGCACGAGCGAACGTGAGGAACGGACGCTGGCCCGGATCGCGCTGGCCTGGCTCACCGAGCCGGGCACCCGGTCGGTGTATCAACTGGTGAACGAGCTCGGCCCGGTGGCCGCGCTGGAGCTGCTTCTCGATGGTGGCGCGCCGGACCGGAAGCTGCGCGCCGCAGTGGCCGCCCGGGTCGCCGGGGACGACCCGCGCGCCTTCGCGGCCGAGGCGGTGCAACGCACGGCGCGACTCGGCGCGCGCATCGTCACGCCGGAGCACGAGGAGTGGCCGGCGCGCCTGGTCGACCTGCGCCGCCTCCACCTGGCCGAAGCTCAGCGCCGGGTGGACACGGAGACGGCACCGCCGCTCTGCTTCTGGGTACGTGGCTCGTGGCCGCTGGCCGAGGCGCTGGAGCGTTCGGTGGCCGTGGTGGGTGCCCGGGCCGCCACCGGCTACGGCACGTACGTCGCCACCGAGCTCGGCTACGGGTTGGCGGACCGGGGCTGGACGGTGGTCTCCGGCGGCGCGTTCGGTATCGATGCCGCCGCGCACCGGGGATCGCTCAACGCCGGCGGCCTCACCGTGGCGGTGCTCGCCTGCGGCGTGGACCGGCCGTACCCGATGGGCAACGCGGCGCTCTTCGAGCGGATCGCCGACACCGGACTGCTGGTGAGCGAGTGGGCACCCGGCTCCGAGCCGCTGCGGCCCCGGTTCCTCATCCGCAATCGGGTCATCGCCGCCGGGACGGTCGGGACGGTGGTCGTGGAGGCGTCGGCGCGCAGCGGCGCGACCCAGACCGCGCACCGGGCCCTCGCCATCGATCGTCCGACCATGGCGGTGCCGGGTCCGGTCACGTCGGCGATGTCCGTCGGCGCCCACGAGCTGCTGCGGGAGCACTCGAAGACGCGCCTGGTCACCGGCGTGGCGCACGTCTTGGAGGAGGTCGGTCGGATCGGCGTGGACCTGGCCCCTCCAGCACGCGGGCCGGGCCGCCCCCTCGACACGCTCGACGACGACGCCGGATCGGTGCTGGAGGCGATGCCCCGCCGCGGCACGGTGGGTTTGGAGCGACTGGCGGCTCGGGCCGGCGTGGACGTCCGGACGGCGATGCGAAAGCTGTCCCTGCTCGAAGAACTCGCCATGGTGGTCCGCCGCGAGGACGGCTACGCGCTGGCTCGCCCGCCCCGGTCAACGGCCGAGCGTCCCGCGGGCCCGTAGGCTGTGCGCCATGCCAGCCGACGACCGGCCCGCGGCGAGCGGTGGTGCCCCGCGCCGAGGTGGTGCGGCGGCGAGCCGTGCGGCACGAGGCACCCGGGCGGTCCACCAGGCGCTGCCTCCTCCGCTACGCGACGCCGTCGACGACTTCGCCGATCACCTGGCCCAGGTCCGTAACCGCTCCGCGCACACCGTGCGGGCGTACGTCACCGACGTGGTGTCGCTCCTCGACCACGCCGCGCGGATGGGTTGCGTCGACGTCGCGACCGTGGACCTGGCCGTGCTGCGCAGTTGGTTGGCGCGGCTGCGGACGGCCGGTGCCGCCCGCACCTCGCTGGCACGGCGGGCCGCTTCAGCCCGGGTGTTCAGTGCCTGGGCGCACCGGTCCGGCCTGCTACCGGCCGACGTGGGCGCCATGCTGGCCAGCCCGCGGGCGCACCGGGAGCTACCCGGCGTGCTCCGCGCCGATCAGGCGGCCGCGCTGGTCGAGGCCCCAGGTCGAGTCGCTGGCGGTGACGGCGTCGATGATCCTCTGCTGTCTCGGGACCGGGCGCTGCTGGAGCTGCTCTACGGCACCGGCGTACGGGTCAGCGAGGCGTGCGGACTGGACCTCGCCGACATCGACCACGGGCGGCGGGTGATCCGGGTGCTCGGCAAGGGCGGCCGGGAACGGGCCGTGCCGTACGGGGTGCCTGCCCAACGCGCGCTCGACGAGTGGGTACGCCACGGCCGCCCGGCGCTGGCCGCACCGCACTCGCAGGACGCGCTGTTCCTCGGCGCGCGCGGCGGTCGGCTCAACCCGACGACGGCGCGCCGGATCGTCGGCGGCTACGCGGACGCGGCGGACCTTCCCCGGACCAGTCCGCACGGGCTGCGCCACTCGGCGGCCACCCATCTGTTGGAGGGCGGTGCGGATCTGCGTGCGGTGCAGGAGCTGCTCGGTCACTCCTCGCTGGCCAGCACACAGATCTACACGCACGTCTCGGTGGAGCGGCTGCGCTCCGCCTACCGCCAGGCCCACCCGCGCGCCTGACCGATCGCCGCCGTCGATGATCCACCCACCGTTACGATCACGGGGTGAGCGTCCCGCAGCCACCGGAGCCGATTCCGGGTGCCCGCCTGCTCTTCTCCCTGGATCCGGCGGTCAGTCACCTCAACCACGGCTCGTTCGGCGCGGTACCGATCAGCGTGCAGCGCGCCCAGCAGCGACTGCGCGACGAGATGGAAGCCAACCCGCTGCGCTTCTTCACCCAGGGACTCGTTGATCGGGTGGCGCACACCCGCCGGCACCTGGCGTCCTTCATCGGCGCGGACCCCGACGGCACGGCGCTGGTCAGCAACGCCACGACCGGCGTCGCCGTGGTGCTCCAGTCGCTCGGGCTGCGCCCCGACGACGAGATCCTGAGCACCGACCACGGCTACGGCGCCGTCGCGCTCTCCATCCAGCGGGAGTGCCGGCGTACCGGGGCGACGAGCCGGGTGTTGCCGGTTCCGCTGGCCGCGACCAACGAGGAGATCGTCCAGGCCGTGCGGGACGCGCTGCGCCCCGGCCGGACGCGCCTGCTCGTCATCGACCAGCTCACCTCGTCGACCGCCCGCCTCTTCCCGGCCGCCGCGATCGTCGCGGTCGCGCACGAGCGCGGGGTGCCGGTGCTGGTGGACGCGGCGCACGTGCCCGGGATGCTGCCCACCACCGTGGCGAGCATCGGCGCCGACTTCTGGGTGGGCAACCTGCACAAGTGGGCGTTCGCACCACGCGCCACCGCCGTGCTGGTCGTGACGCCTCAGTGGCGGGACCGGATCGAGCCGCTGGTGGTCTCCTGGGAGCAGGAGGCCGGCTTCCCGGACCGGCTGGAGTGGCAGGCGACCCAGGACTACACCGCGTGGCTGGCCGCCCCGGTGGGCGCATTCACGCTGCGCAGTCTCGGCGTCGAGCGGGTACGCGCTCACAACGCCCGGCTGGCCGCGTACGGCCAGCGGGTGGTCGGGGACGCCCTCGGGGTGGCGCCGGACCTGCTGCCGGAGCCCGGCGGACCTGAGGTCGCCATGCGGCTCATCCCGCTGCCGCCCGCCCTGGCCACCACCATCGACGCGGCCCGCGCGTTGCAGCAGCACATCGCCGAGCGGCTCGCCACCGAGGTGGCGGTGATGTCCTGGAACGGTCGGGGCTGGCTGCGCCTCTGCGGGCAGGTTTACAACCGGGCCGACGAGTACGAACGTCTGGCTGTCCGGCTACCACCGCTGCTCGCCCAGCGTTGAGGCGGCCGTGCCGGCCGGCGACCGTGACCCGTCGAGCGGGAGCAGCCGGACCGGCCCGAGGCCGAGCAACGCGAGTGGGTCGAGGTACTCCTCGCCCCGGCGCAGCCCCCAGTGCAGGCAGGCGGCCGCCGGGCAGCCCGCGTGACCGGCCTGCAGGACGCCGAGCGGCGCCCCGGCGGGAACCGGGTCGCCGGCGGCGACCGTCGGCCGCACCGGCTCGTAGGTGGTCCGCAAACCGTCGGCGTGCCCGACGGTGACCACCGGCCGCCCGGCCACCATCCCGGCGAACAGCACGGTGCCGGGGCCGGCGGCGCGCACCGGCGCACCGACCGCGACAGCGAGGTCGACGCCGCGGTGCCCCGGCAGCCACGGCAGCGGCGGCGGGTCGAAGCGGCGCACCGGCCGGGGCGGCGCGTCGACCGGCCACCGGAACCCGTCCGCGGCCGACATCGGCGTACGGCTCGCCGGCGTCGCCCGGACCGGTCCGCCGTCCGGCGGGCCGTCGAGAACCGCGGACGGGGCCGCCGCGGCCGGCTGCGTGACCAGGAGGAGCACGACGCTCACCGGAACCGGCAGCCAGCGTCGCGCGGTGCGGCGGCGCAACAGGCGGGGACGGTGCTGTTGCGAGGCGGCGAAACCCGGCGAGGCGGCACGACCGGACGAGGCGCTACAGGGTGGTGGAGGCAGTCGCATATATCGCAGTCTGCCCGGTGTCGGCGAGCAGCGCCTCGGCTCGTGACTCCGCTGTGGACAACGGGACGCCCTGTGGACAGCGCCCAGCTCCCGTGGTCGCTGTGCTAGGTGTCGCGCTCGCCTAGGCTGGCGCGGTGACTCGGGACTGGTACGCCTGGCACGACGACTACGACCGACCCGGTTCGGCACTCGCCCGGCGACTGGCGCAGGTGCGACGGCAGCTCCACGACGCGCTGGACCAGGCACCCGCCGGCCCGCTGCGCGCCGTCAGTCTCTGCGCCGGTCAGGGCCGGGACCTGATCCCCGTGCTCGCCACCCATGCACGCCGGGACGACGTGACGGCCCGCCTGGTCGAGCTGGATCCCCGCAACGCCGAGATCGCCGCCGCCGCGGCACGGGCCGCCGGCCTGACCGGGGTGCAGGTGGTGGTGGACGACGCCGCACGCACCGACGCGTACGCGGACCTCGCTCCGGCCGACCTCGTGCTCGTGTGCGGCGTCTTCGGCAACATCTCCGACGCGGACATCCGCGCCACCGTCCGGCACTGCGCGGCACTCTGTAGGACCGGCGGGACGGTCTTCTGGACCCGGCACCGTCGCACGCCCGACCTGGTGCCCACGATCTGTGACTGGTTCGTGGCGGAGGGGTTCACCTCGATCGCGGTGACCTCCCCGGCCGACCGGGTCGGGGTGGGCGTGCACCGCTTCCTCGGTGCGCCCCGGCCGCTCCCCGTCGGCGAGCGGATGTTCGAGTTCGTCGAGCGCACCTGAGCGGGGTCGAGCCGGGCACGGCGCTGCGCCCGAGGTCGTCGACGGCGCGAACGTGGACCGGGCGGCCGCACGGTTGTGTCGTCCACCACACCCCGCACTGCTGCGGGTGTACTGCGGCGCGGCGACCCGTCCTAAGCTGGGGCGGGCACGGTGGAGTAGCCGCCGTGGGGACGGGGGTATCACCGTGACGGCCGTTGACGACCCGGATCTGCCGGCTGCGACCGAGGTCAGCGGCCCTTCCCGGCTTTCCGAGCCCGGCGCGGGGATCAGCGCCGAGGAGCTCCAGTTGGCGGCCCGCAACCACGGCATCCCGCTGGAGGCGTTGCGCTACGACGTCACTCCGGCCGGGCTGCACTACCTGCTGATCCACTACGACATCCCGGAGCTGGATCCGGCGACGCACGCGCTCACCGTCGACGGCGCGGTGGACCGGCCGCTGACCCTGACCCTGGCCGAACTGCGTGAGCGTCCCCGGGTCACCCGGCGGGTCACCCTGGAGTGCGCCGGCAACGGGCGCGCGCTGCTCGAGCCCCGGCCGGTGAGCCAGCCCTGGTTGGTGGAGGCGGTCGGGAACGCGGAATGGACCGGTACGCCGTTGGCTCCGCTGCTGCGCGAGGCGGGCGTCGCCGCGGACGCGGTCGACGTGGTGTTCACCGGTGCGGACCACGGCATCGAGCGCGGTGTCGAGCAGGACTTCCAGCGGGCGCTGCCGATCGCGGACGCGCTGCGTGAGGAGGTGCTGCTGGCGTACGAGATGAACGGCGTTCCGCTGCTGCCGCAGCACGGCGCCCCGCTGCGGCTGATCGTGCCCGGCTGGTACGGGATGGCACACGTCAAGTGGCTCCGTTCGATCAGCGTGTCGACCGAACCGTTCCAGGGTTACCAGAACGCGCAGGCGTACCGGCTGCGGCAGAACCCGGACGACCCGGGGGTGCCGGTGACCCGGATCGAGCCGCGCGCCCTGGTGCGCCCGCCCGGTTTCCCCGACTTCATGTCCCGCACCCGGGTGGTCCGGCCGGGACCATGCACGGTGGACGGTCGGGCCTGGTCGGGTCACGCGCCGGTGGTGTCGGTCGAGGTGAGCACGGACGACGGTGCGACCTGGGCACCGGCCACTCTGGACGAGTCGACCGACGGGGATTTCGCCTGGCGGCGTTGGCACTACGAGTGGTCGCCCCAGCCGGGCCGTTACGTCCTGAGTGCGCGGGCGACGGACGCGTCGGGGCGTACCCAGCCGGTGGAGCAGCCGTGGAACCGGGGCGGTTTCGCCAACAACATGGTTCAGCGCGTCGAGGTGGCGGTGGTCCCGGAGTAACCGCTCCCGACCGTCGAAGACCCGGGTCCGGCCGGGACGACCGTGGATCTCGGAGACCGGCGGTGCCAGGCGAGCTGGTCGGTCCGCAGTGTGCGGCGGCGGGTGGGGACTCCGACGCTACGATGCCCGGCGGCGCCCGCCGGTAGGGGATCTGCGGGTCAGCCGCCGAAGCCCGAGTCTGCGGGGAGCGAGATGTCCGGCTTCTCAAGCTCCTCGACGTTCACATCCTTGAACGTCATGACCCGGACGTTCTTGACAAACCGGGCGGGGCGGTACATGTCCCACACCCAGGCGTCGTGCATCTCGACCTCGAAGTAGACCTCGCCGTCGGAGTTGCGCACGTGCAGGTCGACCTGATTCGCCAGGTAGAAGCGGCGCTCGGTCTCCACGACGTAGGAGAACTGGCGGACAATGTCGCGGTACTCCCGGTAGAGCTGCAGCTCCATCTCGGTTTCGTACTTCTCGAGATCTTCCGCGCTCATCGCTCTCCGCCTTCCATGACCACATCTTCCCCCACCGGCGCCGACGGTCGAGGCCGCTCGCCCAACGCCACGCCGACGGTACTCCCTGCCGGGCAGGAGCGCTCCATCGGCTCGTCCGCCCCATCGGCGAGCGCGGCCGGTCCCTCCCCCGAAGGTGCTCCCGAATCGTCGCCCAGAAGCGCTCCCGGCGCCTCGTCGAGCACTACCGCGGCGCCGCCGAGGAGCGGGCCACCGTCGTCGCCGAAGAGTGTCTCCGGAGCTTCGCCGGTGGGCGCGCGGCGGCCGGCAGCCACCGGGCGGCGGGCCCGTGGGGGACTGCCGTCCCGACCCGACACGCTCGCCACGTTCACATACGAAAAGCGGTGCTCGCGGCACGGGCCGTGCTCGCGCAGCGCCGCGGTGTGCTCCGGCGTGATGTAACCCTTGTGCTCCGCGAAGCCGTACGCCGGGTACGTCCCGTCCAACTCCACCATGATCCGGTCCCGGGTGACCTTGGCGAGCACGCTGGCCGCTGCCACGCAGGCCGCCACCCGGTCACCCTTCCAGACCGCCAGGCCCGGCACGTCCAGCCCGTCCACCCCGAACCCGTCGGTCAGCACGTACTCCGGTCGGGTGGCGAGCGACGCGAGCGCGCGGCGCATCGCGGCGACGTTGCACACGTGCAGCCCCCGGGCGTCGACTTCCTCGGCCGGGATGATCACCACGGCGTACGCGAGCGCCCGAGCGACCACCTCGTCGTAGACCCGCTCCCGGCTCGCCGGGGTGAGCAGCTTCGAGTCGGCCAGACCCTCGATCTCGCCACGCCGGCCCTCCGGAAGGATCGCCGCGGCGGCGACCAGCGGGCCGGCACAGGCTCCCCGGCCGGCCTCGTCGGCTCCGGCGACGTGCTGGAAGCCACGTCGCTGCAGCGCCCGCTCCAGCGCGTACAGCCCGGCCTCCCGGCGCACGATCGTGCGTGGCGGGGTCAGCACGGCGCGCCGTCCACCGGTCCGCCCGTGGAGACGGCGCCCCCGGCGATCGGACCCGCCGGCTGGGCCGGGGCCGCGAGCACGCGGGACAGGATGGCGACGAGCTCCACCGGGTAGTGCAGCTCGTCGCTCGCCGCCAGCTCCGCGGCCGACCACCAGCGGTGCCCGGTGACGCTGGCCTGCTCGACGTCGCTGAAGCCCGCCGTGTCCACCTCCCACGACGGCACCCGGACCAGGAAGAACTCCTGTTCCTGGCGGTACCAGACCCCGTCGAAGGGGTATTCGATCTTGTCCTGCCAGACCGGCTCACCCAGCTCGGCCGGGGTCAGCCGAAGCCCGGTCTCCTCGGCCAGCTCGCGCGCCGCGCCGGCGGCCGGGGACTCGTCCGGGTCGAGCCCGCCGCCCGGGGTGAACCAGTAACGGTGCTCGGGGCGAGCCGGATCGAAGCCGGCGAAGAGCAGCACCCGGTCGTCCGTGTCGACCAGAAGCACCCGGGCCGCACGTCGAGGGGTGTAGACGGTCACCGCCCCAGCCTGCCAGACCGGCCGCCCATCGCCCACGCCCGCCCGGGCTCAGGAATTCGGGATCGAGTCGTACTGGTCCGGCACGCTCAACCACCGGGCCCGGTCGACGGGCCAGAAGATGGTGAACGCCCGCCCGACGACCTCGTCCTCGTCGATGGTGGCCTCGGTGATGTCCTGACCGGACTGCTGCCAGTGTTCGAGCGAGTCTCCCGAGGCCGACCGGTGGTCGCCCATCACCCAGAGCCGCCCCTCGGGCACGGTGACGTCGAACTCCTGGTCCGCGGGCCGGTCCTGCTGCCCGTCCTTGGAGAAGATGTACGGCTCGACCAGCGGCTGACCGTTGATCACCAGGTGGTCGTCCTCGTCGCAACAGACGACGTGGTCGCCGCCGACGCCGATGACCCGCTTGATGAAGTCCTCACCTTCCCGGCCGCTCCACTCGACCGGCGCCTTGAAGACCACCACCTCGCCACGGTGCGGTGACCGGAAGTCGTACACCAGCTTGTTGACCAGCACCCGATCATCGATCTGGAGTGTGTTCTCCATGGACTGGGAGGGGATGAAGAAGGTCTGCAGCACGAAGAAGCGCACCAGCACCGCGACCAGGATGGCCACACCCAGCAGAATCGGCAGTTCCTTCCAGAAGGAGCTGCGCGGCTTGTCGGTCTGCTCGTCAATCACGCCAAGGAGCCTACGTCCCTCGGCTGAACGGCACCGACCGGAACGCGCGAGAACGGCCCAGCACGACCGTGAGCGGCAGGATCAGCAGCGCGCCGCCGTCCGGAGTCGGCCGTACGGGAGGCGGCCCGGACGGGGATGCGACGACCGGCCCCGAGACGTGGCCGAACGTCGCCGGGACGGAAAGGGTGCTCCACCGCGACGACGGCCAGACCACCAAAAAGGCCCGTCCGATCACGTTGTCGATCGGCACCGGCCCCTGGCAGCGGGCGTCCTGGGACACCAGTCGGTGGTCGCCCATCACGAAGATCTGGCCCGGCGGGACCACCACCTCGTCGAAGCGCCGCGACCGGCACTCCTTGGGGTTGGGCGGGACGTCCAGCGGAGAGTCCTGGATGACGTACGTCTCGTCCAACGGGGTGCCGTTGACCGTGACCCGGCCCTGCTCGTCGCAGCACCGCACCCGGTCCCCCGGCACGCCGATGACCCGTTTGATGAAGTCCTTCTCGCCGGGGCGGCTCACCCCGACCAGGTCACCCACGGTGCGGCCGAGCTTGCTCACGAAGCCGATCTGCTGCTCCCCGTCGACCTGCGGCGCCCAGCGGTCGGTGCCCCGGAAGACCACCACCTCGCCGCGTACCGGGTCGCGTACGTCGTAGACGACCTTGTTGACCAGCACCCGGTCGCCGACGAGCAGCGTGTCCTCCATGGAGCCGGAGGGGATGAAGAAGGCTTGGAGCAGGAAGGTGCGGATCAGCACCGCGAGGCAGAACGCGACGACGAGCAGCAGCGGCAACTCCTGCCAGAGCGGCATCTGGCGGCGGCTACGGCGGACCCGGCGGCGCCAGGGGTCGACGGTGCCGTCCTCGTCAATCGGCTGCGCCACGCCACTCCCCAGTCCGCAGAAACGACACCACCGCCCGGGAGCCTCGGTGAGGCTCCACGGGCGGCAGTGGACGGCTCCCCGCGGCGTCGCGGGGCGATAGCCTCGCTGCGCCCGCGCCGCCCAGGGTAGTGCGATGGGTCCGGCGCGGCATAGGTGCAGCTCAGGCGTGGCGAGCGGGAAGTCAGCTCGGCTGCTTCTCCCGCTTCTCCTTGATCTTGGCCTTCTTGCCCCGCAGCTCGCGGAGGTAGTAGAGCTTGGCCCGCCGGACGTCACCGCGGGTCACGATCTCGATCCGGTCGATCGCCGGGCTGTTCAGCGGGTAGGTCCGCTCGACACCGACACCGAAGCTGATCTTGCGGACCGAGAAGGTCTCGCGGAGCCCGTCACCCTGGCGGCGGATGACCACGCCCTGGAAGATCTGGACACGGGACCGGTTGCCCTCGACGACTCGCGCGTGCACCTTCACGGTGTCACCGGCGCGGAAGTCAGGAAGGTCGACCCGCTTCGACTGGGCGTCAAGGGCGTCCAGGATGTTCATCGCTGCGTCCTCGTAAGGCTCACGGCGCACCGTCAGTCGGTGCGCGAATGGGTGATTCTGATCCCCGGATGGCGGTCATCGAGCCGACCCCGGTCGAGGATCCTCGCAGCCCTCCGCGGCGCGGCCGGCTGCGGCAACCCCTCTACTTTGCCACATCCCCCGGGGGCAGCTGAAATCCGGCCCGATCCAACGCGGCGCAGTCCCGTTTGTCCAGGTTTTCCGGGTCGATCGCGTCGAGCATGTCCGGGCGGCGCGAAGCGGTACGCAGCAGCCCCTCCTCGCGCCGCCAGCGGGCGATCCGGCCGTGGTCGCCGGAGCGGAGCACGTCGGGCACGTCGTGCCCCCGCCAGCTCGGCGGCTTCGTGTAGACCGGCGCTTCCAGCAGCCCGTGGGCGTGCGACTCCTCGTCCAGCGAGCCCGCGTTGCCGAGTACCCCGGGCAGCAGCCGGGTCACCGCCTCCAGGATCACCAGCACCGCGACCTCGCCGCCGAAGAGCACGTAGTCGCCGAGGGAGACCTCGGTGACCGGCATCCGTGTCGCGGCGTGGTCGAGCACCCGCTGGTCGATGCCCTCGTACCGCCCGCAGGCGAAGAGCAGGTGTTGCTCGGCGGCCAGCTCGTGCGCCATCGCCTGGGTGAAGGGCGCGCCCGCGGGCGAGGGCACCAGGAGCCGGGGCGGGGTCGCCTCCGGCGGCACGAGGGCATCCAGCGCCTCACCCCACGGTTCCGGTCGCATCACCATGCCCGGCCCGCCGCCGTACGGCGTGTCGTCGACCGTGCGGTGCACGTCGTGGGTCCAGGTGCGCAGGTCGTGCACGGCCAGCCGCAACGTGCCGTTGGTCCGGGCCCTGCCGATGAGCGACAGCTCCAGCGGCGAGAAGTACTCCGGGAAGATCGACACGATGTCGACGCGCATGACGGGGTGCTCCAGCGGGTCCAGGGCCTGCTTCACGGCCCTTACAGGTCGAGCAGCCCGCCGGGCGGGTCGACGACGACGCGACCCCCGGCGAGATCGACCTGGGGAACGATCGCCTTGACGAACGGGATCAGCGCCGTCTTCCCCTCGGGGCGACGCAGCACCAGCAGGTCGGAGGCGGGGGCGTGGTCGATCCGGGCGACCTCGCCCAGCCGCTCGCCGGTCGGGGTGACCACGCTCAGCCCCACGAGCTGATGGTCGTGGAACTCCTCCGGGTCCTCCGGCGGAGCGATCTCGGAACGCTCCACCGCGACGAGGGTGCCGCGCAGCGCCTCGGCGACATCACGGTCGAGAACACCCTCGAAGGCGACCAGGAGCCGCCCCTGGTGCCAACGCACCGACTCGACGACCAACTCGGCCGGGACCCGGAACGGCACACCCGGGCCGGGCTCGGCCGGCGCACGGGGCGTCGCCCCAGGCTCGGTGCGCAGCACCGCGCCTGGGGCGAACCGCACATCCGGTTCGTCGGTCCGCACCTCCACGGTGACCTCACCGCGGATCCCGTGCGGCTTACCGATCCTGCCGACGATGAGCAGCATCAGTACGAATCGACGATGTCGACACGTACGCCGCGCCCGCCGATGGAGCCGATGACCTGGCGCAGCGCCTTGGCCGTCCGGCCGGACCGCCCGATCACCGTGCCGAGGTCCTCAGGGTGCACGCGGACCTCGAGCCGCTTACCTCGACGAGAGTCGACCAGCCGGACGCGCACGTCGTCCGGGTGGTCGACGATCCCCTTGACGAGGTGCTCCAACGCGGGACGCAGTGCCACGTCAGGCCTGCTCGCCGGAGTCCGCACCGGCCTGCTCCTCGGTCTGGGCCGGCGCCTCGGCGGCCTTGGCCGCCTTCTTCGCCGGCTTCGCCTCGGTCGTGCCCAGCCCGGCCGCGGCCCTCGCCTCAGCCTCGTAGGCCGCCGTCCGGTCAGCCTTCTCGGCAGCCACCTTCAGCGGCGGCGGCGCGGGGAGGCCCTTGAACTTCTGCCAGTCACCGGTCAGCTCCAGCAGCCGCTGCACCGCCTCGCTCGGCTGGGCGCCGACGGACAGCCAGTACTGGACCCGTTCCGACTTGACCTCGATCACCGAAGGGTCTTCCTTCGGCTGGTAGATCCCGACGAACTCGATCGCCCGCCCGTCACGCTTGGTGCGCGAGTCGGCGACGACGATGCGGTACTGCGGGTTGCGGATCTTGCCCATCCGCAGAAGCCGGATCTTTACGGCCACGGTTGTTTCGCTCCTGTTGCGATCTCACCGGCCCCGGTGGGGCGGTGTGCACGGGTGAGCGCCGACCGGCACAGTGGGGTTGGGCCGGAGACTACTCGGTGGACTGGCGACGCGCCCGGGTTAGAGGGCGCCGGAGCGCGCGCCGGATACCAGCGCCCCATTCTGCCAGATCCGATACCGATCGCTCACACCGGAGGCGTCACGAGCCCGCTCGCGCCGCCGAAACGGGTGAGCCATGCCACGGTCAGCGCACCGGAGGCCGGTCCCAGCCGACCGGCAGCGCCTCCGGCGCGACCCACTCGGCGGGCGGGGTGAAGTCGCACCAGGTGCCGTCGAACGGGAACTCTCCGGCCTCGGCGATGGCGATCACGCGTTTGCCCTCGGCCCGCACGGCCGCCTCATCGGCCACCCAGTAGTCGTCCGGATAGGCGAGCCGCTCGACGAACTCGTCCTCGTCCTTCCACTGCCAGCTGCGGTCCGGGCGGACCACCACGTCCAGGTCCTGGTCGATCACGTCCACTCCGGCGACGGCGCCGTCGTCCCAGCGCACGCCCGGTTCCTCCAGGTTCACGTACCAGTGGGCGAACCGGCCCTGCGCGTCCGAGAACCACCAGACCGAGTGGGCGGCACCTGCGGGCAGGAACTTCAGCAGCCCCGGCCCGTTCCACCGGCCGAGCTTCAGCCGGTACGACGAGGTGACCCACTCGGCGAACGGCATCGCCCGCATGTCCCGCCCCGCCTCGGTGACCTCGTGCGCCACCGGCGAGTCCGGGGCGACCCAGACCAGCAGGCCCCGTTCGTCGTCGCTGACCACGCGTCCCGGTCGTACCCAGCCGATCCGGCCCCGTCGCACGTTGCGGTGCATGATCAGCCGCCCGGTCTCGAAACGCACGTCGCTCAACCCCCGGCATTGACAGGGGCCCTTCCCGCTACCACAGGCATCGGGAAGGGCCCTCGGTGAAACCTCAGTAGGAGCGGGCGAGGATGGCGTGGAGGTCGGGTTCGTCCTGCGTGTCGGGAACCGAGCCGTCGGCCCGCAGCAGGCAGCGCACGGTGACGCCCTGACCGTTCGCCTCGGCCTCACCCTCGACACCCACCGCGGACCACGGCACCCGGGCCCAGCCGGTGCCGGCCGCCTCGATCGCCTCGGCGAGGGTGCTCACCTCGGTGGTGTGCGACTCCCGGTAGGCCAGTGCCTGGTCGTGCAGCGCCTGCTGGTCGGCCGCGAGCGCGGCCAGCACGGCGCCGACCACGTCGGACACCGGCGTCGGCGACTTGGAGCCGTCGGTACGGCGGACCACCACCGCGTTGCCCGCGGCCAGGTCGCGCGGGCCGACCTCGACGCGTACCGGGTAGCCACGCAGCTCGGCATCCACCGCGCGGCGGCCGAACGGGGTGTCGGTGCGATCGTCCAACGCCACCCGCACGCCGGCGTCACGCAGCGCGTCGCGCAGCTTGGCCGCCGTCTCACCCACGCCCTCGCCGTCCTTGACCACCATGACGTACGCCTGCACCGGAGCCAGCTTCGGCGGCACCCGCAGCCCGTTGTCGTCGCCGTGAGCCATGATCAGGCCGCCGAGCATCCGGGTGGAGGTGCCCCAGGAGGTCGTCCAGGCGTGCTCCCGGCCGCCCTCGGCGGAGGAGTAGCTGATGTCGAAGGCCTTGGCGAAGTTCTGCCCCAGCTCGTGGCTGGTACCCATCTGGAGGGCCTTGCCGTCACCCATCATGCCTTCGCAGGTGTAGGTGGCGATGGCCCCGGCGAACCGCTCCCGGGTGGTCTTGAGCCCGACGACGACCGGGATGCCCAGCACGTTGACCATCAGGTCCTCGTACGCCTCGTGTAGGATCCGCCGGGCGTACGCGCGCGCGTCCTCCCGCGTCGCGTGCGCCGTGTGGCCCTCCTGCCAGAGGAACTCGCTGGTACGCAGGAAGATCCGGGGGCGCAGCTCCCAGCGGACCACGTTGGCCCACTGGTTGAGCAGCAGCGGCAGGTCCCGGTACGAGTCGACCCACTTGGCCATGAACTCGCCGATCACCGTCTCGCTGGTGGGGCGCACCACGACCGGCTCGGCGAGCTGCTTTCCACCGCCGTGGGTGACCACCGCCAGCTCCGGCGAGAAGCCCTCGACGTGCTCGGCCTCGCGCTTGAGGTAGTTCTCCGGGATGAAGAGCGGGAAGTACGCGTTCTCCGCGCCGGCCGCCTTGATCCGAGCGTCCATCTCGGCCTGCATCCGCTCCCAGATGGCGTAGCCGGCCGGTCGGATCACCATGGTCCCCCGGACCGGGCCGTTGTCGGCCAGCTTCGCCTTGGCGATCAGGTCCTGGTACCAGCGGGGAAAGTCCTCCGCACGGGGAGTGAGCACGCGTGCCATGACCGCACATCCTATGCGCCACCCGCCGCGCAACTGCCCCCGGGAGCCCCACCACCCCCCGCGTCCCCCTCCACCGCCCCACCCCCACCC
>NZ_JBEXFP010000014.1:0-143510 GCF_040606825.1 Micromonospora sp. NPDC005367 | reverse complement strand
TCACCGGCGCGAACCCGGGGCTCGCGCGCGCGTCGCACGAGCGGGAGCGGCTCGCCGCCCACGACCGGGCCGGCCACAACTCAGGCCCCCCGGGGCGGGGCACCGGGACGGCACGCCCCCCGTCGCGCTGCCGCCCCGCGGCGGCACCCGGATCGCGTACCGGCGCGCTCCGGCGGACACCCGCCACCGGGGCGCGCGGCTCGCCGGTCAGCGACCGCCGACCGACCGGTAGTGGGTCTTCTCCGTGCCGGCCAGGCTGACCGTCTCGGGCCGTTCCGGCTCCGACATCACCGCCAACCCCGGCCGCTCCACCAGCAGCGGCGTACCCGGTGCCACCGACAGGGAGCTGTCGCGCGTCGAACGCCAGCTCAACACCACCAGCGGTTGGTCGGGTACCGGTAGCCGGTAGGCCTGCAACGGGCCGACCCGGTCGGCGGGGGAGAGCACCGGGGCGTCGCGCCCGGACGGCCGGTAGACCACGGCGGTCATCGTGTCGGTGGCGCTCTGCCAGGTGAGCTGTTCGAGCTCGCCCGGCTCGCCCCGGCCCAGGGTCAACTCGCCGAGCGATCGGACCGCCACCTTCGACATCGGCCACGACTCGGGGACCGAGCCCGGTGCGTCCCGGTCGCCGATGCGGCGCGGGATGCTGCCGAACGGCCCCCGCTCCCCGGCGAGGGCACAGGTGTCGAGCCCGGTCAGCGCCCGCCGGCCGGAGCCGGTTTCGTCGTCGACCAGCGGGTAGCGCGGGTCGTCGATGCCCGTGCCGAGGTCGAGCAGGCGTTGCGTCTCCCGACCCCGGGGCAACGACTCGGTGGTTCGCAGGCTGGCCGTCACCGGCACCGCGCGGCAGGCCGGCACCTTGACCGGCGCGCTGACGCCGTCCTTGGTCGCCAGCGTCTTCCCGTCGGGCCCGGCGAGGCGTCGTACCCGGTCGGAGACCAGATAGCGGCGCCCAGCCCTGGTCAGCACGGGTAGCACGTCGGAGTAGACCAGATAACCGGGGTCGGTGTACTCGGCGGCCCGCGCGACGATGTAGCGGTCGCCGTCGCGGGTGAGCTGCAACAGCCAGGAGGCGCTGTGGCCGGGCACGTCGGCGGCGACCAGAGCCAGCGGCGCGCCGTCGACCTCGCCGGAGAAGAGGATGCCGGAGGAGGGTAGGTGCACCCGGTCGTCGGCCGGTGACCGCCAGTCCCGTACCGCGTCGGTGATCGCCGCGGTCACGGAAGCGTCGTCGGCGAGGTCGCCTCGCGGCGGCCAGATCGCGAGCGTGCCGTCGAGGCTGTCGTAGCCGACGCGCAGGTCTCCGGGTTGACGGTCGGCGACCGGAGCGCAGGCCGTCGTGGCCAGCAGTACGGCCAGCAGCGCGGTGGCCGTCGTGCCGCGTCGGCGGACTGGAGCCACCTGTACGCCCCCGATCGCTCGCCCTGAAGTCGGAAGCGCCATAGTACGAGATGTCCGATCAACATGACGCAGCACCTCGTGCCGGACCAGCCGTGCGCACCGGACGGCGCACCACAAAGGACCGACACCATGGTTTTTCCGCCTTTTCGCCGCTCGGGTAGACTCCGCCGACTGTGACGTCTGTCGAGCCCCGCGCCGCATCCGCCCTGGATAACGACGCCGCCACGGGCGTCCGACCCGATCGGAGCGTGGCCTGCGCGGGCGTGGACGGTGCCGGCGGCGCCGCGGGCGCCGGCGCGACCGCGGTGGCCACCATCGATGCGCCACCCGCCCCGGACACCGGGCGGTCGCCGGTCGAGGAGACCGACCGCACGGCCGGCGCGACCCGGACCGGTGGCACCGCGCCCGTGGCCGCCCGATGGCGGCGGTGGAGCACCCGCCGGCAGGATCTGACGGTGTACGCCGTCTTCCTGCTCGCCGCGCTCTGGGTGACCAGTCGGATCTGGATGGACCCGGCCGGCCGGGTCGCATCGCTCTACAGCAGCGACCCGGCACAGGTGCAGTTCTTCCTCGCGCACTCCGTACGGGTGGTGCTGCACGGCGAGTTCCCGTTCTACACCGACCAGTTCAACTACCCCGACGGCGTCAACCTGATGGCGAACACCGCCATCCTGGCGCTGGGCATCCCGTTGGTGCCGGTGACCCTCCTCTTCGGCCCCGCGGTCTCCTTCGTGCTGCTGGTCACGCTCGGCCTCGCCGGCACCGCCGCCACCTGGTACCACGTGCTCTCCCGGCACCTGGTCCGCAACCGGCTGGCCGCGGCGGTCGGCGGTTGGGTCTGCGGCTTCTCCCCGGCGATGCTGTCGCACGCCAACTGGCACCCGAACATCATCAGCCAGTACCTGCTGCCGTTCATCGTCTGGCGGGTGCTCGTGCTCTCTCGCACCCGCCGACCGGTCCGGGACGGACTGCTGCTCGCCCTGCTGGTCACCGCGCAGGCGTTCATCAACGAGGAGATCCTCCTCTTCACCGCGCTGGCCTGCGCGGTGTTCCTGCTAGCGGTGGTCGTGCAGGAGCCGCACCGTTGGGCGGCGGCGTGGCGGCCGATGGCCGTGGGGCTGTTCGTGTGCGCGCTGCTGGCCGGTGCGCTGCTGGCGTACCCGCTGCACATCCAGTTCGCCGGGCCGATGGCGTACCACGGGCTCAGCGACGCGGTGCGGGACTACGGCAACGACATCGCCGCGTTCTTCGCCCCAGGCTCGCCCACGCTCGGTGGCAACCAACGGGCGAACGTCGGCCTGGCGCCGAACTACTCGGAGGAGAACGCCTTCCTCGGGTGGAGCCTCGCCCTGCTCGCCGTCGGCATCGTGTGCTGGCTGCGCCGGGAGGTCATGGTCCGGGCGCTCGCGGTCACCGGCGCCCTGTTCGCCGTGCTCTCCCTCGGCGAGCGGGTCTCCTGGTGGCACCGGGAGGTGGCCACCGGGCCGTGGGAGTGGCTGGTCCGGTTGCCGCTGCTCGACGCGGTGGTGCCGACCCGGTTCGGTCTGATCACCACCGTGACGGTGGCCATCCTGCTGGCGTTCGCGGTGCAACGGGCCTGGTCGCTGCGGCTGCCGGACCGGCGTACCGCCCGGACACTCACCGTCGCCGGCCTGGTCCTCGCGCTGCTGCCGATCGTGCCCCTGCCGCTGAGCGTGGTCTCCCGCCCGCCGGTGCCGAAGTTCATCACCGCCGACCGGTGGCGGGCCTACGTGGGGCCGGACCAGACGCTGGTGCCGATCCCGGTGCCGAGCATGGGCAACACCAACGGCATGCGCTGGGCGGCCGCCACCAACCTCGACTTCAAGATTCCGGGCGGGTACTTCCTCGCCCCACGCAACGGCAACACCGGTGACCCGGGTCGCTTCGGCGGCCGGCCCAGCGGTGTGGGGGAGTTGCTGCAGGAGGTGGCCACCACCGGGCGTACGCCGAAGCTGGACGACCGGCAGCGCCGCCGATTCCTGGACGAACTGCGGCACTGGCGGGCGGCGATCCTGGTGCTTCCGTTCAGCCAGCAGAACGTCGAGCCGCTGCGGCGTACCGTCGAGCAGTTGGTCGGCCCCGGCCGCCGGGAGTTGGACGTCTGGGTCTGGGACGTGCGGACGCTGAGCAGCCGCGCAGCTTGATGTCCACCGGCGTCAGCACGTCCGTTCGGGCCACGACGGACGCGGGGCGTCCACGCCGCGCGAGGTGGACCGCGGACGCGCTGGTGGTGACCGGGTACGTCGGGCTGGCCGTGCTGCTCACCAGCGGCCAGTGGGGCCGCCCGGAGCGGTTGTTCCACCAGGCGGGCGACCAGATCCTCTTCGAGTGGATGCTGGCGCACGCGGCCCGGTCGGTGGTCACACCGCAGAACCCGCTGCACAGCACCGCGTTGAACGCGCCGGACGGGATCAACCTGATGGCGAACACCTCCGTGCTCGGCCTCGGTGTGCCGTTGGCCCCGGTCACCCTGCTGTTCGGCTCGCAGGCCGCGTTCCTCACAGCGGTCGTCTGCTGCCTGGCGGGCACCGCCACCGCCTGGTACGTGCTGCTGCGCCGCCGGCTGGTCACCTCCCGCACCGCCGCGGTGGTGGGCGGGCTCTTCTGCGGCTTCGCCCCGGGGATGATCTCCCAGGCCGGCGCGCACCTGCACATCGCCGCCCAGTTCCTGGTGCCGGCGATCCTGGCGTGGCTGTTCCGGCCGGTGCCCGGCCCGGTGATCCGGCCCGGAGTCTGGCTCGGTCTGCTGGTCGCCTGGCAGGCCTTCATCGGTGAGGAGACGTTGGCCTTCCTCGCCCTGGCCGTCGTGGTGTTCGCATTCGGGTACGCGCTCGCCGACCTGGCGGTGGCCCGCCGCGCGGCACCGGCGTTGCTCGGCCGGGTCGGGGTCGGCGCGGTGGTGGCGGGAGTGCTCCTGGCGTACCCGCTCTGGTTCCAGTTCGCCGGCCCCCAGCACTACCGGGGGATGCCGTTCGCCGCGCACAGCTACCGGCTCGACGCCGCCTCGTTCACCGCCGCCGCCCGGCAGACGGTGATCGGGAACGATCACCCGGCGGGGCTGCTCGCGCCGAACCCGACGGAGGAGAGCTCGTTCTTCGGCCCCGCGCTCCTGCTGCTCGCCGCGATGATCGTGTTCTGGCTGGGGCGGCGTGCGCTGGTGCGGGCGTTGGCCGGCTGCGGCCTGCTCTTCGCGTTGCTGTCGCTCGGCGCCGAGATCCGGGTGCACGGCACGGACACCGGCATCCCCGGCCCGTACCGGCTGGTGGCCGCACTGCCCCCGCTGGACCTGGCGGTGCCGGCCCGCTTCGCCCTGGTCTGCGTACCGGTGCTGGGGGTGCTGCTGGCTCTCTCGCTGGACCGGGTGCATCCACTCCGTACCACCCCCGAGCCCGGCGGCTCCCCGGCCGGTCCGGGTGCGGTGGCCCAACCGGGCCTGCCGCTGCGGTTGCTGTGGACCGGGGCGGTGGCCGCCGCGCTGCTGCCGCTGCTGCCGACACCGATCCGCACCGTGCCCGCTCCCACCGTCCCGGCGTTCCTCGCCGACCGGCGGTGGCGGGAACACGTACCGGCCGGTGGGACCGTGGTCCCGGTGCCGCCGATCACCGGCGCGGCGGTCAGCCCGGGGATGTTCTGGTCGGCCCGTACGGGGCTTGCCTTCCAGGTCCCCGGCGGATACTTCATCGGCCCGAGCGGCCCGGACGACCCGGCGGCACGCTGGGGCCCGCCGGACCGGCCCACCGCGATCCTGCTGCGGCGGGTGGCCGAGACCGGTCAGGTGCCGGTGGTGACCGACGATCACCACCGGCAGGCGATCGAGGACCTGCGCCACTGGCGGGCCGCGATCGTGGTGCAGGGCGACCTGCGGCACGGTGCGGCGGTGCGCCGTACCCTCGACGCGCTGGTCGGTCCCGGGCGGGAGATCGACGGCGCCTGGGTGTGGGACGTCCGCGACCGGGTCCGTTGACCGGCGGCGGTTCGTCCTGCTCAATCCACCAGCGGGCGGACGTCCCAGAGCCAGACGTCGTCGACCCGCTGCGGTTGCCCGAGCAGGCCGGTCATCAACTCCCGCAGCACCGCCTCCTTCGGCTGGGCGCCGAGCACCACCACCGACGCCCGCCACCAGCGCAGATCCTCGACGGCCTGCCGGCGGTTCTCCTCGGTGAGCGTGGGCACCCTGCCGGA
The DNA here is from genome assembly GCF_040606825.1 of Micromonospora sp. NPDC005367. Classification (NCBI taxonomy): domain Bacteria; kingdom Bacillati; phylum Actinomycetota; class Actinomycetes; order Micromonosporales; family Micromonosporaceae; genus Micromonospora; species Micromonospora sp. NPDC005367. The sequence goes on along the minus strand of NZ_JBEXFP010000014.1, from coordinate 137,906 downwards.
GTCCATCGTGGCGTAGATGAGGGTGCTGGTGGGGCGGTTGGGGGCGCCGAAGACACCCTCGCCCTCCTCGTTCGGTCCGATGAAGTAGCCCGCCGGGATCGGGAACTCCTGCCCGGTCAGCACGCTCCAGCGCAACGTCGGCAGGCCGTGCACGTTGCTCGGGATGGGCACCGGCACCAGGGTCCGTCCGGCCGGGACGTACGGCCGCCAGCCGCCGGCGGTGACGAAGTGCGGCGGCGGTTGCACCGGCTGGGCCGGAAGCGGCCGCGGGATGAGTGGCAGCAGGGCGAGCGTGATGGCCGCGTACCCCACCGGGCGCAGCCACCGCCGCCCGATGGCCGCCGTGCGGGCCGTCCCGGCCGTTGTGGCAGCCGGCTCCGCCGCGTCGGGCTCGCCGCTGCGCTGGGCCGGCACCTTCACGACGACGGGACGGCCGGCGGGCGTGAGCGCGTCCCAGGCGAGCGCGAGCAGCACGCCCACCGCGGCCGCCACCACCAGCGTCAGCCGGGTCGGCATCATCATCTCGACCAGCGGCAGGTCGTCGGGGATGAGGTGCCACGGACCGTTGACCGTGGTCTCCTCGCCGTCGAACCGGATCCGCGGGCCGAGCGCGGCCACGGTGAAGAGCACCATCAGCAGCGCCGTGATCCGCGCCGCCAGCGACCGGCGGACCAGCAGCACCACGGCCACCACGGCGACCAGCACCAGCGGCCAGCCGAACCAGGAGTTCTGCTCGGTGAGCCCGATGGTCTGCTCGACGGCGGGGTCGCCGGCCAGGGAGTCCCGGGGGAAGGTGACGAACGCCGTGAGGTCCTCGCCCCAGTTGTGGAACACCCCGCCCTGCAGGCCCCGGTACGACTGCGGCCCGTTGAACTGGAACCAGATCGGGTACGCGGTGAGCAGCAGCGCCACCCCGCCGGCGAGGCCGAGCGCCGCGGTGAACGTGCCCGCCGCAGCCCGCGCGGCGGCCGGCCGCTGCACCGCGTACGCGACCACGACGACCAGGCACGCCAACGCGGCGAGCAGCAGCATCTCCTCGTTGATGAAGATCTGGTACGCGACCAGCAGACCGAGCGCGAGGCCGTTGCGCCGCCACCGTCCCGGCTCGCCGAGCCGCAACACCCGCGACACGATCAGCGGCAGCAGGAAGTTGGAGACGAAGTTGGGCTGGCCGTTGGCGTGGTGCACGATGCCGGGCGCGAAGCCGAGGAAGGCGCCGCCCACGAAGGCCGCCGCGCGGGAACGCACCAGGTGCCGGGAGAGCACCCAGTAGCTCGTCGCCGCGGTGGCCGCCAGTGCCCCGCCCAGGTAGAGGGCGTACATCACCTGCGGACCGAGCAGCATGGTCAGCGGCGCCAGCGGCAGCGTCACCCCGAGCAGCGAGGTGTTCGCCATCATGTTCACCCCGAGCGGGGCGTTCTGCCGCACGGTGAAGAGCGGATTCTCCAAGTGCCGCACCGAGTACGCGCCGTGCGCGAACAGCCATTCGAACCAACTGTGGTCGGTGGGCAGGTGTGAGGAGACCCGGCCCTGCACGTCGCCCCAGTAGTTGAGGCAGACGAGAACCCCGAGCAACACATAGGCTCCGAGGGCCAGCAGGTCGGCTCGCGCCGGCCGACGTCGGCTCGGTCGCGACGGGCCGACCTCGGCCTGGTCGTTGTCGGCAAGGGGTCTCAGCGAAGGGTCTATCACCGGCACGGCCACGACGGGCCATCGTACAGGCCGGATCCGGGGCATTTGCCGGGCAGGCACGGCGACGGCCGGTTTGCCGGGTAGAGGCCACGCGCTGCGGACGACAAGGAGGGTGACGTTGGCAACCATCGATCTCGGTGAGCTGTGCGAGGAGCCAGGCCCGTGCCTCGGCCCGTCCCGGTCCCGGCTGCGGGTGGCCCGGCGTCCGCTGTGGACAGCCTTCGATTCGCTGCTCGTGCCGACCTTCGATCTCGCGGCTGCGGGTGTCCGCACCCTGGACGTGATCACCGGTGCGGTTGGCAGCCGCAGAGCCGGCGCGGGTCCGACGCTGATCTGCCAGCGCACCGCCGGCGCGTCGTTCGAGGTCCGGCGGTGGTCGGAGTGAGCGACCGCGTCATCGACCTCGGCGAGTTGCGGCACGGCGCCGAGCCGGAGGAGCCGCTGCCCCGGCCGCCGCGGGCCGCCGGTCGGCCGCTGCGCGGCGCGCTGGTGCTCCTGCTCCTGCTGGCCACCCTGGTCTCCGGAGTTCCGCTGCCGCGGCGTGAGGTGCTCTCCCTGCCGGCGGCTCTCGGTTCCGAGGCACTGATCGCCGGTGATCTGTACCTGGTGGTCGAACCGACCGGCTCGGACGGTTCCCAGCGCCGGCTGGACGCGTACCGGCTGCCGGGGGGCGAGCGGATCTGGCAGGTGCCGCTGCCGGTGCGGGGGCGGTACTGGGGAATGTCGCTGCGGGACGGAATGCTGCTGGTCGCCGGCTACGAGGCCACCGAGGGTGACCCGCCGGGCACCGTGACCATCGCCCTGGATCCGGCCACCGGTGAATCCCGGTGGCAGCAGCCGGGATCTCCACTGCCGGTCAGTGGCGGCGGCCTGCTGCTGGAGACGGGCGACGTGGAGCGGGGCGGGACGCTGCGCGTGGTGGACAGCTGCTGCGGCCGGGTGCGCTGGCGGGCGGACACACCGACGGGGTACCTCACCTTCCGATTCAACGGGTCCGGTGTCGACCGGCTGGTGCACAGCACAGCCGACGGTCGGGTGGTGGTACGCGACGCGAGCACCGGAGTGGTATTGGCGGAGGCGGATCTGTGGAACTCCGCCGACGGTCGCGAGCCGACCGAGGGCCTCGAGATGGGTGCGCAGGTGGTCGGGGACCTGCTGGTCACGCTCGGCGGCGGGTCCACGACGGTCACCGCGTACGGCCTGGACCGGCTGGACCGGCGTTGGCGGACCGAACTCGACGGTGCCGCCTACTCGTCGGAGTGCGGGCCGGTCCTCTGCTTCCAGGGCCGTTCCGGCGACCTCCGGGCGGTCGATCCGGCCACCGGTCGCCAGCTCTGGACGGGCGCCGGCTGGATCGCCATCTCGACCGGTGCGGGGTTGGTGGTCGCGGTCGGGAACGACAGCAGAGCGGAGCTCGCGGTGCTCGACCCGGTCACCGGCGCGGTACGCGGACAGCTGGGCCGGTGGGACCTGGTCACACCCGCGGACGCCGGCGGGCCGATCATCGGTGTCCGGCCGCGACCGGGCGGAGGGCTGCTCGTCGCCGAACTGGACCTGGCCGCCGGGGCAGCCCGACCGCTCGACGTGCTGCCCGACGCCTCCGGGAACTGTCAGAGCATCGGCTACCAGCTGGCCTGCCGGAAGCCGGCGGGCGGGTTCGGACTGTGGCGGTTGAAACCCTGAACGACCTGCCCCGGCGCGCCGTTCACCAGTTGGCCTGGTCGGGCGCCGGCGGCAGCGGCACCTCCGCCGGACGGACGACGTACGCCATCCCACCGCTGCCGCGCTGCCAGACCAGCTCGAAGCGCTCCCGGTCCACGGTCCGGCGTACCGCCTCGTCGTCCGGGGCGTACGGATCGTTGAGCACCGGATCCCCGTCGGAGGTGAAGCCGACCAGCACGATCAGATGCCCGCGGGTGTCGTACTCCAGCCCGGGCACCTCGCCCGCGCGGAACGCGGCGGACACCACCAGCGGGATACCGGCGGCGATGAACGCCTCCGCCTCAACCAGCGACCGTAGCCGGGTGACGAAGGCGTCCACCCCGTGCAGGCCGGCGTAGGCGGTGTTGAACGACCAGTTGCCGGCCCCGCCGTAGGCGTGGTCGTAGCAGTGCCGGGCGGCGTGCACCACCACCGGGCGGGGGCCGGGCGGGTCGACCCACGCGTACCGCTGCGCGGGCGGGGCGGCGTTCCAGAACGCGAGCACCATCGAGGTGCAGGTGGGGCTGCACCAGGAGTCGCCACCCCCACCCCAGTGCGGGTACGCGCCGTGCAGCCGCTGCGAGTACCGGGGCACGTCCAGCACGACGCCCCAGGCGTCGCTGGGCCGGTCCGCGCCGGTTACACCCGGCACCCTGCCCGGACCGCGGGCCGCAGAGGTGGGCCGGTCCGTCGTCGAGGAGGGCACGTGAGCCGCGTCCGCCGCCGGGGGATCCGCGTCCGGCCGGCCGGTGGCGACGGCGCCGACCGTACGCAACACCGGGCCGAGTCCACTGCCGGCCGGTCGGAGCAGCGTCACCCGCAACTGCCAGCCGCTGACCGTCGCCTCGCCGACGACCAGCGTGTCGGTGTCCACCCGGGCGGCCCCGTCGCGCTGGCCAGGCACCGAGCTGCGGGGCACCGTCCGGTCGTCGGCCGCCCAGCGGCCCAGCAGGTACCAGCCGGTCGCCGGGGTGTCCCCGTGCCAGCCGCGCAGCTCCACCTCGATCCAGCAGCCGTCAGGGGTCTCCGCGGTCCACGACGGGACCACCTCGCCGACGGCGAAGCCGGTGGGCACCGGCGGTGACGTCCACGCTCCCCACTCGTACCGCCGCTCGTCGCCCGGCGGACCGGGCCGGACGCCGGCCGGCTCGGCGATCAGCAGCCCGCGCGCGTCCCCGCGCAGCCCCTCGGTGGCACCGGAGCCCTGCTCAACGGGGAGGCGGAACCCGCGGTAGGCGATGTCCCGGGTCCGGGGCGGGGCTGCTGTGCTCATGGTGCCGTCCGTTCGTCGCTGTGCCGGATGCCGGAAGCATCGCGTACGCCGACGGTCCCCGGCAACGGCGGCCCGCCGGGATCTTTGCGCCAGGCCCTAGATTGTCGGGAGGTCGGCAGCGAGGAGATCGGCATGCGGGTACTGGTGGTGGAGGACGAGCGCAACCTCGCCGACGCGATCGCGCGCGGGTTGCGCAAACGGGGCATGGCGGTCGACGTCGCCTACGACGGTGACACCGGGCACGAACTGGCCTTCGTGACCCGCTACGACGTGGTGGTGCTGGACCGCGACCTGCCCGGTGTGCACGGCGACCAGATCTGCGCCGAGCTGGCGGCCTCGGACACCCTGACCCGGGTGCTGATGCTCACCGCCAGCGGGACGGTGGCGGACCGGGTGGAGGGCCTGCAACTCGGCGCCGACGACTACCTGCCGAAGCCGTTCGCCTTCGACGAACTGGTCGCCCGGGTGCAGGCGCTCGCCCGGCGGGCCACGCCGGCCGCCCCACCGGTGCTCGCCCTGGCCGACCTGGTGCTGGACCCGGCACGGCGCGTCGCCACCCGGGCAGGTGTGCCGATCGACCTGACCAACAAGGAGTTCGGCGTGCTCCGCGAACTGCTGAAGGCGCGCGGCGCGGTGGTCTCCAGCGAGGAGCTGCTGGAGCGGGTCTGGGACGCCAACACGGACCCGTTCACCACCATCGTCCGGGTCACCGTGATGACCCTGCGCAAGAAGCTCGGCGATCCGCCGCTGATCGAGACGGTGGTGGGTGCCGGCTACCGGACGGCCGAGGTGGCAGCATGACGGGGCTCGCCGCCACCGCCACCGGGAGCGCCGACGCGGACCGGCGGCTGCGGCGGCTCCGGCCGCGCCCGACTCTGCGGCTGCGCCTCACCCTGCTCAACGGCGTGCTGCTGGTCGGCGCCGGCGCGATCCTCGTGCTGCTCGCCTGGCTGCTGGTACGCGACGCGCTGCGCCCGACCGACGAACTGCTGCCCGGTAGCACCGTGGTGCTCGCCGACGGTCGTACGGTCGACGCGGGCGAGTGGCAGCGGCAGCTGGTCGACATCTCCTCGGGCGAGCTGCTCGTCAAGGGCCTGGTGGCGCTGCTGGCGATCAGCGTGGTCGGGGTGGCCGGGGCGTACGCGGTGGCCGGCCGTACGCTGCGCCCGCTGCACCAGGTCACCGCCACCGCGCAGCGGCTCGGCGAGGCCACCCTCGACCAGCGCATCGGCTACTCGGGCGCCGACGACGAGGTGGCCGAGCTGGCGAAGACGTTCGACGCGATGCTGGACCGCATCGCCGCCGCGTTCGAGACGCAGAAGCGTTTCGTGGCGAACGCCTCGCACGAGCTGCGTACGCCGCTCGCGGTGATGCGTACCGAGATCGACGTGACGCTCAGCGACGACGAGGCGGACATCGCCGAGTACCGCCGGATGGCGACCGTCGTCCGGGACGCCTCCGAACGGGCGAACGGGCTGGTCGACGCGTTGCTGGTGCTGGCCCGCAGCGAGGCGCAGGCCGGCCGCCGGCTCGGCCGGCGTACCGAGTGCGACCTGGCCGGCGGGACCGCGAACGCGCTCTCGGCGATGCGCCGCGAGATGGAGCGGATCGGGCTGCGGGTGCAGACGTCGTTGGAGACCGCATCCGTCGTCGGCGATCCGGGGCTGCTCGACCGGCTGGCCGGGAACCTCATCGAGAACGCGGTCCGCTACAACCATCTGCACGGGCGGCTCTGGGTGCATACCGGCACCGATGGGCGGCACTCCTGGCTCGTGGTCGGCAACACCGGGTTCGAGGTGGATCCGGCGGACGTGCCCGGACTCTTCGAGCCGTTCCGCCGAGGTGGGCGGGAGCGTACCGGCGCGCGGGGATCCGGGCTGGGACTGTCGATCGTCCGGGCGGTCTGCGACGCGCACGGCGGCACCGTGCAGGCGCTGGCCCAGCCCGGCGGTGGTCTCGAGGTGACCGTACGGCTGCCCTCGGCCGACGCCGTCCCGGGCGCCCCCGCGGCAGCGGACGGTCGGGGTGGGGCGAAGCCCGCCGCGGGGCGTTGACCGGCCGCCGCGATTGCGCGAACCGGGGGATAGGAATCAGCCGGCGGGTACGACATCGGGCAGCTCCCGTGAGAGAAGCGGGACGCGTGATGTTATCCACGCCCGGTCCGCGCTCGCTGCCCCGAAAGCCGGCAGGCAGAAGAGCGCGGCGGCCGGGCGTCCGGACGGACGCTGTCGGCCACCGCGCTCTCCGGGGGGAGCGGCGGGTCAGGCGGGCAGGCTGGCCGCCCCGCGGGGGAGGAAGCGTCGGCCGGTGACGCGCTCGGACGTGCCGGTCCGGTCCAGGTACGGGGTGATCCCGCCCAGGTGGAACGGCCAACCGGCACCGAGGATCAGGCACAGGTCGATGTCCTGCGCCTCGGCCACCACGCCCTCGTCGAGCATGAGCCGGATCTCCTGCGCCAGCGCGTCCAGCGCGTTCTGCCGGACCTGCTCGGCGTCCAGCGGTGCGTCGCCGACCACCAGCAGCTTGGCCACCTCCGGGTTCACCTCGTCGTCGACGATGATCGGATGGCCGGAGTCGGCGATCCGCTTGAGGTTCTCGCTGACCCCGAAGCGGTCCGGGAACGCGGCGTGCAGCGTCCCGCCCACGTGGTACGCGACGGCCGGGCCGACCAGTTGGAGCAGGGCGAGCGGGCGCATCGGCAGGCCCAGCGAATCCAGTGCGCTGTTCGCCACGTCCAGCGGGGTACCGGCGTCCACAGCCGCGAAGACGGCGCCGAGGAATCGGGTGAGCAGCCGGTTGACGACGAACGCCGGAGCGTCCTTCACCAGCACCGACGACTTCTTCAGCTGCTTGCCGACCGCGAACGCGGTGGCCAGCGTGGCGTCGTCGGTGCGCTCGCCCCGCACGATCTCCAGCAGCGGCAGCACCGCGACCGGGTTGAAGAAGTGGAACCCGACGACCCGCTCCGGGTGCTCCAGCTCCTCGGCCATCGCGGTGACGGACAGGCTGGAGGTGTTGGTGGCGAGTACGGCCTCCGGCGCGACGACCTTCTCAAGCTCGGCCCAGACCTGCCTCTTGACGGCCAGGTCCTCGAAGACCGCCTCGATCACGAAGTCGCAGTCAGCGAACGAAGTGCGCTGGCCCGGCGTCGCCGCGGCGAACGCCTCTGCCTTCGGCGCGCCGCTGACCAGCCCGTACAGCTTGGCGGCGGTGCGCTTGTCCATCCGGCCCTTGGTGACGGCCTTCTCGATCTGGGTGTGGACGTATCCGACGCCCTTGTCCACCCGGGCCTGATCGAGGTCGGTCATCACCACCGGCACCTGCAGCCGACGGGCGAACAGCAGAGCGAGCTGGCTCGCCATGAGGCCGGCGCCCACGATGCCCACCTTGGTGACCGGGCGGGCCAGGCCCTTGTCGGGTGCTCCGGCCGGGCGCTTGGCGCGCCGCTGCACCAGGTCGAACGCGTACAGGCCGCTGCGCAGTTCCTCGGAGAAGATGAGGTCGGCCAGTGCCTCGTCCTCGGCGGCGGTGCCGGTGGCGAAGTCGGCGTCCTTCGCCGTGTCGAGCAGGTCCAGGGCCTGGTAGGCCGCGGGAACGGCTCCGTGCAGTCGCTGGTCGAGGGTCTGCCGGGCGAAGTAGAGCACGCCGGCCCACATGGCCCGGTCCACCTCGGGTCGGGTGACGGTGACCTCGCCGCGGACCACGCCGGCGGCCCACTCCAGCGAGCGCTCCAGGAAGTCGGCCGGCTCCAGCAGGACGTCCGCGATGCCCATCTCCGCAGCCTGCTTCGGCTTGAGCATCCTGTTCTGCATGAGCGGGTTCTGGACGATCACCTGGGTCGCCGCCGGGATGCCGATGAGGTTCGGCAGCAGCTGGGTGCCGCCCCAGCCGGGTACCAGGCCGAGCGAGACCTCGGGCAGGGCGAGCGCCGCCGCGCCGCCGGAGAGCGTCCGGTAGTGGCAGTGCATCGCCAACTCCAGGCCGCCGCCCATCGCCGCGCCGTTGATGAACGCGAACGTGGGCACGCTGCTGTCCCTGAGCCGGGCGAAGACCCGGTGGCCGAGCCGGCCGATCTCCAGCGCCTGCTCCCGGTCGGCGAGCAGCGGCAGGCCGGTGATGTCCGCACCGACACAGAAGATGTACGGCTTGCCGGTGACCGCGACGAACGCCGGGTTCGCCGCGAGGGCGGCGGTGATCGCCTCGTCCAGGCTGGTCAGGCCGGCCGGGCCGAAGGTGTTCGGCTTGGTGTGATCGAGACCGTTGTCCAGCGTGATCAGTGCGGCGGGACGGTCCAGCCCCGGTACGTTCACCTGGCGCAGCAGCGCCCGGGTGACGACCTCGTTCGGTGCGGCGAGCGCGCTCACTTGTCTCCACCCTCCCGCTGAGCCGGCGTGCTGGACTCCGTCCAGTGTGGGTTCTCCCAGATCACGGTGCCGCCCATGCCGATGCCTACACACATGGCGGTGAGGCCGTAGCGGACCTCGGGGTGCTCGGCGAACTGCCGGGCGAGCTGGGTCATCAGTCGTACGCCCGAGGAGGCGAGCGGGTGGCCGACGGCGATCGCGCCGCCCCACTGGTTGACCCGCGGATCGTCGTCGGCGATGCCGAAGTGGTCGAGGAACGCCAGCACCTGCACGGCGAACGCCTCGTTCAGCTCGAACAGGCCGATGTCGTCGATGGTCAGGCCGGCGATGCGCAGCGCCTTCTCGGTGGACGGGATCGGGCCGACGCCCATCACCTCCGGCTCCACCCCGACGAAGCCGTACGACACCAGCCGCATGGCGACGGGCAGGCCCAGTTCGCGGGCCGTCGTCTCGGCGGCGAGCAGGCTCGCCGTCGCGCCGTCGTTCAGGCCGGCCGCGTTGCCCGCGGTCACCTTGCCGTGCGGGCGGAACGGGGTCTTGAGGGTGGCGAGCTTCTCCATCGAGGTGTCCCGTGGAGCCTCGTCCACCGTGGCCAGACCCCAGCCGCTCTCGGGGTCGCGCACCGCGACGGGCACCAGGTCACCCTGGAGCTTGCCGTTGGCGTACGCCTTGGCGGTCTTCTGCTGCGAGGCGAGCGCGAAGGCGTCGGTGCGCTCCTTGGTGATGTGCGGGACCAGGTCGTGCAGGTTCTCCGCGGTGGCGCCCATGACCAGCGCGGACGGGTCGACCAGCTTCTCCGCGAGGATCCGGGGGTTCGGGTCGACGCCCTCGCCCATCGGGTGGCGACCCATGTGCTCGACGCCGCCGGCGATCGCGACGTCGTACGCGCCCATGGCGATGCCGCCGGCCACAGTGGTCACCGCGGTCATCGCGCCGGCGCACATCCGGTCGATGGCGAACCCGGGCACCGTCTTGGGCAGGCCGGCCAGCAGGGCGGCGGTCCGGCCGATGGTGAGGCCCTGGTCGCCGATCTGGGTGGTGGCGGCGATCGCGACCTCCTCGACCCGCTCCGGCGGCAGCTGCGGGTTGCGTCGCAGGAGTTCGCGGATGCAGCGGATCACCAGATCGTCGGCGCGGGTGTTGGCGTACATGCCACCCGCCTTGCCGAACGGGGTGCGGACGCCGTCGACGAAGACGACATCCCGAACTTCACGGGGCACTTGAGCCTCCTTTTCGACCATGACTCGGCCTCCGCGCCGACAGGTGGCAGCACGGACCGAACAGGTCGCCGGCACGGGCGTGGTTCCTCGGATGCTACTTGTCAGTAACCGACCCTGGCACCGCGCCCCGTGTGGCACACCCCACACCGTCCGCCCGAGCGGTTCCGCCCGGCCCCGGAGCCGGCCACCTCTCGTCGATCGTGGGGTTGGCGGCGAGTTCGATCTACAGAACCACCGCCAACCCCACGATCACTCGGTCACCGTGGTCGTGCTGGGAGGTGGACCGGTGAGGGCGGCCGTGAGGTCGACGGCGAGCAGGTCGATCTGCCACTCGCGCGCGCCGAAACCGCGCAGCGTCTCGCCGACCGTCGTCTCGGTGACCTCCTCCGGCGGCACCCAGGCCAGCCGGCGTATGGAGTCCGGGGCGATCAGGTTCTCGGCGGGCAGCCGATGCTCCCCGGAGATCCGCAGCACCACCTCCCGGCACCGGGCCAGCCGCGCCGCGGCCACCGGATCCCGCTCGGCCCACCGGTGCGGTGGCGGCGGGCCCTCGACCACCGGGGCGACCGGGAGGGCGTCCTCGGGCAGCTGCCGCGCGTCCTGCAGCGCGGCCAGCCAGGTACGGGCCAGCCGACGTACCGACCGGCCGCCGAAGCCGGGCAGCGTGAGCAGGCCCTTCTCGTCCTTCGGGTCCAGCTCCGCGGCCGCGATGATCGCCGAGTCCGGCAGTACGCGACCCGGCGCGGCGTCCCGACGTGCGGCGATCTGGTCCCTCGCGTACCACATCGACCGGACCCGGGCCTGAGCCCGCGCCCCCCGCACCCGATGGATGCCGGAGGTACGCCGCCAGGGCTCGGCGCGGACCCGCGGCGGCCGGGCGCCGGTACGGACCAGCGCCGCGAACTCCTCCGCCGCCCACTCCGACTTGCCCTGCCGGGTCAGCTCCGCGTCGAGCGCGTCCCGCAGGTCGACGAGAAGCTCCACGTCGAGCGCAGCGTAGGTCAGCCACGACTCGGGCAGCGGCCGGTTCGACCAGTCGGCGGCCGAGTGGTGCTTCTCGAGGCTGAACCCCAGCAGTTGTTCGGTCAGCGCGGCCAGGCCGACCCGCTCGAAGCCCGCCAGCCGAGCGGCCAGTTCCGTGTCGAACAGCCGGCGCGGCCGGAGCCCCACCTCGGCGAGGCAGGGCAGATCCTGGCTGGCCGCGTGGAGCACCCACTCCGCCTCGCCGATCACCTCGTCGAGCGTGGTCAGGTCGGACAGGGGGAGCGGGTCGATCAGGGCGGTGCCGGCGCCGGCGCGGCGCAGCTGCACGAGATACGCCCGCTGGCTGTAGCGGTAGCCCGAGGCGCGTTCGGCGTCCAGGGCGACCGGGCCGCTGCCTGCGGCGAAACGGGCGACGACCTCGGCGAGTTCCTCCGGGGTGGCCACCGGTTGCGGGGTGCCCTCACGGGGCGCGGTCAGCAGTTCGGGGCCACCGGCCGTCGGGTCGTTGCCCGCGTCCGCCGGTTCCGGCTGAACTGACGGCGGGTGGTGCGGTGCGTCGCCCGGACGGCTTTCGGCGGCCCGACGGCGCAGGGGTGGTTCGTCGGTCACCTGACAACCCTAGTGCGCCCGGCGGACCGGCGGGTGCAGCCGGTCGGCGTGTGCGCCCGCCGGATGCCGCAGACGGTGATCTGAGTACGGACAACGGGGGAGACAAACCCCGACCGCGCCGGTACGGTCCATCGAGCCGCCCGCCGGGTCGTTGGACCGTACCGGCGCGGGTGGCGGCAAGGCTTCAACGGGGAGGGCGTGGCGATCATGACGGATGGCTACGGTTCGGTTGGTCACGGTGCCGGTGGGCACGGTCCGGCGGAGGGAGAGCCGGTGGGGCACGGCGTCGACGAGTCGGCGGAGCGCCCCACGACGAGTCGTCCCGGACCGTTGCCGCCCAGGATCGAGCCCACGTACGGTCCGGCGCCCGCCTGGCCCGCGCCCGGCGCTCCAGCGCCGTTCCAGTCCGGCCCGCCCGTTCCGGCGCAGGCCGCTGGTCCCTTCCAGTCCGGCCCGCCCGTTCCGCCGCAGGCTGCCAACCCGTTCCAGCCCAGCCTGCCCGTTCAGCCGCAGGCCGCCGCTCCGTTCCCGCCGGGCGCGGCCGGACCGGTGCAGCCGGGCGGCCCCGTTCCGACTCAACCCGGCGCGCCGACGCTGGGCCTGTCCGCCGATCCCGCCGCGCCGGCGCCCTACGGACCGGCCGGAGCGCCGCCGTCCGGGGCCTCCGGGCCGTACTTCCCGGCCGGGCCGCTGCCCCCCGGCGGACCGGCCTGGCCCGCCGGCGCCGGAGCGCACCCGGGTCAGCCGGCGGTGCCGCCGAGCGGAGCGCACCGTCGGCGCTGGACCAGCCTCGTCGCGGCGCTGGTCGTGCTGCTGCTGGCCGGGCTGGCGGGCTTCCAGGCGTACCAGATCGACCGGCTCACCGACCGGCTCGCGGACACCGACCGGCGGTTGGCCGAGGCCCAGGGCGACGACCGCGCCCGCCTCGACGGCCTGGAGAAGCGGGCCGGGGCGCTGGAGCAGCAGGCCGGGGCCACGTTCAATTCGGAGGCGGTCGCCGGTGCCGTGCTGCCCAGCGTGTTCCGGGTCCGCGCCGGGCAGTTCACCGGTACGGCGTTCGCCATCGGCAAGCCGGCCGCCGGTGGCGGCACGAACCTGTTCACCAACTTCCACGTGGTGGAGGCGGTCTGGGAGGCCGGCGACCGGGAGGTCTTCCTGGAACGCACCGACCAGCGTTTCCCGGCCACGATCGTGAAGGTCGACAAGACCAACGACATCGCCCACCTGCGCACCACCGGTCGGTTCACCGGCCTGACGGCCGCGCCGGACGCCGTGAAGTCCGGCCAGCAGATCGTCGTGGTCGGCGCGCCGCTCGGGCTGGAGGACAGCGTCACCACCGGTGTGGTGAGCGCGTTCCGCGACGCACAGGACGGCTCCGGGCCGGTCATCCAGTTCGATGCGCCGATCAATCCCGGAAACTCGGGCGGCCCGGTCGTGAACGGCAGCAAGCAGGTCGTCGGGATCGCCACCGCCAAGGCCCGCGACGCCGAGGGCATCGGCCTCGCCGTGCCGATCAAGATCGCCTGCGACGGCTTCAAGATCTGCTGACCGCCGCGCCGTGCCGACCGGGCGGCGACCACCGCCGTGCCCGGGCTGCGCCGAGCCCTGTCCCGCCTCGGCCACCCCTGCCGACAACCGGCCGGGTCCTGTTGACCGGCCGTCGTACCACTGGAGGTCCGGTGGCATCCGTCACGCCGGATCGGCTCACTTGGAGGAGAGATGACCCAACCACCGACCGGGCCGCAGGGCTACCCCCCGCCGGACCCGGCGCAGCCCCCGGCCGTGCCCGGTCAACCGCCGTACGACGGCAACCCCCAGTTCCCGCAGCAGCCCGCGCCCCACGGCGCCGGGCAGCCGACCCAGCCCATGCCGCCGGTCCAGCCCACGGCGCCGACCCAACCCATCCCGGCCCAGGCCGCTCCGACGCAGCCCTTCTCCGCTCCGCCCGCCCCGGGCGGGTACGTCTCGCCCGCCGGCGTACCGCCGTACGCTGGTCAGGTCTCCGCGCCGCCGGTCTCCGGCCCCGGAGTCGGCCAGCCGATGTCGGTGCCGCCGGCCGCCGGTCCCTACTACGGCGCGCCGATGTCCGCGCCGCCCGGTTCGATGCCGCCGTACGGGCAGCCCGCGCCGGCAGCCCGCAAGGGGCGGGCGGTCCTGGTTCTGGCCCTGGTGGCCGGCCTGCTCTTCGTCCTCGGCGGCGTGATGACCGGCCTCTACGTCACCAAGAACAACGAACTGGACCGGACCGAGCGGCGCCTCTCCGCCCAGGTCAGCGAGCGCGACGGCACGATCGCCACGAACGCCCAGGAGATCCAGAAGCTCAAGACCGACCTGCAGGGCGTGCAGGACAAGCTGGCCGACACCGAGCAGGACCTCACCGGTACCCGTAACGACCGTGACGAGCAGGCCCGGCAGAAGAAGGTCATCGCCAGCTGCCTGGACAAGCTGACGACCGCGCTGGCTGCGGCTGCGGCCAACGACAAGGGCGCGTACGACAAGGCCATGAGCGGCCTCGACAAGGTCTGCGACGAGGCCGAGAACTACCTCTGACGCCGCCCGTACGGGGTCAGGCCGCGCCGGCGGGGCGACGCCCCGGCAGCGCGGTCACCCCGGGTGGTGGCAGCCCGGCCGTCGAGGCCAGCAGCGCGCACCAGGCCAGCACGTGCGGGGTGAGGTCGTCGTCGACCGGCGTCCACGAGGCGCGGATCTCGATGTCGCCGACGGCGGGCGGCCCGGCCAACTCGCCGAAGCGTGTCGACATGGTCTGCGTGATCGTCCCGCCGATGGCGCGGTGTGCGGCGTCCTGGGCGTCGAGCGCGTCGGTGAGCCACGTCCAGCCGACCCCCGGCAGCAGCGGGTCGGCGGCCAGGTCGACCTCCAGCTCGGCGGTCACGTACGTGACCAGTCGCAGGGTGCCCTGCCACGCCTCGTGCCCGGCCGGATCGTGGAGCAGGATCAGCCGCCCGGTGGCCACCTCGTCCTCGTCGCGCAGCACGCCGGCGGCGAGCGCGAAGGCGTACGGGGCGAGCCGCTTCGGTGCGCCGACCTCCTCCAGCACGATCTCGGGACGGGGTGTCGCGGATCGCAGCCCGGCGACCGCGCGGGCGAAGGTCTCCGGGGGCGCGATCGGGGGGGCCATGTCGGCAGCCTATGCCGCCGCGCCCCCGCCCGCCGCGACGGCGCGCCGACACGGGGGCGGCGTACGGCGGCGGAACCGCGCGGCCGGGAACGGGTCACAAAGTGGGGGCGGGCCCGACGGGGGTGTCGTGGCGCGTGGCACGATTGCCGCGATGAGCACGGACAGCACGGGCATCGCGACCCGAGACGGAGACACCGCCCCCACCGGACCGGGCGACTCGCCCTTCGTCCGGGCCTGCCGCCGCCAGGCCGGGCCGCACACCCCCGTCTGGTTCATG
Organism: Micromonospora sp. NPDC005367; assembly: GCF_040606825.1. Classification (NCBI taxonomy): domain Bacteria; kingdom Bacillati; phylum Actinomycetota; class Actinomycetes; order Micromonosporales; family Micromonosporaceae; genus Micromonospora; species Micromonospora sp. NPDC005367. Next base: position 122,647 of record NZ_JBEXFP010000014.1, on the reverse strand, counting down.
CGCCAGGCCGGCCGCTCCCTGCCGGAGTACCGGGAGATCCGCGCGAACGTGGGGATGCTGGAGTCCTGCCGACGCCCCGACCTCGTCACCGAGATCACCCTCCAGCCGGTACGCCGGCACGGTGTGGACGCGGCGATCCTGTTCAGCGACATCGTGGTGCCGGTCGCCGCGGCCGGGGTCGAGCTCGACATCGTGCCGGGCACCGGGCCGGTCGTGGCCGAGCCGGTACGCGCCGCCGCCGACGTCGAACGGATCCGTCCGATCGGCCGCGACGACGTCCCGTACGTGGACGAGGCGGTCCGGATGCTCGTCGCCGAACTGGGCGACACCCCGCTGATCGGCTTCGCCGGCGCGCCGTTCACCCTGGCCAGCTACCTGGTCGAGGGCGGGCCGTCGCGCACGCACGCGAAGACCAAGGCGCTGATGTACGGCGATCCGCAGCTGTGGCACGCGCTCTGCAGCCGGCTGGCCGAGATCACGCTGGCGTTCCTGCGGGTCCAGGTGGCGGCCGGGGTCTCCGCGGTGCAGCTCTTCGACTCCTGGGCGGGCGCGCTCTCCGAGGCGGACTACCGCCGGTACGTGCTGCCACACTCGACGACGGTGCTCGCCGGGCTCGCCGACGCGGGCGTGCCGCGGATCCACTTCGGGGTGGGCACCGGCGAACTGCTCGCCGCGATGGGCGAGGCCGGCGCCGACGTGGTGGGCGTCGACTGGCGTACGCCGCTGGACGTGGCGACCGTCCGGATCGGGCCGGAGCGCGCAGTGCAGGGCAATCTCGACCCGGCGGTGCTGTTCGCCCCGTGGCCGGTCGTCGAGGCCGAGGTGCGTCGCGTGCTGGCGCAGGGCCGGACCGCGCCGGGGCACGTGTTCAACCTCGGTCACGGCGTCCTGCCGGAGACCGACCCGGACGTGCTGACGCGAGTGGTCGCGCTGGTGCACGAGCTCACCGCCGGCCTGGTCGAGCGGGGCTGAGCGGCATGCGACGTCCGGCGCGAGTGGCGGTGGTCGGTGGCGGGATCGCCGGGCTGGCCGCCGCCGTCCGGTTGCGCGACAACGCCCCCGAGGGCACCGAGATCACGGTGTACGAACAGTCCGGCACGCTCGGCGGCAAGCTGCGTACCGGCGAGCTGGCCGGCCAGCCGGTGGAGTTCGGCGCCGAGTCCTTCCTGATGCGCGACCCGGCCGGTGGGGAGTCCGCCGCGGTCGCGCTGGTCCGCCGGCTCGGGTTGACCGAGCGGATCGTCCACCCCACGGTCGGGCAGGCCGCGCTCGTCGTCGACGGGGGGCTGCGCCCGGTCCCGGGCGGCACGCTGGTCGGCGTACCCGGCGACCTGGACAAGGTGGCGGCGGTGGCCAAGCCGGACGCGGCGGGCGACCGCGACGAGGGCCGCCCGCTGCTCGGCTCCGACGAGGATGTGAGCGTCGGCTCGCTGGTCCGCAAGCGCTACGGCGACGAGGTGGTCGACCGACTGGTCGACCCGATGCTCGGCGGGGTGTACGCCGGCCGCGCCGACGACCTGTCGCTGGTGACCACGATGCCGGCGCTGGCCCGGGCCGCCCAGGTCGAGCACACCCTGGTCGGAGCGGTCCGTGCCGCGCAGGCCGCCGCGCCGCGCGCACCGGGCGTCCCGGTCTTCGGCAGCCTGGTCGGCGGGCTCGGCACCCTGGTGGCCGCGGCGGTGCGCGAGAGTGGCGCGACGATCCGCCAGGACGCGACCGTCCGCGAACTGCATCCGACGCCGTCCGGCTGGCGGCTGACCGTCGGCCCGACCCGTGACCCGGAACACGTCGAGGTCGACGCCGTGGTGCTCGCCGTGCCGGCACGTGCGGCGGCGAGGCTGCTCGCCGGGCCGGCGACCGAGCTGGCGGGCGTCGTCGGGCAGCTGGACTACGCCAGCGTCGCGCTGGTCACCCTGGCCCTGCCGCAGCCGCGGCTGCCGGAGCTCTCCGGGCTCCTGGTGCCGGGCACCGAAGGGCTGCTGATCAAAGCGTCCACCTTCTTCACCACCAAGTGGGGGCATCTGCGCCGCCCGGACGGGCTGGCCCTCGTGCGTGCCTCGGTGGGCCGGTACGGCGAGGAGGCGCAGCTCCAGCGCCCGGACGAGGACCTGGCCGCGACCGTGCACCGGGAGTTGTCCGCGGTGCTCGGCACGCCGCTGCCCGCGCCGGTCGACGGGCACGTGCAGCGTTGGGGCGGCGCGCTGCCGCAGTACGCACCGGGACACACCGACCGGGTGGCCACGGTGCGCGCCGCGCTGCGCGCCGACCATCCCACCCTGGCCCTGGCCGGGGCCGGCTACGACGGGGTCGGGATCCCGGTCTGCGTCCGCTCCGGCGAGACGGCGGCCGACGAGATCATCAGTGCATTGGGAGGATCGGGGACATGACCGAGCAGACGAACGCGGCCCGGCTGCGGGAGCTGAACGAGACCATCCGCTACACCATGTGGTCGGTGTTCCGGGCCAGCAGCCCGCTGCCGTCCCTGCGCGACAACGTCACCGCCGAGGTCGAGGCGCTCTTCGAGGAGCTGGCCGGCAAGGACGTGACGATCCGTGGCACGTACGACGTGTCCGGCCTGCGCGCCGACGCGGACCTGCTGATCTGGTGGCACTCCGCGTCCAGCGACGCGCTGCAGGACGCGTACCTGCGCTTCCGCCGTACGACCCTGGGCCGGAGCATGACCCCGGTCTGGTCGCAGATGGCCCTGCACCGGCCGGCCGAGTTCAACAAGAGCCACATCCCGGCGTTCCTCGCCGGCGAGGAGGCCCGCGCCTACCTGTGCGTCTACCCGTTCGTCCGCTCGTACGAGTGGTACCTGCTGCCGGACGCGGAGCGGCGGGAGATGCTCGCCGAGCACGGCCGGCTGGCCCGCGGCTACCCGGACGTGCGCGCCAACACGGTCGCCTCGTTCGCCCTCGGCGACTACGAGTGGATGCTCGCCTTCGAGGCCGACGAGCTGCACCGGATCGTGGACCTGATGCGCGACCTGCGCGCCTCCGCCGCACGTCGGCACGTGCGCGAGGAAGTGCCGTTCTACACCGGTCGCCGCCGGTCGATCGCCGAGATCGTCAACTGCCTGGTCTGAGCCGACGCGCTTTTGGGGCAGGTCGACAGCGTCCGGATGGGGTGACCCGGAGAGGGCACCCGGCCCCGAAGCCCGCTGACCCGCGACCCGCGCAGGTCGAGGGCCGTGCAGGTCGCGGCGCGCGCGGGTCACGATCCGCGCAGGTCCCGGGCCATCACCTGTTCCCGCCGCACGCCGTCGGGCATGAGGTCGCCCAACTGACCGGTGGGCACGAAGCCGTGGCGCCGGTACAGCCTGGCGGCCCGCTCGTTGCCCGCCATCACCGTCAGCCGCAGCCGGTCGTTGCCGGTCTGTCGTGCCCACCGGGCCACGGCGTCCACCAGTGCGTCCGCGACGCCGTGGCCGCGGGCCTGCGGGCGCACCCACATCGAGATGAGTTCCGCGACTCCGGTGGTGGCTGTGGGGACGCCGCTGGCCTGGCCGACCGGTCGTCCGCCGAGCTCGGCGACGAGATTGTGGGAACCGGGGATCTCCAGGCGGGACCGCCAGCGCTCCTCGCGGTCGCCGTCGCCCTGCCAGTCGCGGAGCCGGGAGCCGAACGCGTACGGGGCCTCGGCCAGCGCGGCGAGGCGGACCTCGCGCCAGAGCTTCCAGTCGTCGGGGGTGAGCAGCCTGATGTCGATCATGGTAGGCATGCTCGTGCCGGTTCGCCTTTTACGCCACCTGTTTCCCATCCGTGGCGCGGCGCATCGGGGTGTGCGGGATGCCGTCCTCGACGTACTCGGGGCCGCTGACCGTGAAGCCGTACCGGGCGTAGAAGCCGACGAGGTGCGACTGTGCCTCCAGCACGCAGGGCCGGTCGCCCACCAGGGCCAGTGCCTCGGTCATCAGCCGGCCGGCGTACCCGCCGCCGCGGGCGTGCGTGGCCACCACCACCCGGCCGATCCGGGCCACGCCACCCGGGTCGGCGAGGATGCGCAGGTACGCGAGCGGAGTGCCGCCGTCGGTGAGCCAGAGATGCCGCGTGCCCGGCTCGACGTCGCGGCCGTCGAGTTCCGGATACGGGCAGTTCTGCTCCACCACGAACACGTCGATCCGCAGTTTGAGCAGGTCGTGGAACGTGCGGGTGGTCAGGTCCGGGAACGCGGCGGTGCGGACCTCGATCGTCTGCGGAGGCATCCTGCGATCGTAGGTCCACCGGCTACCGGAGCCAGGTACGTGGCGGCCACCGCAGTGAGAAGCAGCACCCCGCCGGTGAGCACGGGGAGCGGCAGGGGCTCGCCGAGGAGCACGACGGCGAGCGCCGCGGCGGTCAGCGGTTCCACGAGGGTGAGCACCGCGGCGACGCTGCCCTCGACGGTTCGCAGCCCGGCGTTGAACAGCACGTACGCCAGCGCGGTGGTGACCAACCCGAGGTGCAGCAGCAGCGCCACGACGTCCGGGCGGGCCGGCACGGTCAGCCCTGCGGACAGGGCGAACGGGGCGAGGGTCAGCGCGCCGATCACGGTGGAGATGGTGGTGAGCGTCATCGGTGGGGTCGTTCGGGAGACGTGCCGGCTCACGAGGGTCGTCGCGGCGTACCCGAGGCCGGACCCGGCCGCCGCGAGCAGCCCCAGCAGCGGTCGGGGCGCCGCCGAGGTGGGTTCGGCCGAAGCCCCGGTGACCAGCGCGAGTCCGGCGACCGCGGCCGCGAGTGTGGCCAGCCGGAACGGGCCGGGCAGCCGGCGGGCCCGTAGCGACTCCCAGGCCACGGCGAGCACCGGGGCCAGACCGATGCTGACCAGCGTGGCCACGCCGACTCCGGCGAACGCGACCGCCGCGAAGTACAGCGCCTGGTAGATGCCGAGCCCGACCCCGGTCGCCAGCAGCGGCAGCGGCGCGGCGCGCAGGGCGGCCAGCGTCGGCCGCAGTCGTGGGGCGGCGACCGCCGACAGGACGAGCGCGGCGATCGCGAGGCGGTGGAAGCCGATGCTGACCGGGTTCAGACCGGTGGTCTCGTGCACGACGTGCACGACGATCCCGGTGGTGCCCCACAGCACCCCGGCGACGGTGATCTGGATCAGTCCGGTGCGGACGGGCGAGGCAGGCGTGACCGGCGCCGGTCGGGAGGCCGGCGCGGTGCGGGAAGCGGGCATGTGTGCGCTCCGAAAGGGTGAGCCGCTGACGGGGGACGACGTCGGCGGAGCGCACAGCGATATGGCCGATCCGGGTCAATCGGTCGGCGTGGGGCGGCGCGCTCCGGTCAGGAGCGCGGGGGAGGCAGGACGCCCAGGAAAGGCCGCATCGCTAGACCGTACCGTGGGCGCGCGTCAGGCGGGACGTACGCCGACCGCGTCGCGGATCTCGGCGCCCTGCGCGCCCTCGACCGCCCGGGCGCAGTGCCCACTGCAGAAGAATCGGCCGTTGACCTCGACCCCGTGGCCGATGATCTTGATCTGGCAGTGCTCGCAGATCGGCGCCAGCCGGTGGATCGCGCACTCGAAGCTGTCGAAGGTGTGCGTGTCACCGCTGACCGTACGCACCTCGAACGCCATCCAGTAGTCGTTGCCGCAGACCTCGCAGGTCGCCATGGAAACCTCCCGTATCAGGACAGTTGCCTTCAGAGTGCGCCAAGGTGGTGGCGGGGGCAGGAGGAATGCCGCTTTCAGCGTCGCCGTCGGCGGCGTGTCGGCTCCCGCGTGTCGCCCGTTGTGCCTGGTAGACCGCCCTGAGCCCCTGGAGGTACCTCGTGATCAAGCGCAGCAGGCTCTTCGGCAACCAGACCCGGGTCACCTTCTGCCTGCCCCGGGACGCACCGCCCGGAGCGGTGAGCGTGGTCGGCAGTTTCAACGACTGGGAGCCGGGTCGGCACGAGCTCGTCCCACGGCGCGACGGCACCCGGACGGTGACCGTGCGGTTGCGCCCGGGGGAGTACCGGTTCCGCTATCTGGCCACCGGCGGGGTCTGGCTCGACGACGACACGGCCGACCGGGTGGACGAGCGGGGCTGCACCCTGGTGATCTGAGACCTCGGCAAACCTTCCCAATGCATCGATGAGAGTCTTTACAGTTAACAAAGTTTAATTTATGTTGATGGCATCTTCATCACCCCGCGGAGGTGCCACATGCGTCGAAGGATCACCCTCCCGGTCGTGGCGGCGGGCGCCGTCCTGTCCTCGCTCGCCGTCGCGGCCCCGGCCCAGGCCCACGGCTACGTGTCGTCGCCACCGAGCCGGCAGGCGCTCTGCGCGCAGAACCGGGTCCCGGACTGCGGGCAGATCAAGTACGAGCCGCAGAGCGTCGAGGGCCCGAAGGGGCTGCGCAACTGCCACGCCAACATCGCCCAATTCGCAGTTCTCAACGACGACAGCCGGGGCTGGCCCGCCACCTCGGTCGGCAGCACGGTGACGTTCACCTGGATCAACACCGCCCGGCACGCCACCAGCAACTGGGAGTACTACATCGGCAACACCCGGGTGGCCGTCGTCAACGGCAACGGCCAGCAGCCCGGGGCGACGGTGTCCCACACCGTCAATCTGAGTGGCTTCTCCGGACGGCACAAGCTCCTCGCCATCTGGAACATCGCCGACACCGCCAACGCGTTCTACTCCTGCGTCGACCTCCAGATCGGCGCAGGTGGCGGGCCCGGGCCCACACCGACACCCACCCCGACGCCGACTCCGACGACCCCCGGGCCCACCCCGCCACCCGCGTCGGGCGGCAGTTGGACGGCGGGCCGGGCCTACCAGGTCGACGATCAGGTTACCTACGGCGGATCGACGTACCGCTGCCGGCAGGCACACACCGCCATCGCCGGCTGGGAACCGCCGAAGGTGCCCGCGCTGTGGAGCCAGATCTGACCGCACGGGCACGGCCGGCGTCCCAGCGTCGAGCCGTGCCCGTACCCGTGCCGTCCCGACGTGGGATAGCGACATGACCCGGCTGACCGTGGCGGCGCCGCTCGTCGCCGTGCTGCTGGCCACTGGATGTGCGGCCGGCCCGGCGCCCGATCCGCCCGCGCCGCCGGCGACCGCGGTACCGGAACCCGATCACGCCGCGCCGCGGACGCCGAGCGGGCTCGACCTGATCTTCCTGGGCATGATGGCGGCGCACACCGAGCAGACCCTGGAGATGGTCCGGCTGACCCGGGACCGGATCTCCGATCAGGAACTGCGGACGCTGGTCGCCGCGATCGGCGCGACCGAGACCGACGAACTGGCCACCATGCGCGCCTGGCTGCGAGCGGCCGGTCCGGTGGCGGACCGGCACCGGCACGACCACTCGGGGCACGGCCTGTCCGCCGCCGACCTGGCCCGGCTGCGTGACGCCACCGGCACCGAGGTCGACCGCGTGCTACGCGAGGTGCTCGCCGAACACCAGCGGGCGGCAGCCGACCTGGCCCGCGCGCACCTGACCGCCGGCACCGACGAGCGGGTACGCGACCTCGCCCGGCGTATCGAGCAGTCCCGTACCGCCGAGGTGCGGCTCATCACGGGCCGACCTGCCGGCGTCCGATGAACCGGTGCGTGGCCGACTCACGTCGGCCACCGCTCAGCGGGGTTCGAGACGGATGGAGACCGAGTTGACGCAGTGCCGGGTGTCCTTGTCGGTGAAACCCTCGCCCCGGAACACGTGCCCGAGATGGCTGTCGCAGCGCGCGCAGCGAATCTCCGTACGGACCATCCCGAGGGTGCGGTCCTCGATCTCCTTGACCCGGCCGGGGATGGCGTCGTCGAAGCTGGGCCAGCCGCAGTGCGAATCGAACTTCGTGTCACTGGAGAAGAGTTCGAGCCCGCAGGCCCGGCAGTGGTAGACCCCGAGGGTCTTGGTGTCGACGTACTCGCCGGTGAACGGTCGCTCGGTGCCGGCCTCCCGCAACACCCGGAACTCCTCCGGAGTCAGCCGGACACGCCACTCGTCCTCGGTGCGGGGCAGTTCAATGTCTTCCAGACTCACCCGGCAACCGTACGCCGGATGTCGGAGGCTTCGCATATGGTCGCTTGATGGGTGGCACCACGAAGGCAGCCGTCACCGAGGTCGAGGTCGCCGGTCACACGGTACGGCTGACCAGTCCCGACCGGGTGATCTTCCCGCAACGGGGCTTCACCAAGGCTGACGTCTTCAACTACTACCTGTCCGTGGGCGACGGCATCCTGCGCGCCCTGCGCGACCGCCCCACGACGTTGCAGCGCTTCCCCGAGGGCGTCGAGGGGGAGATGTTCTTCCAGAAGCGGATACCGACCCGGGGCGTGCCACCGTGGGTGGAGACCGCCGAGATCACTTTCCCGAGCGGGCGTACGGCCGCGGAACTCTGCCCGGTCGACCTCGCGCACGTGGCGTGGGCCGCGCAGATGGGCACCGTGGTGTTCCATCCGTGGCCGGTACGGGCCGCCACCGCCGACCACCCGGACGAACTGCGCATCGATCTCGACCCGCAGCCGGGCACCGACTTCGCCGCTGCCGCCCAGGCCGCCGGTGAGTTGCGCGCCGTCCTCGACGAGTTGGGCGTCGCCGGCTGGCCGAAGACCTCCGGTGGCCGGGGTGTACACGTCTACCTGCGTATCCAGCCCCGCTGGACGTTCGTGCAGGTGCGCCGGGCCACCATCGCGCTCGGCCGGGAGCTCGAGCGGCGCCGCCCCGAGCTGGTCACCACCTCCTGGTGGAAAGAGGAGCGTGGCAGCCGGGTCTTCGTCGACTACAACCAGATGGCCCGCGACCGCACCATCGCCTGCGCGTACTCGCTGCGGGCCAACGCCCGGGCCACCGTCTCCACGCCGGTCACCTGGGACGAACTGCCCGACGTCGACCCGGACGACTTCGACCTGGCCACCGTTCCGGCCCGGCTGGCCGAGCAGGGCGACCCGCACGCCGGTGTCGACGACGACCCGTGGGACATCACCCCGCTGCTCGAGTGGGCCGACCGCGACGCCGCGGCGGGCCAGGGTGATCTGCCCTACCCGCCGGACCACCCGAAGATGCCGGGCGAGCCCAAAAGGGTGCAGCCCTCACGCGACCGCGACCGCCCCCGGTGACCGCGGGCGAGCGTCAAGGGTAACGATCATGTAACGGGCGGAACCTTTTCCGTGCCGTGACAGCTCTTCCTGGTCGATTCGGCCCAGGGGCCAGGGGAGGGCATCGGATGAAGTTGATGTGGAGGCGGGCCCGCGAGGCGCGGGGGCTGCTGGCGGCCGCGCTGATCGCGGCGCTGGTCGCGGTGGCGCTCGTGACCGGTCTTTCCGAGTACAACCGCCGAGCGGTGGACGCGGGGAAGCGTGCGCTGGTTGCGGCCGCGTCGGCGGAAGAGCGGAGCCTGCTGGTCAGCGGGTCGGGCGGGGCCGACGCCGACGAGTTCGCGACCCGGGACCGGAAGGTCCGCGACGAGTTCGCGCACGGTCTCGGGGATGCGCAGGTCACGGTGACCGCCGCCCGCTACGGCACCGGCCGGGAGTTGACCGGCGACCTCGGCCCGGCGGTCCGGCCCGACGGCGACCCGGTCTTCGCCAACCTGTCGACGCTGGAGAACCTGGCCGGGCACGCCGACCTGGTCGCCGGCGCGTGGCCGGTGCCGGGTGCGCGGCCCACGCAGGTGACGCTGCCGGAGAAGGTCGCCGCCGCGCTCGGGCTCGAACCGGGCGAGCGGGTGCCGTTGCGGGACCGCCGGACGGAGCGGAACGAGGCGGTGGTCCTCGTCGGCACCTGGCGTCCGCACGATCCGGGAGACCCGTACTGGCGACTCGCGCCCGGTGTCGGCACCGCTGCCGCCAGCGACGACGCGGCCGCCACCTCGGGCACGTCCTACGGCCCCTTCGTGCTCGACGCCAAGGACTTCGAGGCGACCTTCCCGGGCTCCGTCTCCGCCTCCTGGACGGTGGAGCCGGATCTCACCACCGTCGAGCCGTCCCGGTTGTCCACGGTCCGGCAGGCCGTCGCCGACGTCACGGCCGACCTGCCGGCAGCGGCGGACCTCGGCGCGTCCGCGCAGACCGTGACCCGGATCGACCAACTGCTGGACCGGATCAGCCGGGCCGACCTGGTGGGCCGATCCGCGCTCACCACTCCGCTGCTGCTCATCGTGGTGCTCGGCGGGTACGCGTTGGTGCTGGTCGCCGCGCTGCTGCACGAGGATCGCCGGGCGCAGAACGCCCTGCTACGTGCCCGCGGTGCGGCCCGCCGGCAGCTCGCCGGACTTGCCGCCCGGGAGGCGACCCTGGTGGTCGCCCCGGCCGCCCTGCTCGGCCCGCTGGCCGCCGGGGAGGCGTTGCGTCACCTGCGGCCGGTCGGCTCGGAGGCGAGCGCCGCCTCCGTCACCAGCGGCCTGCTCTGGGCGGCCGCCGCAGCCGCCGCCGTGGGTTGTCTGGTGGCGATGGTCGCTCCCACGCTGCGCGACGCCGGCACGTACGTGGCCGACATGGCCGCCCGTTCCCGGCCGAAGCGGGGCGCCGCCGTCCAACGCGCCAGCGTCGACCTGGTGCTGGTCGCCCTCGCCGTGCTCGCCTGGGTGCAGCTGCACCAGTACGCCTCACCGCTGGCCGGGGCCGGCGGCCAGCTCGGCATCGACCCGCTACTGGTCGCGGCGCCGACGCTGGGCGTGCTCGCCGGGGCGGTCGTGGCGCTGCGGCTGCTGCCGCCAGCCACCCGGTTCGCCGAGCGGTTCGTGGACCGGCGGCCGTGGACCGCGACCATGTTCGGCATGTGGCAGGCCGGTCGACGCCCGCACGCCGGCCCGGTGCTGCTGCTCGCGCTCGCCGTCGGCGGCAGCACGCTCGCCTGGTCGCTGGTGGCCACCGGCGAACGTTCCCAGGTCGACCAGGCCGACCACACGGTCGGTGCCGACCTGCGCCTGACCGAGCGCAACGGGGTCGCCCCGGCCGACCGGGCCGGTCAGCTCGCGGCGCTGCCCGGCGTCGAGAAGGCCCTGCCGGCCTGGCGGGACGAGGTGCGGATCGGGCGGGCCAACCTCCCGGTCACCGTGCTCAGCCTCGACACGGCCGCCGCGGCCGGCACGGTGCGGTTCAACGATCGGTTGGCCGACGAACCGGTGTCGCGGCTCTACCAGCGCATGGTCGACGCCCGGGGCACCGCCGCCGGGCTCGACCTGCCGGCCGGCACCAAGAAGATCACCGGCGTCGTCAGCACCCCCGTCGATCGAGCGGAGCGACCCCTCCGGATCGCCGTTTCGATGCTGGTGACCAGCCCGAACGGAGACGCCTGGCGGCTGCCGGCGGCGACCGGCACCAGTGACGGCCACGCCGTACGGTTCGACGTCGAACTGCCTGACGTCGGCGTGCCGCTGCGACTGGCCGGCTTCGAGGCCGACGGCGGCGACACGGCGGGGAGCATCTACCGGCTGCGGATGTCCGACCTGCGGCTGGTCGGTGCGGACGGATCGGCGCAGCCGACCAGCCTCACCGGCCCCTGGGTGCTCCGCGTCCCGGAGAGCGATCTGCCGCAACGGGTCGACGCGACGGGTACCAGCATCGCCGCCGACCGGTCGGCGATCACCCTCCCGGGTGGGCAGTTCGCGTTCCAGCCGGCATCGCGGTTCGCCGTGGTGCCCGACGGCGAGAACACGCCGGTACCGGCCCTCATGACCCCGCGGGTCCGGGAGGAGTTGAGTTTGCACATCGGCGACACGGTGGACCTGCCGCTGTCCGGCGCCACGCTGCCGGTCAAGCTCGTCGACGAGGTCGACGCGCTCCCCGGCACAACCGGTGACGGGGTGCTGCTGGATCTCCCGGCGGCGGTCGACTGGCTGATCCGCAACAGCGGAACGGTCCGGCCGACGGTGGAATGGTGGGTCGGCTCGACCGCCGGCGAGGAGGCCGCCACGGCCCAGGCCGCCGCCGGGCTGTCCGGGGTCACCGTCCTCGACCGCCGGCAGGTGGCGGAGGCGGCGGAGCAGGACCCATACTGGCGGGGCGCCCACGTCGGCCTGCTCGCCGCGGCGTTGGGCTCCGTGCTGCTCGCCCTGGTCGGTCTCCTGGTCGACGTCTGGGCCACCGCCCGACGCCGGCTGTCCGAGTACACGGTGCTGAACACGCTCGGCGCGACCCCCCGGCTGCTGGCCCGGGCGTTGCTCGCCGAACAGACCTTCCTGGCCGGTATCGGCGTCGGGGTGGGGCTGCTGCTCGGCGCGGCGGTCGGCGCCACCATGGCGCCCCTGGTCATCCTCACGCCGGCCGCCGGCCGGCCGGTGCCCGAGACGGTCTTCACGCTGCCGTGGCTGCCGATCGGCCTGACCGCGGTCGGCCTGCTGCTGGCGGCGCTCGCCGCCAGCACCTTCATCGCCGTCGGCATCCGGCGGCGGGTGTCTGCGGCACAGCTGCGGATCGGGGGAGAACGGTGAGCATCGGCGCGGTCGTCCGCCGCATCCGAGCGTACGGGGGGCAGTTCCTGCTCCTCGGAGTCCTGACATTGGTGATCACGTTGTTGATCAGCGGCGTGCCCCGGATCACGAACCGGCTCGCCGAGCAGGGGCTGCGGGAGCACATGGCCCAGCAGTTGCCGGCCCGGCGCGACATCACGTACACGATTGGGCCGGACGCGGGAAGCTCCGTCCCGTCCAACGCGAGCGCCGGGCAGAACAGACTGGACGTCATCCGGGAGACGATGCCGGACCAGGTCCGGCCTGCGGTGTCGGAGCGTTGGTACGTCGCCGACAGCCCGGTCGGCCGGTTGACCGGACCGGACCTGAAGCGGAACAACCTCCTGGTCGAGCTCGGCCTGCGAGCCATGCCCGCGGTGCCGGAGGCGGCCACGATCGTCGACGGGCACTGGCCGGCGGACGACGTGGCGCGCGACGAGCCGACGCAGATCGCGCTCAGCGCGTACACCGCCCGGAAGCTGGACCTGCGCGTCGGCAGCAAGCTGCGGCTCGCCCTGCCGGACGACAGCGAAGTTCCCGCCGTATCGGTGGTCGTGGTGGGGATCTTCACCCCGAACGATCAGTCCGACGGGGTCTGGGACACCCTGCCGCAGCTGCTCCGGGCCGCCGAGCCGCTCGCCGACGGCGCGCCGTTCATCGCCGTCGGGCTGACCACCATCAGCGCGTTGGACTACCAGGCGGCCGACCGGGTGTGGCTGACGCACAGCTGGCGGTACCGGGTCAACGGCGACGCGCTCGACGCCGGACGGCTGGACCTCACGATCGACGAGCTGCAGCGCCTGGAGCAGACCGCGCCGACCGGTCTGCAGGTCGTGCAGGGGGTGGACGTGCCACTGCGCGAGTTCCGGGACGCGCTCGCCTCGGCCCGTACGCTGCTCGCGGTGATCGCCGCCGGCGTGCTCGCCACGCTGGCCGGTCTGGTGCTGCTCGCCGCCGGACTGGCCGCGCGCCGTCGCCGTGACGAGTTCGCCCTGCTGCGCGCGCGTGGCGGTGGATCGACCACGGTGGCCCGGCGGACCCTCGCCGAATCGCTGTTGGTGACCGTCCCGGCCGCGGCCATCGGTTGGCTGCTGGGGACGCTGGTGCCGGGCGCCCCCGACCCCACTGTCCCGTACGTCGTGGTGGCGACCGTGTTGATCGCCCTGGCCCTGCCCGTCGCCGCCATCGTCACGGCGGGCGGCGCGGGTCGCCGCGACCTGGTGCGGCTGCGCCCGTCCGCGCGGCAGCTCACGCTGGAGTCGTCGCTGCTGGTCCTGGCCGGGCTCGCGGTGGTGCTGCTGCGCCGCCGGGGCCTGACCCTGGGCGAGGTGGACCCGCTGCTGGTGGCGGTGCCGGTCCTGCTCGCGGTGGCGGTGGCGGTGCTGGCGCTGCGCGCGTACCCGTGGCCGCTGCAACTGGTCAGCCGGCTCGCGGCGCGCGCCCGGGGCAGCGTCGCCTTCCTCGGCACCGCCCGCGCCGGCCGCTCCGTGGTGTCCGCACCGCTGGTGGTGGTGGTGCTGGCGATCGCCACCGCCGGCTTCTGCGCGGTCGTCTCCTCGGGGATCGAAGCCAGCCGGGACCGGGCCGCGAGCGAGCGGATTCCCGGCGACGCCCTGGTCACCGGGGACCGGCTGGCCCCCGACACGGCGGACGCCCTGAGCGGCCTGAGCGGCGTACGGGCGGTGGCGGCGCTGGCCACCGAGCCAGGGCAGCGCCCGGCGCGCACCAAGGCCGGCCTCGACGCCGGAATCAACCAGGTGAGTGTGCTGGCGGTCGACGCTCCGGCCCTGGCCCGGGTCGGCGGGGCGGCCGGACGGGAGCTGTCCATACCTGCGGCGATGCTCGCCGGGACGGGCGACGGGCCCCTGCCCGCACTGGTCTCACCGGCCGTCGCGATCGACCTCAGCCGGGCCGGCCTGGAAGGGTCGGCGTTCCTGTCCCTGCAGGGCCAGCGGTACGAGTTCCGGGTGGCCGACACGGCGGAGAGCTTCCCGCTGGTGACGCCGGGAACCGAACGGTTCGTCGTGCTGCCGCTGCAGGCGTTGCCGGACCGGCCCACGGTCGCGGTGCCGACCGGTTTCGTGGTGGCCGGCGACGGCCTGGACGCCGAGGCGCTGCGCCGCACCGGCGACGAGGGCCAGCAGCGCTACCAGAGGGGAGGCGTCGTGTCCGGCGGCGAGCGTCCGCGCGGCGCGGAGGTGCAGACCTGGGCGGCGAGCCGTCAACGCGTCGGCGAGAGCGGAGCCAACGGCCTGCTGGCGTTCGGCTTCGCCGCCGGAGCGGCCGGCGGGACGGTGCTGGGGCTGCTCGCCATCGCGTTCACCGTGCTGGCCGGCGCCCGCGCCCGCGGGCAGGTGCTGTCCCGGCTGCGTACGCTCGGCCTGTCCCGCCGGCAGTGGCGGGGCCTGCTCCTGGTCGAGCTGGCGCCGCTGGTCGGCGTCGCGGTGCTCACCGGCGCCTTCGTGGGTGCGCTGCTGCCGCTGCTGCTCACGCCACTGCTCGGCCTGTCCGCCTTCACCAGCGGCATGCCCGTCCAGGTGGCGTTCGAACCGGGCCTGGTGCTCGCGGTCGTCGCGCTCGGGGCGCTCGCCCTGGGCTTCGCGGTCGCCATAGAAGCCCTGAACAACCGCCGGCTGCGCCTCGGTGAGGTGCTCCGGCTCGGAGAGGAGAGCTGAGATGACCGCTACCGCGGCGACACCGGTCGTGCCGGACCTGGCCGACCTTCAGAAGCGGGCCGCGCAGCGCGCGGCCGAGCGGGCCGGCGGCCGTGACCGGCTGCGCGGACACATCGTCTGCGACGGACTGGTCCGCATCTTCAAGACCGAAGGTGTGGAGGTGGTCGCCCTCCAGGGGCTCGACCTGGTCATCGACCGGGGTGAACTGGTGGCGATCGTAGGCGCCTCCGGCTCCGGGAAGTCCACCCTGCTCAACATCCTCTCCGGTCTGGACACCCCGACCGCCGGTATCGCCAGGGTGGCCGGATACGACCTGCTCAACCTCTCCGTGAAGCGGCGGCTGAGCTACCGGCGCAAGACGGTCGGCTTCGTCTGGCAGCAGACCGGACGCAACCTGATGCCGTACCTGACCGCGTTGGAGAACGTGGAGCTGCCGATGCAGTTGGCCGGCCGGCGTGGTGGCCGGGCGCGACGTGAGCGGGCCCGGCAGCTGCTGGAGATGGTTGGCGTCGGCTACTGCGCGGATCGGCGGCCCGGCCAGCTCAGCGGCGGCGAGCAGCAGCGCTGCGCGGTGGCCGTGGCGGTGGCCAACGACCCGGAGGTGCTCTTCGCCGACGAGCCGACCGGCGAGCTGGACGAGGCCACCGGCGCGGATGTCTTCGCGGCGCTGCGCACCATCAACGCCGAGCTGGGCGTCACCGTCGTCGTGGTCACCCACGACCAGGCGGTCGCCAGCCAGGTCCGGCGGACCGTCGCGATCCGCGACGGCCGGACCGCCTCGGAGGTACGCCGGACCGCCCGTGTCGGCGCGGACGGCAGCACCGAGTTGGTCAGCGAGGAGTACGCGGTGCTCGACCGGACCGGCCGGATGCAGCTGCCGGCCGCGTTCGTGGAGGCGCTGGAGTTGCGGGACCGGGTCCGGCTCAACCTGGAGCCGGACCACGTGGAGGTGCGGCCGGGCGAGCAGTCCCGTGGCGAAGGAAAGGCAGAGGCATGAACGGGTGGGACGGGACGGCCGGTCGGGTCGCCGGCTCGGCGGACGGCCGGGACGGCACGGTGGCGAGTGGTCTGCTCGGCACGACCGCCACGCGGTCCGTCGAAGAGGTGGTGCGGGTCGAGGGGGTCAGCCGGACCTTCGGTCGTGGCGAGCACGCCGTGCACGCGGTCCGCGACGTGTCGTTCACCGCGGTGCGGGGCGAGCTGCTCGCTGTCCGCGGCCGCTCCGGGGCCGGCAAGACCACCCTGCTCAACATGATCGGTGGCCTGGACCGGCCGGACAGCGGCCGGGTTGTGGTGGCCGGGCACGACGTGACGGCCGCAGGGGAGAAGGAACTGCTCCGGCTGCGGCGCGGCACTATCGGTTTCATCTTCCAGACGTTCGGTCTGGTGCCGATCCTCTCCGCCGCCGAGAACGTCGGCGTGCCGCTGCGGCTGGCGAAGGTGCCGGCCGCCGAGCGGGAGGAGCGGGTCGCCATGCTGCTCGAACTGGTCGGGCTCGGTGGGCACGCGGCGCAGCGGCCGTACGAGCTCTCCGGCGGGCAGCAGCAGCGGGTCGCGGTGGCCCGCGCGCTCGCCAACGACCCCGATCTGCTGATCGCCGACGAGCCGACCGGTCAGCTCGACTCGGAGACCGGCCGATCGATCATGGATCTGCTCGGGGCGGTGGTGCAGGCGCGCGGCACCACCATCCTGGTCGCCACCCACGACCTCAACCTGATCGAGCTGGCCGACCGGGCCCTGACCATCCGCGACGGCCGGCTGGTCGACGGCTGATCGTCACGTACGTGGTCGACGGCGTGGCTGTGGTGTTCCGGCTGGTCCGGGCACCACAACCGCGCCGCGTGCGGGCCACCCGCCTCGCCCGCACGATGGCCGTGCGGGCGCTCAGAGGGCCAGCTTCATGCCCTCGTGGCTCGCGACGAACCCGAGGTTCAGGTAGAAGCGGTGCGCGTCGTGGCGGGACTTGTCGGTGGTGAGCTGCACCAGGGCGCAGCCACGCTGCCGAGCCTGGTCGATCGCCCAGGTCATCATCCGCCGGCCCAGCCCCTGACCGCGCTGGTCGGAACGAACCCGTACCGCCTCGATCAGTGCCCGCTCGGCGCCGTGCCGGCTGAGGCCCGGAATGTAGGTGACCTGGAAGCAGCCGACCAGTTCGCCGTCGGCGTCCGCGACGATGAACTGGTTCCGCTGGTCGGCGGTGATGTCGGCGAACGCCTTCTCGTATGCGGCGTCGACCTCGACGAAGTCGCGCGCCTTGCCGAGCACGTCATCGGAGAGCAGGGCGAGCACGGCGGGCAGGTCGGCCTGCGCCGCCTCCCGGAAGATCACGTCAGCCATGCGGTAAGCCTCGCACAACGATCATGGCGCTCCCGGGGGGCGCCCGCCCCACCGACGGGTCAGCGGGCCGGGCAGCGCAGCCCTTCGCGGGGCACCGTCAGGTCGATCAGGTAGGCGTCCACCGCGTCGGTGATGCAGGAGGTCTGCGGGTACGCCGTGTGCCCCTCACCCTCCCAGGTCAGCACCCGGCCGACCCCGAGCATCGAGGCGAGCGCACCGGTCTGCTCGTAGGGGGTGGCGGGGTCGCCCGTGGTGCCCACCACCACGATCGGCGGCGCGCCGTCGGCCGCACCGGTCGGGTACGGGTCCCGCCCGCCCGGCCACTCGGCGCAGCCGAGCAGGCCCACCGCCAGCGCCGGCCCGAACAGCGGATACTTCTCCCGCCACTGCGACTGCAACTGGCGGATCTGCGTCACGCTCGGCTTCTCGTCCTCGTCGGCGCAGTTGACCGCCAGGTTGGCGTCGAACAGGTTCGAGTAGTGACCGTCGCTGTCGCGGCCGGCGTACGAGTCGGCGAGGCGGAACACGTCCTTCGGGTCACCGCCCTCGAGCCGTTCGATGGCGCGGGCCAGCTCCTGCCAGCCCTGCTCGGTGTAGAGGGAGGAGATGACCGCGTAGAATACCCAGCCCGCGGTCGCCTCCCGCCCGTCGGCGCCGCGCACCGGGGAGACCCGCGCCTTGTCGATCGCGGAGGTCACGGCCGCCCGGGCGTCCGGGGCGATCGGGCAGCGCCCGGCGTTCGCCGCGCACCATTTGGTGAAGTTCGTGAAGGCCCGCTCGAAGCCCTTCGCCTGGCTCTCCGAGCCGGCCACCGGCCCCTGCCGCGGGTCGATCGCCCCGTCGAGCACCAGCGCCCGCACCCGTTGCGGATAGAGCTGGGCGTACGTGGCGCCGAGCAGAGTGCCGTACGAGTAGCCGAGGTAGGTGAGCTTGTCGTCGCCGACCGCGGCCCGCACCGCGTCCATGTCACGGGCCGCCTGCTCGGTGCCGTAGAGCGGCAACTGGTCGCCGTACTTCGCGCCGCAGCCCTGACCGACCTTCTGGTTCAGCGCCACGAAGCCGTCGAACGACTCCTGGGCGCGCGGGTCGGGGTCGTAGCCGAAGCTCGCATCGAGGTCGCCGTCGGAGATGCACTCGACCGGGCTGGAGCGCTGAACCCCACGCGGGTCGAAACCGACGATGTCGAAACGCTCGGTCACCGCCGAGGGCAGCCCGCCGAACGCCGGTCCGAAGGACAGGAAGACGGCGGTGTCCACCCCGGACCCGCCCGGGCCGCCCGGGTTGATCACCAGCGAGCCGATCCGGTCGCGCTGTTTGGTCGAGCGGGCCCGCAGCAGGGCGATTTCGAACGTCTCGCCGGTGCCCGGACCCGCGGTGGCGCCGCCGCCGGTGCCCCAGTTGCGCGGCACCGCGATCCGCGCGCACTCGTAGCGCATGTCGGGCGCGCCGCGCCCGACGAGCTGATCGGCGACCTCCGGACAGGCCCGCCAGGTCGGCGCGGCGCCCGGCGCGGCGACCGCACCGGAGGGCTCCCCCGCGGACTCGACGCGCGGCGCGAACGTCGGCAACGTGCAGCCGGCGGTGAGCAGCACGACGGCGGCGAGCCCGGCGAGAACCAAGCGGACCCGGCGGAGCCGGTCGGTGGTGCGGTACACGAGTCGGCCCTCCGTGATCGTCTCGCGGCCAGGCTACGCCGGGCCGGAGGCGGCCGGCGTGGCAGTGGCCGCCGGGTCGCCGCGGAGCACCTGGTCGACGTCGAACCGCACCGGGCGGTCGAGCTGGTCGTATCGGCAGGACCGGGGATCGCGGTCGGGCCGCCAACGGACGAACTGGGCGGTGTGCCGGAACCGGTCGCCCTCCATCGCGTCGTAGCCGACTTCGAGCACCAGCTCCGGCCGGAGCGGCTCCCACTCGAGGTTCTTGGTGCCGGTCCACCGGCTCACCCCGCCGGGGATGCGCTGCCCGCGCTCGTGGTCGCCGTGCACCCACGGGTGCTCGCCGCCGGTGTCCCGGTAGGGCGCCAACTCGTCGAGCAGCTCCTTGCGGCGGGCCATGCTGAAGGACGCGCTGACCCCGACGTGGTGCAGCACGCCGTCGTCGTAGAGGCCGAGCAGCAGTGAGCCCACCACCGGGCCGGACTTGTGCCAGCGGAAGCCGGCCACCACCACGTCGGCGGTGCGCGCGTGCTTGACCTTGAGCATCAGTCGCTTGCCTGGCTGGTACGGCAGGTCGGCCGGCTTGACGATCAGCCCGTCCAGCCCGGCGCCCTCGAAGACGTCGAACCAGCGGTGTGCCGTGTCCGGGTCGGTGGTGACCTGGGTGACGTGCACCGGCGGGCGTACGCCGGCCAGCGCCGCCTCCAGCCGGGCCCGACGCCGCGGGTAGGGCTGGTCGAGCAGTGCCTCGTCGTCGATCGCCAGCAGGTCGAACGCGACGAAGTCGGCCGGGGTGCTCTCGGCGAGCAGCTTCACCCGGGACGCGGCCGGATGGATGCGCTGGCCCAGCAGTTCGAAGTCGAGCCGCGGCTGCCCGCCCGGGCCGTCCCGGCGGATCACGATGAGCTCGCCGTCGACGGCGCAGCGCGCCGGCAGCTGCCGTCGCGCCTGCTCGACGACCTCCGGGAAGTAGCGGGTCATCGACTTGCCGCCCCGGCTGGACAACTCCACCTCGTCGCCGTCGCGGAAGATGATGCACCGGAAGCCGTCCCACTTCGGCTCGTACGTCATCCCGGGCGCGGTGGGGATCCGCGGGACGCTCTTGGCGAGCATCGGCTCGACCGGCGGGTTGATGGGCAGCTCCACGGCGACCAGTCAACCAGACGGCACCGACAACCGTGAGGCACATCACCGCCGGGCGGTGCGCGTGGTGTCCGCCGCCGTCCCCCTCGTCACACCGCGGGCGAATCACAAAACCGCAGGTCAGAGCTACTTTCGCGGGGTGCCGGAGTGGAGTTGCGCCTGCTGCGAGCGGTACCGGGTCAGCGTCGAGCTGATCCGGGGCCGCTACCGCTACCGGCTGGTGCACCGCTACCCGCGCCAGTTCGGCGGTGGCAAGAATGTGCTCGGTGAGGTCGGCTCGATCAGCGAGTTGGAGGAACTGCTGCGCCGGCGTACCCCCCTCACCCTCGCCGACCTCCGCGAGGCCGCCTGAACGCACCGGCCCGCGCGGGGCCGGTGCTCGGCCGCGCCGGCGTCCCGGCGGTGGCGGCGGCAGTGGGCGCCATTGCCCGGCTGGGCAGCCGAGGCTGCGGCCAGCGCGCTGGGCCGTCAACGACGAGCGGCGAGCCGGCGCGGGGCGAGGAGCCGTTCATGGTCAGTCCGGGGGTGACCGAGGCCGGTGCGTGACGCCCGGATTCGATCCCGATGCCCCGAGTCCGCAGCGCGCGGCCGCCTGGCTCGGCGCACATCGCGGCACTCGGCCGAATTGGCACCCGCAGCTCGGCCGAACGGCTAAAAAATTTTTGCGTAGTTCAGCTAAATATCATCAAAGCCCCCGCAGTCACGTCAGGTCGCGGTGACTCGGCGGATGACCTTTATCGGCCAGACTGCTAGCGTCACCGCGGCCGCTGTCCGGTGTGGGCGACAACGATTCGGCCCGCATCCGACATCGACCCCGCTCACGCGGGGTCGCCCGTTGGAGCCGGGTGTCGAGGTGCGCCTGATGCGCACTGGCCAGTGGTACACGGGGATGCGGTGAGAGGGCGATCGGCGAGTTGGCGGGCGTTGACCGCGCCCATGCGGCGTCGTTTCCACGCCGGCGACGGTCCGGCGACAACCCCGTGGACCTCCGTCGACGTATCCCGCTTGAGAAAAAGGTGTGATCAGGTGCCGCTGCTGAGCATCGTTCTCCCCGTCTACCGGGTCCAGGCCTACCTCCGGGAGTGCCTCGACTCGATCTTGCAGCAACCCTTCAGGGACGTCGAAGTGATCGCCGTCAACGACTGCTCCCCTGACCACTGCGGAGCGATACTCGACGAGTACGCGGCGCGGGACAGCCGGCTGCGCGTCGTGCACCTGGCCGAGAATGTCGGCCTGGGCGAGGCCAGGAACGTCGGGATGCGGCACGTGACCGGCGAGTACGTCTGGTTCGTCGACAGCGACGACTGGATCGCCCCGGGCGCGCTGGCCGCGGTGGCGGACCGCCTCCGCTCGGTGGACCCAGACGTGCTGGTGGTGGACTACGCCAAGGTCTGGTGGAACAACAAGAGCCGGCGCAGCAAGCTTTCCAACCTGGTCCGGGACGAGGCGCTGCCGCGCGTGTTCACGCTGGCTGAGTACCCGAACATGATCAAGCTGTTCCACGTGGCCTGGAACAAAATCTTCCGGCGTGACTTCCTCGTGCGCAACGAGATCTCCTTCCCTGGCGGGCTGTACGAGGACGTGCCGGTCGGCTATCCCGTGCTTATCCTGGCGGACCGGATCACCGTTCTCGAACGGGTGTGCATCTACTACCGCCAGCGCCGGCAGGGCGCGATCACCTCGACCCCGGGCTACCGGCACTTCGAGGTCTTCGACCAGTACGACCGGCTGTTCTCGGTGCTCGACGGCATCGGAGAGCGCGCCGCCCCGTTCCGGCGCTTGGTCTTCGAGCGCATGATGTACCAGTGCCTGCTCGTCCTGGAGAACCCGGACCGCGTCGCAACGTCCCAACAGCGGGCGTTCTTCCACGGGCTGGCGAAGGCGTTCGCCCGGCACGTGCCGCCGGAGGGGTATTCGAAGCCGGACGGCCGGGAACGGGTGAAGCACTTGCTCGTCGCCCGCGGCGCCTTCGCGGTCTGGCTGGTGATGCGGGTCCTGTTCGGCCTGCGCCGCAAGATCGAGACCAAGGTGACGCGGGTGAAGCGGAAGGTGCGGCTGCGTAGCCGGCTCCGGATGCGCTACTACCGTTACCACGTGCGCAGGCCGATGGACGAAAACCTGGCGGTCTTCTCCATGTACTGGGGCAAGGGCTACGGATGCAACCCGCGCGCGGTGTACGAGAAGATGACCGAACTGGCGCCCGGCGTCCGCGGCGTGTGGGAGGTCAAGCGCGGGCAGGAGCGATCCGTTCCCCCCGGCGTCGAGACGGTGACCATCGGCACGCTCCCGCACTACCGGGCCCTCGCCCGGGCGAAGTACCTGGTGAGCAACGTGAACTACCCCGGCTGGGTCCGCAAGCGGCCCGGCGCGGTGCACCTGTCGACGAATCACGGCACCCCCGTCAAGGCGATGGGTGTGGACCAGTTGAAGTTCCCTGCCGGCATCCGCGGCATGAACATGAGCTGGCTGCTGAAGCGCTGCGACCGCTGGACGTACAGCATCAGCCCGAATGCGTACACCACGGAGATCTGGGAGCGGGCCTACCCGTGCGGCTACGAGACCCTGGAGGTCGGCTACCCGCGCAACGACGTGCTCGCCAACGCCACCGAGCAAGACGTGGCCGAGGCGCGTGAGCGGCTCGGGCTGAAGCCGGGGCAGCTCGCCGTCGCGTACCTACCGACGTACCGCGACTACGAGTTCGGCAGCGACGCGCTGCTGAACGTCGGGCGGTTCGCCGACCAGCTGTCGCCCGAGACGGTCCTTCTGGTCCGGGTGCACCATTTCGACCGCACCATCGTCGCCGGTGACCACCCCCGGGTCATCGACGTCTGCGACCACCCGCGGGTCGAGGACATCTATCTGGCGGCGGACGTCCTGATCACTGACTACTCCTCCGTCATGTTCGACTACGCAGTGCTGGACCGCCCCCTCGTGATTTTCGCCGCGGACTGGGAGACCTACCGCGCCAACCGGGGTGCCTACCTGGACGTGTTCGCAGAGGGGCCGGGCGCCGCCGCGCGGACCGAGGAGGAACTCGTCGAGCTGTTCCGGTCCGGAGCCGTCTTCGGCGAGCAGGCGACCGTCGCCCGGAAGGTATTCCGAGAGCGCTTCTGTTACCTGGACGACGGGCATGCATCCGAGCGGGTCGTTCGCCGTGTGTTCCTCAACGAGCCCGTTCCCGCCCTGCCGGCCAGCGGAGCGGTGCCGGTGGTGCCGACGGAGCAGCTGCAGGAGTTCCGCGTCGTCGAGGACGATTCGCAGCCGCAGGAACCGCCGACCGTCGAGGACCAGTTGCGCCCGGCCGAGGAGCATCCCGCCCTGGTCGACTGAGTTTCGACGACGATCCAGGTGCCCGCCCGTGCAGGGGCGGGCACCTGGATCTGGCATTTCGGCCACCGCCGACCGCTGGGTCAGAAGCGGGCGAACGAGCGGATCGGCATCCTCGGCCCGTACTTCGGAGCATGGATGCCGACCGCCTCGAGAAGTACGCACACCCGGCCCCGGTGGCCACGGAACGGCTCCAGCAGGGCGAGCATCCGGGCGTCGTCGGCCCGGGGCTCGCCGGCGAGGGCCCACGCGACCGTGTTCGGCACGTGGTAGTCGCCGACGCTGACTGCGTCCGGGTCGCCGTACGCCACCCGGACCACCTCGGCCGCGGTCCACGGACCGATCCCGGCCACGGCGGTCAAGCGGCGGGTCGCCTCGACGGCGTCCACGGACCGTTCCAACCGCTCGGCGACGGCGGCGGCGCGGCGCAGCGTTTCGGCCCGGCGCTGCTCGACACCGAACGGGTGGAAGACCCAGTACGGGGCGGCGGCGATCGCGGCCGGCTCCGGCGGCAGCAGCAGCGGCATCGGGCCGGGCGCGGGCTCGCGGAAGTGGCGGACCGTCGCGGAGTAGGCGCGGTACGCCTCCTTGCCGGTGACCTTCTGCGAGTACACCGCCCGGAGCACCCGGGGGAAGACCAGCCCGGTGGCCGGCATCCGCATTCCCCGGTGCTCCCGAGCGAGCCGGTTCACCAGCGGATGGGCCACCGCGAGTTCGGCGAAACCGGTCAGGTCGTCGCGGAGACCGGCGATCGCGTCCGCCCGCTCCACCACCCACTCGGCGCCCGGCCCGTACCCCTCGGCCACCAGCTCACCGGGCTCGGGACGCAGGGTGAGCGTGGCCGGACCGGCCGGTGTGCGGGTGGCCCACCAGAGGGCGCCGTCGACGATCCGGGCGCACGGGTCGTTCGGGGTGAACGTCAGCGGGCGTACCGAAGCTGCGAGCCGGTACTCCGCCGGTGGGCGCAGCACCCGGCGGGCGTTCGGCTCGGTCCCGGTCATCCCGCCACTGTGCCACGAGCGCGGGCCGACCCGGCCGTACGGGCCGGGCGGTGTGTCCGGCGTCCCCTGACGTGCCGGTGGCCGGCCTCGCCCGCTCCGGCTGCGACCGGCCACCGTGAGCGTGGGTCAGTACGAGTAGCCGGAGTCTCCGTAGTCGGAACCGGCACTGTCCGAGGGCGGCAGAAGCGCCTTCGGCGTCCCCTCGGGCAGGCAGCTGAGGTTCTTCCTGCCGTGGTCACGCAGGCGCCGACGCCGCTGGTCAGCTGCCGGTGGAGAAGAGGCCCGGTGGTGGCGGGGTGGAGTCGGTGGCGTCCGCGTCGTGGACGACGGCCGCCCCGCCGGCGAACCGGTCGAGGTCGTCACCGGCGACGACGCGCCCCGGGAACCAGTCGCCGGCGGCCCGGCGGGTCAGCTCCGGCACCGGTGGCTCGGTGCGCCCGGCCACCAGCACCAGGTTGCCGTACCGGCGGCCCCGCAGCACCGCGGCGTCGCCGATCAGGACGGCCCGCGGGAGCACCGAGCGGACCGTGGCGACCTGCCGGCGGGCGTGCCGCAGCGGCGGACCGTCGGCCAGGTTGGCCAGGTACCAGCCGCCCGGCGGCAGCACCCGGGCGACCTCGGCGGCGTACTCGACCGACGTCAGGTGCGCCGGAGTGCGGGCACCCGCGAAGACGTCGGCGACGATCACGTCGTAGCTGCCGTCCCGGCTGCCGGCGAGCACCTCCCGCGCGTCGGCCACCCGCACCCGCAGCCGGGGATCAGGTGGTAGGGGAAGCACCCGGCGGACCAGCTCCACCAGAGGCCCGTCCACCTCGGCCACCCGCTGCGTCGAACCCGGACGGGTCGCGGACACGTACCGGGGCAGGCTGAGCGCCCCACCGCCGAGGTGGAGCACCCGCAGCGGAGCACCGGCGGGTGCCACCAGGTCGATCGCGGTGGCCAGGCGACGGACGTACTCGAACTCCAGGTGGGTGGGGTCGGTCAGGTCGACGTGTGACTGCGGGGCCCCGTCCAGCAGCAGGGTCCACGAGCCCGCGCGGTCCCGGTCCGGGACCAGCTCCGCCCGGCCGGTCTCCACCTGCTCGATCACCCGGCCGTCGGCCCGTTTCCGCCCCACGACACCAGTATCCCTGCCGCCCTCGTACCCTCGATCATCGCCGGGCCACCACCGGCCGGGACGGCGACGTCCTAACGCCGGCCGCGTTCGCCGGTCGCGGCTTCGGTGCGACGCTTCCTCGCTGGCTGCGCGGAGAGTGACGGTCCCGCTCGGCCGCCGCCCCCTTCGTGTCCCCTTTGCTCTGCACCCTCATACGCGCCGGTTACTAGGTGTAGCTGGCGCGCATGGGGGTGCAGAGCAAAGGGCGGGGTAGCGGGTTCGCTGTCCCGCGCGGTCGATCGGATTAACCGCAGCTGGTGGGGGTGATACTTGATCGGCGGCCATTCGAGCAGGTGATGTTGTCGCGCCGTCGATTACGGTCCGTAGCAGCGTCTGGCGGCAGGGGGTCGATTACGGCTGGTGACGGTATTGCCGGCTGTCGGCCGCGTGGCCCCGGGCCGCGACGTCGAGTCGGGTCCTGCCGGGACACGGTGCTGTGACCCGCCCGGCCCGCGGTCAGCGGCGGGTGGCGCCGGCGCGAGCCGCGGCGGTGAGCGCCCGATGCAGCAACCGGGAGTCGCCGAGCAGCGCGCGCAGCCGACGCTCCAGCCCCGCGATCGGGATCAGGTTCTGCGGTGCCCGCGGATCCTTGTACGGGGTCGAGGCGAACCGGGGGAGCGTGACCAGGGAGCGGTCGGCCAGCTCGATCGCCTCGGAGATCTCGAGATCGGGTGAGCACTCCACCCGGACGATGCCCGCCCACGGGGCGCCGGCCATGACCGGCAGTCGCAGATACCAGGACCAGCCGCCCCACGCGGTACCGACGCGGAACACCGGCGAGCGCTGCCCGGCGGCCAGGCCGGTCACCACCGCGGTCAGCCGGGCGTCGAGGTACTGGCTGTGCTGCGTCTTGATGTAGCCGAGGGTGCGCGGCAGGTTACGGCGGCTGCGCAGCGGCCCGTCGACCACCAGAAGATCCCCGTCGCTGCGGGCCGCGTCGGAGACCGCCACCTCGAGCGCGGTCAGCGGCGCCTGCACGGCCGCCGGCAGCTTGGCCAGCTCCCCGGTGCCGCTGACCCGGTGGACCGGGTACCGGATCGAGCCGGCCACCACGTCCTCCGCCGACGGGCTCGCCGTGAACAATCCCCGGCCGACCCGGGTACCGGCCAGCTGCGCCGCACCCCGCTCCAGGTCGCACCGGACCACACCGGCCGCGTACGACGCCGCCACACCCGGAAAGGAACCACCGTCGGCCTCGGCCGTCCAGAGGCTGGCATCGATTCGGCGTACCCCGTCGACGAGCAGCACCACGTCGGGCGCGCGCACCCCGGGGCGTACGTCGATCGCCCGCCAGTCCACCGCCGGCAGCTCCGCGTCCGTCTCGACCTGGGCACTGCTCGGTGCGGCCGGACCGGTCGCCGAAGCCTCGAAGGAAGCGCCGTACGACGGGTCCCACGTGTCGACGTAGAACCGGCCGCCGGGCGACGTCACCGGCCGGTCCGTTCCACCCGGGCGGAGCGGGCGTCCTTGCGGACCTCGAACCGCACCGGTATCCGCTCGGCCAGCCCCGGCACGTGGGTGACCACCCCGACCATCCGGTCACCCTTGGCGGCCAGGTTCTCCAACGTGGCGGCGACCGTGTCGAGGGTCGCCGCGTCGAGAGTGCCGAAGCCCTCGTCCAGCACGATCGACTCCAGGCTCGCGGCGGTGCTGGAGAGGCCGGCGAGCTGCTCGGAGAGCGCCAGCGCAAGCGCCAGGGACGCCTGGAACGTCTCGCCGCCGGAGAGGGTGCGTACGCCCCGGCGCAGCCCGGCGTCGTAGTGGTCGACGACGAAGAACTCACCCTTGTCGTGGACCAGGTCGTACTGGCCGCCGGAGAGCTCCCGCAGGATCCGCGACGCGCCGTCGACCAGCAGGTCCAGCGCCTCGGCCAGCAGCCACCGCTCGAAGTTGTTGGCCCGCAGGTGCCCCGCGAGGGCCCGCGCCACCTGAGCCTGCCGCTCGTGTCCGGCCCGCTGCCCGCGCAGCTCGGCGGCCTGCTCGCGGCGCTCCAGCAACCGGCGCCGGTCCGCCTCGGCCCGCTCGACGGCGACCGCGGCGACCCGAACCGGATCTTCGGCGGCGGGCAGGCCGCCGTCGGCGAGGACACCGGCGATCCGCTCCGTCACCGCGGTCGCCGCCGCCTCCGCCTCGGTGACCGCCGCCGCGAGCCCCGCCCGCTCGGCCGCACGCCGCCGGGCCTCCGCGCCGGCCCACTCGGTCAGCACCGCCCACGCCCCGGCCACGTCGTCCCGGTCGGCGGCCGGAGGGCCGAAGCGTGCCAACCCGTCCCGCGTGCCGTCGAAACCTCGCCAGGCCGCCCGTAGCCGCTCCTCGGCGGAGTCCACCGCGCCACGCGCCCGGCGAGCCGCCTCCCGCCCGGCCCGAACCGCGGCGCCCGCCTCGTCCAGCGCCCGCCGGAGCCGGGCGTGCTCGGCCAGCTGCTCCCGCAGCGCCTCAACGCCGGCCGCCCCGGCGAGCTGCCCGTCCAGTTCGGCGAGCCGCGCGTCCAGGTGCTCCTGCCCGGCCCGAGCCTGTACCAGCGCCCGATCCAGCTCGCGTGCCGCCGCGTCGCGCTCCTGCACGACCCGCTTCGCGGCCTCGCTCGCCACCCGCGCCGCCCTGCCGGCCTCCACCGCGTGGGCCACCGCCGAACCGGCGGGCACCGTCGGCACACCGGCGACCACCTGCTCGCAGACCGGGCAGGGCGCCCCGTCGACCAGGTGCGCCCGCAACGCCATCGCCTGGTCGGTGGCCTTCGCCTCCTCGTGGGCCAGGAACGCCGCAGCCAGCTCCTGCTCCGCCCGGTCCGCGGCCGCCCGCGCCTCGGCCAGCGCCCGCACGGCCGCGTCATGCTCGGCGTCGGCCGCGGCCAGTGCCGCGCGTACCGTCTCGGCCTGCCCGGTCAGCTTCTCCCGCTCCGCGTACGCGGTCAGTCGCACCCGCAGCGCGCTCTCGTCACCGGCGGCGGCCAGCTCCCCGCGGAGCTTCTCCTCGCGCTCCTCGGCGAGCGACACGGCGTCGACGGCCGCCTCGGCGTCGGCGCGCGCGGCCGTCACCGCGCGGGCCACCTCGGCCACCCCCTCCGGCGCCCGGACCGCGCCGAGCACGGCCAGCTCGCCGTCTAGCGCGTCGAGCGCCGCGGTCGCCCCCCGCGCCGAGGCCCGTGCCGCCTCCAGCTCGGGTACGGCCACGGCCACCGCCTCGGCCAGCTTGCGCATCCGGTCGACCTGGGCGGTGGCCTGGTCGAGCGTGTCGTCGTCCACGTCGGTGAGCCCGGTCAGCAGCTGGTCGACCGCCTCCAGCTTCGCCTCGGCCTGCGCGGCCCGGGCGGTGGCGCGTTTCTGCACCGCCTCGTAGACGCCCAGGTCGAGCAGGTTGACCAGGATCTGCTGGCGGGTGGCCGGCCTGGCGTGCAGGAAGTCGGCGAACTGCCCCTGCGGCAGCACCACGCAGCTGGTGAACTGCTCGTACGGCAGCCCGACCGCTTCCAGCACCGCCTCGTCCATCTCGGCCGGCGTGCCGGCCACCACCTCGCCCAGGTCCTCCGGGGCCAGCCCGGTGTCCAGCTTCGTCACGTCGAACCCGGGTGGCATCAGCTGCAACCCGGCGTTCGCGGTCTTCACGTTGCCCCGGCTGTCCCGCCGCACCACGCGGGTGGCCACGTAACGGGCCCCGGCGGACTCGAACACCAGGCGTACCCGGGCCTCGGCCGTCGACGGGGCGAGCGCGTTGGCCAGGCCACGCGTGCCACCCCAGCGCGGCACGGTGCCGTAGAGGGCGAAACAGATCGCGTCCAGCACCGTCGACTTGCCGGAGCCGGTCGGGCCGACGAGCGCGAAGAAGTCCGCGTCGGTGAAGTCGATGGTGGTCTCGTCCCGGAAGACGGTGAAGCCCGCCATGTCCAGCCGGATCGGTCGCATCAGCGGTCGACCTCCTCGATCAGTTCGTCGAAGAGTTCCTGCACGCCGTCGTCGGCGTGCCCGCGGCTGCTCAGGTAGTCGCCGAACAGCTCCCGGGGGGAGCGGCCGGAACGTTGGGCGATCCGGGCGCCACTGCCCGGCGCGGGCACCAGCTCGGGGTCGATGCGGATCTCCAGCGCCCGCGGCAGCAGCTCCTGCACCTCCTCGCGCAGCCCGGCCCGGGGCTGCTCGCGTACGTACACCCGCAGCCAGGCGTCCGGCTGCTCCAGCTCGGCGAGCTGGGCGAGGGTGCCCCGCACGGTGCGCAGCGCCGCCGCCGCCGTCACGGGGACCTCCCGCACGCGGGCGGCCGTGTCGGCGGTGACCTCGACGATCGTCACGGAGGGGACGTTCTCCTGCTCGCCGAAGTCCACGGCGAGGGGGCTGCCGCAGTAGCGGACCGGGCACGGACCGTCGATCCGCTGGGCGCGGTGCAGGTGCCCCAGCGCGACGTAGTGCGCGGTCGCCGGGAAGACCGTCGCGGGGACCGCGTAGCCGAGCACGGTGTGGGCGTCCCGCTCGCCACCGCCGGCGGCGGCCCCGGTGACCGTCAGGTGCGCGGTGACCAGGTGGACCCGGTCCGGCTCGGTGAAGCTCTCGGTGAGCCGGCCCAACACCCGGCGCAGGTGGTCGGCGTACGTCTGGTTGGCCTCGGCCGCGGTGAGTTCGTACATCTCGACGGCGCGGACCGCGTACCGCTGCGAGAGGAACGGCAACGCGGCCAGCCGCCAGCGTTCCCCGCCGGCGGTGGTGCCGTCGATGACGTGCTCGTCGGGGTTCTCCCGGACGCTGCCGCGCAGCGTGATGCCGGCCGCCTCGGCCCACGGACGCAGCGCGTCGAGCGCGGCGCCGTTGTCGTGGTTGCCGCCGATGGCGACCACGTCCGCGCCGGTACGCCGCAGCGCGGTCAGCGCCCGGGTCACCAGGCGGGTGGCCTCCGGCGTCGGTGCGGCCGTGTCGTAGAGGTCGCCGGCGACGATGACGAGGTCGGGCTGCTCCGCACGGGCGATGTCGATCACGCCGGCGAGCACCGACTTGTGCTCCTCGGCCCGCGACCGCCCCTTGAGGACCTTGCCGACGTGCCAGTCCGAGGTGTGCAGGATCTTCACCAGGCCCCCTAGAACGGGATGTCGTCGTCGGTGCCGCCGGCCGAGCCCACCACCGCGAACGGATCCGCGCTCTGGGTGATCGAGCGCAGAGTCTGCGACGGCGCCCGGCCCGCTTCGCTGACCCGGGTCGCCCAGGCCGGGAACGGGAAGTCCAGGCAGAGCGGCACCGGGATGTCCGGCTGGTTGACGAACATGGTCCCGGGTTTGGCGAGCAGCGCGCGCTGCCGCTGGGCCGGGGGCAGGAAGCCGTACTCGGGGCGGGACGCCTCGGCCGGGTCGAGCCGGCCGACCACCCGGATCGCCGAGTTGGTGACGATCCGCCGTTCCACCTCGCTCGCCGTCTGCTGGGCGCCGACCAGGACCACGCCGAGCGACCGGCCCCGCTCGGCGATGTCGAGCAGCACCTCCTTGATCGGCGACGAGCCCTCGCGGGGGGCGTACTTGTTGAGCTCGTCGAGCACCACGAAGAGCAGCGGCTTGGCGGTGCCGGCCTTCTCCTTGCGCTCGAACTCGCTGCGCAGCGTCACGCCGACCACGAACCGCTGCGCCCGGTCGGGCAGGTTGTGCAGGTCGACGACGGTGACCTGGGCGCTCTCCGCGGTGTTGATGCTGTGCGGGCGGCGCGTGGCGAGGTCGCCCCGGATCATCCGGCCGAGGTCCTTCTTGCTGCCGATGAGGCGGCGGGCGAAGGCGTTGACGGTGCCCAGGCCGACGGCGCTGCCGGCCCACTCCGAGCGGGTCTCGTCGTCGTTGAGTTGCTCGACGATGTGGTCGACCAGGTCGGCGTAGCCGCTGAGGCGAACCCCGTCGATGCTCACCCCGCCGTCGGCGGGCTGGGCGTAGCGGGCCAGGTGCGCGGTGACCGAGTGGACCACCATCGTGTACTGCTGGCGTTCGTCGTCGGCGTCGGCGAAGACGTACGGCAGGAGCCGGTCGGCGCAGAACTCGCTGAGCGTCCAGTAGAAGCTGTCGACCCCGGTGAGCCGGCTGCTCACGTCGGGCGTGCCGGAGGAGTCGCCGACCCGGGGCGGGGCGTACACGCGGACGTCGGGGAAGGGGCCGGCGTCGAGGCCGAGCCGCGCGTAGGCCGCCCGGGTGTCGTCGTCCAGCCGGGCGTTGGGGTGGTCGAGGAAGAGCAGGTCCTCGCCCTTGACGTTGAAGATGAGCGCCTTGGCGTTGACCGCGTCACCGCCCAGCACGCCGGAACGGAAGACCGAGTAGAGCAGGAAGGTGGCGAAGCTGGTCTTGGTGGCCACACCGGAGATGCCGGAGATCGAGACGTGTGCGCCGCGGGTGCCGTCGAGGAAGTCGGCGTTGAGGTAGACCGGCACGCCGTCGCGGCCCATCCCCATCGGGATGCGGCGTTCCATCCGGTCGAAGTGCAACGCGCGGGCCCGGGCGTCGCCCTCGGCCCGGTGCACCACCGCGCCCGGGGTCGGTGGCACGTAGAACTCCGGATCGACCCGGGTGGTGGTCACCTCGGCGGCCTCCTGCACCTGGGCGGGGAGAGTGCCGTCGGCGATGGCGAAGACGTCGGAGTCGAACTGCGCGCCCTCGTGGCGGGCCCGTACCTGGGTGACCACGCCGGCGATGGTGACCGGCTCACGGTCGGGCAGCTCGCGCCGGGTCACCACTACGTCGTCGAGCTGGAGGTAGCTGCCGGGGGAGACGGCCGTCCAGAACTGCAGCGGGGTGGCGTCGGCGGTGCCGAGCACCCGGCCGACCCCCTCGACCGGGGCGTCGAACCCGTCATCGCTCATCGGGCAACTCCGCTCGGTCGGTCATCGCGGTCGGCACACACGTGGTGCATCCTGCCCGAGGAGTACGACAGGTTGCCACGCGACGCGGCGTACGCCACGCCGGTCCGCCCTCCGCCCAGCGGAGCGTCACAGTGCCACCACCATCCGTACCCACCGCTCACCGCTGCCGTCATCGCCCCACGCCAGCCAGGTGATCATGAGACCGGTGTCACCGGGCGGCAGCGGGCGGCGCGTCGTGGGGTGCGAGGCGATCGCGGGCGTAGCGCAGGAGGAGGGTCCCGTCCTCGGCGGCGAGCGCGTGCCGCAGCGGCAGCCGCCGGGGCGGACTGGGAAGGCCGGCGGTGATCCGGCCGGGGCCCGCGCCGGCCAGCAGTGGAGCGACGGTGAGGCAGAGCTCGTCGACCAGGTCGGCGGCGGTGAGCGCGCCGAACAGTTGCGGACCGCCCTCGCAGAGCAACTGGTCGAGGCCGCGCCGGCGCAGCTCGGCGAGGCCCGCGGCGAGGTCCACCCGGTCGGTGCCGCAGCGGACGAGTTCGGCCACCTCGGTCAGCCCCGGTGGCGGTGCGGCCTCGGCGCGCGTGAGCACCAACGGCCGTACCGGCGCGTCGGCGAACGCGGCCTGGGCGGGGTCGAGGTCGAGTGAGCCGGAGACGACCACCAGTGTCGGGTACTCGGGCAGGCCCTGCTCCCGCCGCCAGGCCCGCCGGCGCTCGTCCAGCCGTATCGCCCGGTAGCCCTCGTGCCGCAGCGTGCCGGCGGCCACCACCAGCGCGTCGCAGAGCATCCGGAGCAGGCCGAAGACGCGCTTGTCCGGCTCCCCCGAGAGGCCGGCCGAGTAGCCGTCCACGCTCACCGCGCCATCGAGGCTCGACACGAAGTTCACCCGCAGGTGTGGCTGGTCGGCCCGCCCGTAGAGCTCGGTCAGCGTGGCGTCGGTCAGCGACTCCGCCGGCGGTACGGGCCAGATTCGACCGATCGGGATTCCGACGCTCATTCGCTGGCCGGACCGCTGACCGGAGGGGTGGGTCGGGGGGTACGGTGCTGGCAGTCGCACCAGTTCCGCCCCGGACAGTCGTCGTGCCGTCTCGCTCGGCACGCTCGGCAGATCATGCTCGCAGCCTATGCCGAGGAGGATGGGACAGCATGTCGCGCCAGATCTTCCAGCTGAGGATTTCTCTGACCGGAGTCCGTCCACCGGTCTGGCGCCGGGTGCTCGTGCCGGCCGGCTACACCCTGGACCGGCTGCACCGGGTGATCCAGCACTCGATGGGGTGGCGCGACTGTCGTCTGCACTCGTTCGATATCGACGGCCTCCAGTACGGCGAACCCGACCCGGACGGCGAGCTGGCGCTCGATGACGAGCTGGACGTACGCCTGGACGAGGTGCTCGGCAAGGGCAGCCGGTTCCAGTACACCTACGACTTCGGCGACTGGTGGGAGCACGACGTCGTCATCGAGGACGCGCTGACCGCCGACCCGGAGGAGCGCTACCCGGCCTGCGTCGACGGGGAGCGGGCCTGCCCGCCGGAGGGCGTCGGCGGTGTCGCCGGCTACCAGCTGCTGCTCGCCGCGCTGGCCGACCCGGCGCACCCCGAGCACGCGTCGATGCGGGAGTGGGCGGGGGAGTCGTTCGACCCGGTGGCCTTCGACGCCGGGCGGGCCGGCACGTTGCTGCGCCGCTTCTGCTGACCCTCGGGCCGTGAGCCGCGGCCGGCCTCCCGGATTCAGGGCTGTGGATCCGGGACGGTTCCTGGTGGCCCGTGGGCGCTGAGCGGCCGGTTCCACCGGGCACGGTAACGTTTGTTGGAACGCTCCCACCCGAGCATTGACAGGCGAGGATCTCGTCAGCACGCTCGCTGGGAGCGCTCCACCCTGGTGGCCCGGTCCTCTCGCGACTGCCGGCGCCGGTCGTCACACCGGCCCGGCGGCCGGTGCGGATCCGCCACCACCCGTACCCAGCCTCACCATCGAAAGAGGGGTCCCGATGAGCCTCACCATGCGGCGCGTCCGGCTGACGGCCGCCGCCCTGGCCGCGATCACCGCGCTCAGCGGCCTCGTGGCCTGTGGCGAGGACGCCGCCGGCGAGAAGCCCGCCAAGCTGGTCGTGGACACGTTCGGTG
Source organism: Micromonospora sp. NPDC005367 (assembly GCF_040606825.1). NCBI lineage: Bacteria > Bacillati > Actinomycetota > Actinomycetes > Micromonosporales > Micromonosporaceae > Micromonospora > Micromonospora sp. NPDC005367. The sequence goes on along the minus strand of NZ_JBEXFP010000014.1, from coordinate 88,056 downwards.
AGTTCGGCTACGACGAGATCGTCAAGCAGTACGAGAAGGACACCGGCATCAAGGTCGAGTTGCGGAAGACCGCCCAACTCAACGACTACCGGCCGAAGCTCGTACAGGCGATCGCCACCGGCGAGGGCGCGGGGGACGTGGTCGCACTCGAGGAGGGCATCCTCAACGAGTTCAAGGTCGAGCCGGACAACTGGGTCGACCTCCGCGGCCTGGTCGCCGACCACAGCAACGACTACCTGGCCTGGAAGTACGACCTGGGCGTCACCCCGAACGGCAGCCTGTTGGGCCTGCCCACCGACGTGGGCAGCCTCGCGGTCTGTTACCGCCGGGACCTCTTCGCGGCCGCCGGGCTGCCGACCAGGCGGGACAAGGTCGCGGCGCTCTGGCGGGACTGGACGGGGTTCATCGAGACCGGCGAGAAGTACCGCGAGGCGACCGGCAAGGGGATGCTCGACTCGGTCACCACCGCGGCCAGCGCGGTCATGTACCAGAAGGGCGGCGACCTGTTCTACGACGACGGCGACAACATCGTCGCCGAGACCAGCCCGTCGGTGAAGGCCGCCTGGGACACTGCGATCGCCATGGCGGACGCGAAGATCAGCGCCGCGGCGGCCACCTGGTCCCCGGAGTGGTCCAGCGGCTTCAAGACGGGCACCTTCGCCGCGACGCTCTGCCCCTCCTGGATGCTCGGCGTCGTGGCGGAGAACTCCGGACCGAAGAACGCCGGCAAGTGGGACGTGGCGCCGGTCCCCGGCGGCGCCGGCAACTGGGGCGGTTCCTGGCTCGGCGTGCCGACGCAGAGCCGGTATCCGAAGGAGGCGGCGAAGCTCGCCGAGTACCTGACCAGCGCCGACAGTCAGATCGCCGCGTTCAAGCTCAAGGGCCCCCTGCCGACCAACCTGGACGCGCTGCAGAACGCCGATTTCACCGGCTACACCAACAAGTACTTCAACAACGCGCCGACTGGGAAGATCTTCGGAGAGAGCGTTCGGCGGATCCAGCCGTTGCACCTCGGCCCGAAGCACCAGGCCGTGAAGGAGAACGCCCTGGAGCCGGCGCTGCGCGCGTACGAGAGCGGCGAGGCGACCAAGCAGCAGGCCTGGAAACAGTTCGTCAACGAGGCCAGGATGGAAGGCTCCTTCCGAGGCTGGTGACCCGGTCCGGTGGTCGCCACGCGGCCGCTGCACAGGGGCGCTCCGGGGCGGACGCCGAGCGGTACCGGGGTGTTCGAGACGGTTCGGTGTGATCCGCGGTGGCCGGCTGCGGCCACCTGGTGCACACCGAGGTCATCCCACGGCAACGGTCTGGCCGCACAATAGGCAGGGGCCAGCCACCAACGGACGGCGCGGTGCCCACCCCGACCGGGGTGGGCACCGGTGTCGTCCTCCGCCGGAGGAGCAGACGATGACAACGCAGCGCACCCGGTCGCTCGGGCGGCCGACCCTGGACGCGGTCGCCGCCCGCGCCGGCGTCGGCCGCGGGACGGTCTCCCGCGTGGTCAACGGATCCCCCCAGGTGAGTCCGGAGGCACGGGCCGCGGTGCAGCAGGCCATCGCCGAATTGGGGTACGTGCCGAACCGGGCGGCCCGGGCACTGGTCACCCGGCGTACGGACTCCGTCGCGCTGGTCGTCTCCGAGTCCGGGGACCGCATCTTCACCGAGCCGTTCTTCGCGGCCATCGTCCGCGGGATCAGCTCCGCGCTGTTGCAGACGCCGATGCAGCTCTGGCTGGCCATGGCGCAGTCGGCGGTCGAGCGTGAGCGGGTCGAGCACCACCTCACCAACCAGCACGTCGACGGCGTACTCCTGCTCTCCCTGCACGACGCGGACCCGCTTCCCGGCCTGCTCGAGGAGCGGGGCGTGCCCAGCGTGCTCGGCGGCCGGCCGGCCCGGATGCTGCGACCGGGAGCGCGGCCGGCGTGGTTCGTCGACGTGGACAACGTGGGCGGCGCCCGGCAGGCCGTGCAGTACCTGGCCGGACGCGGGCGGCAGCGCATCGCCACGATCGCCGGTCCCCAGGACATGGGCGCCGGCCTGGCCCGGCTGACCGGCTACACCGAAGCGATCACGGCGACCCGTGGCGGGATCGACACCGACCTCGTCGCGTTCGGCGACTTCAGCGAGGAGAGCGGGGCGGCCGCCATGCGCCGGCTGCTGGAGGTCCGGCCGGACGTCGACGCGGTCTTCGTCGCGTCAGACCTGATGGCGTTCGGCGCGCTGCGTGCGCTGCGCGAGGCGGGCCGCCGGGTGCCGGACGACGTGGCCGTCGTCGGCTTTGACGACGCCCCGATCGCCCGGCAGGCCGACCCGCCGCTCACCACGGTCTTCCAGCCGGTGGAGGAGATGGGGCGGCAGATGGCCCGGTTGCTGGTCGCCCGCATCCGCGGCGACGACCTGCCCGCTCCCCACGTCCTGCTCGACACCCACCTGGTCCACCGCACCTCCGCCTGACCCCGCAACCTCCGGCGAAACGCCAGATGATCATGAGGTTGGCGGGGACGAACCGGGCTCCCGCACCGCCAACCTCATGATCAGCGGCGGCGGGTGACGGGGTGTGCGGTGCCGAGGTGGGCTGGGTCAGGCGTGCGTGGAGGGCCGGCGGCGGAGTTCACGTCTGGCCAGGGAGGCGCGGTGCACCTCGTCGGGGCCGTCGGCGAGACGCAGGGTCCGGGCGCCGGCCCAGAGGGCGGCCAGCGGCGTGTCCTGGCTGACGCCGGCCGCACCGTACGCCTGGATTGCCTTGTCGATCACCCACTCGGCCATCGCCGGCGTGGCGATCTTGATGGCCTGGATCTCGGTGTGGGCGCCCTTGTTGCCGACGGTGTCCATCAGCCACGCGGTCTTCAACACCAGCAGGCGGGCCTGCTCGATGCGGACCCGTGACTCGGCGATCCATTCCCGCACCACGCCCTGCTCGGCGAGGGGCCGGCCGAACGCGACCCGCTCGCTGACCCGGCGGCAGAGCAGTTCGAGGGCCCGCTCCGCCATGCCGACCAGGCGCATGCAGTGGTGGATCCGTCCCGGGCCGAGCCGGGCCTGGGCGATGGCGAAGCCGCCGCCCTCCTCGCCGACCAGGTTCTCCACCGGCACCCGTACGTCGGAGAAGTCGATCTCGGCGTGCCCGCCGTGCGACGCGTCGCTGTAGCCGAACACCCTCATGCCCCGCCGGACGGAGACGCCCGGAGTGTCCCGCGGCACCAGCACCATGCTCTGCTGCCGGTGCCGGTCGGCGTCCGGGTCGGTCTTGCCCATCACGATGAAGACCGCGCAATCCGGATCCATCGCCCCCGACGACCACCACTTGCGACCGTTGACGACGTAGTGGTCGCCGTCCCGGACGATCCGCGTGGCGATGTTGGTGGCGTCGGACGAGGCGACGTCCGGTTCGGTCATGCAGAACGCCGAGCGGATCTCCCCCTCCAGCAACGGACTCAACCAGCGCTCCCGCTGCCGCTCGGAGCCGAACTCGGCCAGCAGCTCCATGTTGCCCGTGTCGGGCGCAGCGCAGTTGAGCGCCTCGGGAGCCAGGTGCGGGCTGCGCCCGGTCAGCTCGGCCAGCGGCGCGTACTGGAGGTTGGTCAGCCCGGCGCCGTATCGCCGGTCGGGCAGGAAGAGGTTCCACAGCCCGCGCTTGCGCGCCTCGGCCTTCAGCTCCGCCATGACCGGCGGACGCGCCCACGGGTCGCCCGCCTCGGCCACCTGCGTGGCGTGCAGCGCCTCGGCCGGGTAGACGTGCTGTTCCAGAAACGCGGTCAGCTCGGCCCGCAGGTGTTCGGTGCGGCTGTCGTACGCGAAATCCATCAGCGCTCCCCGGCGGCGGTCAGCCCGTACGCGATCAGCGGCGCCACCATCTCGCCGATCCGGTCGAATCCCTCTCCGAGGGTCTGTCCGAGCGTGTGCCGGTAGTGGATGCCCTCGCAGATCACCGCGAGCTTGAAACAACCCAGCGCGACATGCCAGTGCAGCGGACCGACGTCGACGCCGCTGTGGTCGGCGTACCGCTTGATCAGTTCCGTGCCGGTCGGGAAACCGGCCCGCGGACCGAGACCATCGGCGACCGGGTTGCCCTCGGTCGTCTCGCTGCCGCCCAGCACGTCCCAGTAGGTCAGCAACAGCCCCAGATCCGCGAGGGGGTCACCGAGGGTCGCCATCTCCCAGTCGAGCACGGCGCGGACCGCCACGGGCTCGACGGTGGCGAGGAGATTGTCCAGCCGGTAGTCGCCGTGCACGATCCGTCCGGCGTTGGCGCTCGCCGGCACGGTCGCCGCCAGCCGGTCACGCAGCTCGTCGACGCCCGGCAGCGGCCGGCTGCGGGATCGCTCCAACTGCCCCGTCCAGCGGCGTACCTGCCGCTCCAGGTAGCCCTCGGGGCGGCCGAAGTCGGCCAGGCCGACCGCCTCCGGCTCGACCCGATGCAGCGCGGCGAGGGTGTCCATCATGGCCATCGCGAGTTCGCGGCGCCGCCGCCCGCCGAGCGGATCGGTCTGCGCCCGGGTCCGGTAGACCTCGCCGGTGATCCGCTCCATCAGGTAGAACGGCGCGCCGATCACGTCCGGATCGGGGCAGTGCAGCAGCGCGCCCGGCACCGGCACCTCGGTGGGCGCCAGCGCGGAGATCACCCGGAACTCCCGGGCCATGTCATGCGCGGTGGCCAGCACGTGCCCCAGCGGCGGACGACGCAGCACGAGCTCGCGGTCGCCGATGTGCAGCAGATAGGTGAGGTTCGACTTCCCGCCGGCGATCAGCCGGGCGTGCGGCGGGCCGGCGGCCAGGTCGGGGCGGTGACGGGCCAGGTAGTCGGCGAGCCGATCGAGGTCGACACCGGCCGGATCGGTCATCCGATTAGTTGATGGCAGCTCACTCACGTTGTCAAGGTCCGGTTTTGCCTCGGGGACATGCCGTGGCAACAGGGACGAAATGGGCATTGGCCAGGCTGGGGGCCAGCCTGCCGGCCGTTCACCGCCGGCCCGCCGAGCGGAGGGACGAACATGTTGCTGCGAGTACGGGTCACCCTTCCCGATCGTCCCGGCACCCTCGGCCAGGTGGCCCGCACGTTGGGCGTGTCCGGGGCGGACATCGTCCAGGTGGTGGTGCTGGAGCGGCTGGGTGGGCGGGCCATCGACGACTTCACCGTCGTCTGGCCGGGCGCGGCCCGCGTCGAGCGGCTGCTCGCCGGGCTCGCGGCGATTCCCGGCGTACGGGTGGACGGGGTGTGGCGGGCGATCGGCGCGCCCACCACCACCGGCCAGGACGCCGAGCTGCTGGCCCAGGTGGCGGCGAACCCGGCCGACGGGCTGGCCACCCTGGTCGACGCGGTTCCCGGACTACTCGCCGCCGACTGGGCGGTGGCCGCGATGGTGCCGATGGACTGGGCGTCCCGCACCGGCGGCGGTGCGGCCACCGTGGCGCACGCCAGTTGGCGTGCGCCCGTACCACCCGCCCTGCCGGAGGTGACCCCGTTGCGGGCCCGCTCGATGTCCTCGCCCGGCGGCACCCACCACGCGGTCGCGCCGTTCGGCCGGGCCGGGCTGGTGCTGGTGGTGGCGCGTGAGCACACCGAACCGCTCACCGCCGCCGCGTTCCACGCCACCGAGGTCGATCGGCTGGCGCAGCTGGTGCGCGCCAGCGCCGTGATCCTCGGCGACCGGCTCGACCTGGTCGGCCAGCCCCCGGGGACCGCCTGAGCCGCCGCCGGCACCGCTGGCTCGTCGCCTCGGGGCGATGCTCAGCCGAGGCGCGACGCTCAGCCGAGGCGCGATGCTCAGCCCCACGGAGGCTTTGGAGCTGAGTCGTCTGTGACATCACGTGTCGGCGCTGACGCGTCAAGACTCTGATGCGTGCGTGACTCTGATGCGTGCGCGACATCAGCTCGAAAGCGTATGAGTAAGAGGTCCCCGCAGGGCCGGCCGGGCCCTGCCGTGGCGTTCTCCCGCCGGTCCCGACGGCCTCCGGTCGAGCCGGCGCGTGTCGCACGTCACCTCGGGGAGGTGACACGTCACGGCGGAGCAATCGGCCGGCAACAGGCACCGGTGAGGGTGGTACCCGGGGAAGGGAGCCAACCATGACGTTGTGGCGGATCCGAGCCACCGTGGACGACCGGCCGGGCTACCTGTCGGTGCGCACGGCGAGCCTCGCCCTGCGCGGGGTCAACATCCCCGCCGACCAGCCCACCGGGTGCTCGGGCTGGCCAACCGGTTGGTCCGCGACCCGGAGGCGGCCGGTGAGACGTTGCGCGCCCTGCTCGCCGCGGACACGGTGACCTGGCGGCCGGAGACGTCGGGCGCCGTCGCCGGGATCGGGCGCGGCACCATGCTGATCGCCGACCCGGGTGGCGGGCCGAGCAGGTCACCCTGGTACTGCCCGACGGGGCCGAGGTCTCCGTACGGCCGTCGGTCGCCGATGACCTGCCCGGCGTACGCGACCTGCACGAGCGGTGCTCGGAACGCAGCCGGTACCGGCGCTACCTCGGCGCCGCCGCCGCGCCACCGCCAGCCCGGATACGCCGGCTGCTGGAGCCCGCCCGAGGGCTGACCCTGGTCGCGGTGACCGCGGACGGTACGGCGGAGTCGGTGGTCGCCGTGGCGAACCTGCTCGGCGAGGGAGACGAGGCCGAGGTGGCACTGCTGGTACGTGACGACTGGCAGCGCCGCGGGCTCGGCTCGGCACTGCTGCGCCGACTGGTGCGTCACGCCGACCGGGCCGGGTACGCCGCGCTGGTGCTGCACGTGCAGGCCGACGACACCGCGATGCTGCGCACCGTGGACCGACTGAACAGTGCGGTCCGTACCGAGGTCGACGGCGGGATCCTCACGCTCACCCTGCCGCTGACCGCGCCGGTCAGGTGGTGGGGTAGCGGCTGTAGTCGGGGAAGTTGCCGTACAGCCGCTCGTCGCCGCCCTGCGTGACCGCCTGCACGAGCAGGTCGCCGCCGACGAACGCCCCCTTCCAGGAGGCGCCCCGGCCGCCGAACGGCTCCTCCCGGTCACCACGCGAGCGGGGCTTGTTGACGCCCACCTTGAACGCCTGGAGGTCGACCGCGAGCTTGCCGGCCAACTCCTCGTCGTCGCAGGCGAGCGAGGCGACCAGGGCGCCGTTGGACGCGTTCATCTGGGCCAGCAGCTCGTCGGTGGTGTCGACCACGACGATCGTGTCGACCGGCCCGAACGGCTCGGCGTGCATGAGCCGGGACCGACCGGGTGGGGCCAGCAGCACCGCCGGCGCCACGTACGCGGAGGTGTCCTGCCCGGCCAGGAACGGCGCGCCGTCCAGCTTGCCCCGGTGCAGCGGCACGGCCCCGCCCCGTACCGACTCGTCCACCTTGCGGCGCAGCTCGTCGGCCTTGCCGGCGCTGATCAGCGGCCCGAAGTCCAGTTCGGGCAGCGCGTCGCCGGGCCGCCAGTCCTCCTCGACCGCGAGCGGATGCCCGAACCGGACCGAGCGGACCACCGGCAGGTACATGTCGAGGAACTCGTCGACCAGGTCGCGCTGCACCACGAACCGGGGGTACGCGGTGCAGCGCTGCTTGCCGTACTCGAAGCCCTTCCTCAGGTGCCCGGCCAGCAGGTCCCACTGGGAGAAGTTCCAGATCCCCCAGGCGTTCAACCCTTCCTGCTCGATGAAGTGGCGCTTGTCGGAGTCGAGCAGCGCGGCGGCCACCTTCCCGCCGTTGGAGCGTCCGCCGACGAACGCCACCGCGCCGATCTCCGGTGCCCGCACCAGGACCTCGGAGAGTTCCTCGCCGCCGCCGGAGAGCAGCGTCGCGGGCAGCCCGGCCCGGCGCATCAGCGCGTGCGCCACGGTGAGGCAGACCGCGCCGCCCTGCGACGGGGTCTTGGCGATGACCGCGTTACCGGCCAGCAGCTGCACGAGTTCGGCGTGCACGAGCACGCTCATCGGGTAGTTCCACGAGGCGATGTTGCTGACCGGCCCGGTCAACGCCTCCCGGCCACCGGCGAGCATCCGGTCGATCTCACCGACGTACCAGCGGACGCCGTCCAGCGCCCGGTCGACGTCGGCGCACGCGAGCCGCCACGGCTTGCCGATCTCCCAGACCAGCAGCAGGGCGAGCAGGTCGCGGTGCGCGCCGAGCGCGTCCAGCGCCTCGATGACCCGGGCCTTCCGCTCGGCGAGCGGCGTCTGCGCCCAGGTCCGGTGCGCGGCGGCGGCGTGGCTCACGGCGGCCCGCGCGCTCTCCGCGTCCAGCCGGGCCAGGTTGATCAGGACCGTGTTGTCCACCGGGGTCCGGACCGGGATGGGTGCGCCGACGGCGCGCCAGTCGCCCTCGATCAGGTTGTGCAGGCTGGACACACCGTCGACCTCGGCGCCGAACGACTCCGGGACGGCGGCCACCGCACGGGCGAGGGTGTCCGGCCAGGCGGTGCCCTCAGCGAGTCGTAGTGCCATCGCGTTCTCCTCAGGATCATCCAGGGGAGCGGCGGCGTCGATGGCACCGCTGGTGTCGCGTACTGTCGCGCGTTCCGGGGCGGGCCAGCAACCGTACGCCCGTATGCCAGGACGGACCGTCCAGGATTTCGTGGAGACGGCTCGTCAGTGGGCCAGTTCGTCGGCGAGCAGCTCCATCAGCAGCCCGTCGTGCCAACGTCCGTCCTCGCCGCGCTCGTACCGGCGCAACACGCCCACCGGGCGGAAGCCGACCTTGGCGTAACCACGGATCGCCTGGGTGTTTCTTGCGGCCGGGTCGATGGTGAACCGGTGGTGGCCGTGCGCCTCGACGAGGTGGCGCACCAGCGCACGGATCGCGTCCGGGCCGAGCCCGAGACCGTGCACGTCCGGGGCGAGGAAAATGTCGAGGCTGGCGTGCCGGTAGTCCGGATCTTCCTCGGCGGACCACTGGATGGCGCCGACCACCTGCTCGTCTCGACGGACGGTGTAGACGGTCGTCGTTTCGTCGGCGATGTCGGCCTCGACGGCGGCGGCGAGGTCGTCGCCGCCGCGCCACCAGCGCCGGACCTCCGGCGTGGCCCGGATCTCGGCCAGTGCCGGCACGTCCGCGGCCGTGGCCGGTCGCAGTGTCACCGTTCGCCCCTGCAGCTCCGGCACCGGACTCAGCCCCCGATCTCGCCATGCTCGACGTCGGTCGTCGACCGGCCGCCCGGCAGCGGCGGCAGCGCCGTCCGCCTCCGGTGCCGCGCCGGCGCGCGGTCGTCGTTTGGGCGGTCCACTGCGTACCGCCGGGGATTCTCTGGCATCGCTCACCCTACAAGCCTTCCGCCCCGCGTAACGCCCGGTCGCTGGGCGTGACGGTGGCCCCGGACGGGCCGAGTGGATCCGCGGGGCGGGACCCGGCGGGTGGTAACTTCGGCCGGCGGAGGCGGTCGGTGGCGACCGGCGTACGAGGCGACGGGGGTGACGGTGGCGAACCTGCTGGATGCGCGCGACCGCCGCGCCGAGCGGGCGGCCCCCGCACCGCAACGGCTGGGCGTCGCCGCCCTGGACGTCGTCGTGGGGTGTGCGCCGTGAGCCCAGAGACCGAGCCGTGGCAGGGACCGGTGGTGGTGACCGGCACCGACACCGGGGTGGGTAAGACGGTGGTGACCGCGGCGATCACCGCCGCGGCCCAGGCCGCAGGCCTGCGGGTGGCGGTCGTCAAACCGGGCCAGACGGGTACGGCCCCCGGGTTGCCCGGTGACGTGGACGCGGTGCAGCGGCTGGCCGCCCCGCTCACCGGACGGACGCTGGCGAGCTACCCCGATCCGCTGGCCCCGCTCACCGCGGCCCGGGTGGCCGAGCTGGAGCCGCTGGAGCTGTACACGGCCGTCGACGCGGTCCGCGAGGAGGCCGAGAAGCACGACCTGGTGCTCGTGGAGGGAGCCGGGGGGCTGCTCGTGCCGATGGGGCTGCGCCCGTCGGGCGAGCCGTGGACGGTGGCGGACCTGGCCGTCTCACTGGGTGCCCCGGTAGTGGTGGTGGCCCGGGCCGGGCTGGGGACGCTCAACCACACGGCGCTCACCCTGGAGGCGCTGGACCGCCGCGCGGTGCCGGCCGGGGTGGTCGTCGGCGCCTGGCCCACCGCGCCCGAGCTGGTCCACTGGACGAACCTCAGTGATCTGGTGCCGAAGCTGCTCGGCGCGCTGCCGGCCGGTGCCGGCGCGATGGACCCGGGCGTGTTCCGGCGTTCGGCCCCGGGCTGGCTCACCCCGGCGCTGCACGGGGTGCTGGACGACTGGCGTGCCTGGGCCGAGGAGATCGGCTGAACATCTGACTTTCGTCGGTGTCCGGGCAGGTCGGCGGTGGGTAGCCTGGCCGCCGTGACCAGCTGGCGAGGTGTCCGGGACCGCCGCGAGGAAGGTGGCCCGCCGGGCCACCGGCCCCGACTGTGGGAGCGTGCGGTCGGGCACGCGGTGGCGGGGTGGACCGCCGTCGTGCGGGACGTGCTGCTCTTCGCGGTGCTCGCCGCGCCGGTCGGTTACGCCGGCGTCACCCCGCCGCATCCCCGGTACGCGCTGCCACTGCTGGTGGTCAAGCTGCTGATGCTCGCGACGGCGGTGGCCGTGAGCCGGCGTCGGCCGCTGGTCGCAATGGTGCTGGTGGTGCTCGGTTCGCTGGTCGACGGCAACTTCGTCTTCGCCATCCCGGTGTTCAGTTACCTCGTCGGCCGGCGCAGTGCGGCCGCCGCCCCGGCCGTCGTCGTCTTCGCGCTGATCGCGGCGGGCGGCACGGTGCTGAACCTGGCGTTGCTCGGCACGGCGGCGGCCACCTGGTTCCTGCTCGCCTCGGTGCTGCTCTTCGCCGGGGTCTTCCCGTGGCTGGTCGGCCGGTACCGGCGGCAGCAGCAGGAGCTGGTGGAGGCCGGTCGCCGACACGCGGAGGCGTCGGCCCGGGAGGAGCGCGGCGCGGCCGAGCGGATCCGGCTGCGGGAACGGGCTCGTATCGCGCAGGAGATGCACGACTCGCTGGGTCACGATCTCAGCCTGATCGCGCTGCGCGCGGCCGCCCTGGAGGTCGCGGCGGACCTCGACGACCGGCACCGGGTCGCGGCGGGCGAGCTGCGGGCCAGCGTCGCTACCGCGACGGAGCGGCTGCACGAGATCATCGGTTTGCTCCGGGAGGAGGGCGCCGGCACCCGGCCGGCCGACGAGAGCGTCGCCGAGCTGGTCGACGGCGCACGTGAGGCGGGGATCGCGGTACGGCTGGACGCCGAGTTCGACGCGGACGAGCTGCCCACGGTGGTCGGCCACGCCGCGCACCGCGTGGTCCGCGAGGCGCTGACGAACGCGGCCCGGTACGCGCCGGGCGCAGCGGTGACCGTCAGCCTCGCCCGGGCGGGTGACCGGATCGAGGTGGCCGTGGTCAACGCCCCGCCACCGGCCGGTCCGCTGCCCGGTCCGCCGTCGCACGGCAGCGGCCTGCTGGCGCTCGCCGAGCGGGTACGCCTCGCCGGCGGCACGCTCGACGCCGGTCCCCGCGACGACGGTGGCTTCGCCGTGCGGGCCCGGCTGCCCGTGCGGCCACGGGACGGGCAGGGACCGGAGCCCGGTGCCCCCGTCGACGCGTCGGCTCCGGTGTCCCCGTCGAGGTGGCCGATGGACGGCGAGGGGCTCGCGCCGGACCGTGTGCGGCCGGCGCAGGCGCCGACCGAGGCGGAGCGGCGGCTCCAGGACGCCCGGCGGCGGGTCCGGCGCAGCCTGCTGGCGGCGCTGGGCGCCCCGGCCGGTTTCGCGCTGGTGCTCTCGCTCGTCTACTACCCGGTGGCGACGGCCGGAACGGTGCTCGACCGGGCGGCCTTCGACGGGTTGCGGGTGGGTGCGTCGCGTGCCGACCTGCCGGGGCTGCCGCACCGGCAGCTCGACCGGCCGACGGGCGCCGACCGGGACGGGTGCGAGTACTACACGGACGGGAACTTTCCCCTCGCCCAGCCGACGTGGCGGCTCTGCTTCGCCGGAAATCGGCTCGTCAGCAAGGAGCGGATCGACCAGTGACAACTGACGTGGCAGCGCCGGTCCGGGTGGTGCTCGCCGACGACGAGGCGATGATCCGCGCCGGCGTACGGGCGATCCTGGCCACCGATCCGACCATCGAGGTGGTCGCCGAGGCGGGTGACGGCCGCGCTGCCGTCGAGCTGGTCCGGGCGCACCGGCCCCAGGTCGCCCTGCTGGACATCCGCATGCCCAAGCTGGACGGGCTGAACGCGGCAGCGGAGATCCGCCGCCTGGTGCCGCAGACGGCAGCGGTCATGCTCACCACGTTCGGCGAGGACGACCACATCGCCCGGGCGCTCGGGCACGGGGCGAGCGGCTTCCTGCTGAAGGCAGGTGACCCGCGCGAGCTGATCGCCGGGGTGCACGCGGTCGCCGACGGCGGGGCGTACCTGTCGCCGCGGGTGGCACGCCGGGTGATCGACCTGGGTGGCGAACGGTTGGCCCGGCGTCCGGCGGCCCGGGACCGGACGGCCGCGCTCACCGAGCGGGAGCGGGAGGTGCTGGGACTGGTCGGGGCGGGCCTGTCCAACGCCGAGATCGCCCGCCGGCTCCACCTGGTCGAGGGGACGGTGAAGACGTACCTGACCAGCATCTTCACCCGGCTCGAGGTACGCAACCGGGTGCAGGCCGCGATCATCGCCTACGAGGCGGGGCTGGTCGGGCAGTGAGCGGCGGCGGCCGGGTCCGTCACTGGATGTAGTCCGTCAGCAATGCCGGAGTGAGCCCGGACTTGTGGATCGCCCGCAGCGCTCCGAGTAGGTCATCCATGAGTGCCGGCCGGAAGTGCATCAGCATGATGTCGCCGGGCTTGACTACCTTCGTCGGGGTCTGGTAGCGCACCTTTCCCTTGTCGACGGTCTCGCGCCAGTGCAGGGCCGCGATCATGCCGCAGTCGCGGGCGGCCTTCAGGGTGTTCGCGTCGCGGCTGCCGAACGGCGGGCGGAACAACGTCGGTCGCTTGCCGAACAGTTGCTCCAGCTTGTCGGCCGCTCCGCAGATCTCGTGCTTCTGGTAGGCGTACGACCGGCCGGGCAGCGAGGTGTGCGAGATGGTGTGGTTCTCGATCATTCCGCCCGCCGCCTCGATCTGCTTGAAGTAGTCGGGGTGCGCGGCAGCGGCGGGAGAGTTCAGGAACATGGTGACCGGGATGTGCGCCTCGCGGATGAAGTCGATCACCGCGGGTGGGCGGGCCAGCGCACCGTCGTCGATGGTGATGAAGGCGACCTTCTGGTCGGTGGGCACCCGGAACCAGAGGGGAACCGAGGGACCCGGGGTCAGCTGCACCCGCTGCGGCGGCCGCGCCGGGGGGAAGGCCGGCACCTGGGCGAGGTACCAGGCCAACGTCTTGGGCGCGGGCGGGGCGGACGGGCTCGCGGGCGGACCGGAGAGCGTTGTCGCGGGCGACGGCGGCGCGGACTGGCTCGGCCCACCGGAGACCGGCGGGCTGCCGGCGGCGGGCCGAGCCCCGTCCGCGCAGGCGGTCGACGCGGAAAGCGTCAGTAACGAGAGGACGGCGAGGAAGCGACGAACGTGGTGTGACGACACGCGGTTGAACGGTGCTCACGATCCAAAAGGTTGCCGCCCGGGCGAATCCGATGTTCCGGTCCGCCGGCTCAGGCGTCGCGGCGGCGCAGTGCGGCCCGGCCGAGCACGAGCGCGGCGACCGCCCAACCGGCCAGCAGCAGTAAGCCCCACACCGCTCGGTAGGGCTCGGTGTCGCCCGCCAGGAAGTGCCCGCCCGCGACGCCGGGGAAGCCGTCCGCGATCCGGTTGAGCAGGGTGATGTCCGGCTCCTGAAGCGACAGCGGCACGATCATCAGGGTGGCGACGAGCACGATCAGGCTGAGCACCGCGCTGCGTAGCGCCGCGCCCAGCCCGAGGGCCAGCACCCCGACCAACGCCAGGTAGGCGGAGACCGCCAGCAGGTCGCGCAGGGTGCCCGCCATCGGAGCGCTGCCCCACTCGTCGAGCACCGGCCCGGCCACCAGCACGCCGACTCCGCCGAGCAGCAGGCCGAGCGGGAACGTCACCGCCACGGTCACGACGGCCTTCGCCAGCAGTACGCGGCCGCGCGACGGCGTGCACTGCAACGTCGTACGGATGGTTCCGCTGGTGAACTCGCTGGTGACGACGAGCAGCCCGAGCGCGAGCACGGCGTACTGGGTGAGCTCCATCGAGCCGATGACGATGCTGCCGACGGTGACGATCCCACGGTCGTCGGCCGGGTCGTCGTTGGTGTTCGCGTTGGCCGCGTAGATGGCCAGCTGCCCCGCGGTCGCCGCGGTCACCAGCACCGCGGCGAGCAACGTCCACCAGGTGCTGCGTACCGACCAGAGCTTGGTCCACTCGGCGGCGACGGTACCGCCGAAACCGGCCGAGCGGGTGGTGGGCCGGATGCGGGTGGCGGTCATCGGGTCTCTCCTTCCGGACCGGGGACGCCGGCGTACTCGACGCTGTCGGCGGTCAGTTCCATGAACGCCCGTTCCAGTGACGCGTCGTGTGGGCTGAGTTCGTGCAGCCGTACGCCCAACTCGTACGCCAGGTCGCCGACCCGATCGACGGTGGAGCCGGTGACGGCCAGTGCGTCGGGCCCGGCCGGTTCGACGGTGGCGCCGGCCGCCGTGAGCCGGTCCGCCAGCGTGGCCAGCCCGTCCGGCTGCGGGCTGCGAACGCGCACCGCGCCCGCGCTTCCCGCGATGACCTCCTCGATCGGTGCGTCGGCGAGCAGCCGCCCGCGCCCGATCACGACCAACTGGTCGGCGGTGAGCTGCATCTCGGTCATGAGGTGGCTGGAGACGAAGACGGTCCGTCCCTGCTCGGCGAGGAGGCGCATGAGCTGTCGTACCCAGCGCACCCCGTCCGGGTCGAGCCCGTTGACCGGCTCGTCGAACATCAGCACCGGCGGGTCGCCGAGCAGTGCGGCGGCGATGCCGAGCCGCTGGCCCATGCCGAGCGAGAGGGTACGCCCGGGCTTGGCGGCCGCGCGGTCGTCCAACCCGACGGTGGCGAGCACCTCGTCGACCCGGCGCGCCGGGATGCCGTTGCTGCGGGCCGTGGCCAGCAGGTGTGCCCGCCCGGAGCGGGCCGGGTGGATGGCCTTGGCATCCAGCAACGCGCCGACCTCGAACAGCGGGTGCCGGAGGTCCCGGTACGCGCGCCCGCCGATCAGCGCCTGGCCGGCAGCCGGCCGGTCGAGTCCGAGGATCATCCGCATGGTGGTGGACTTGCCGGCGCCGTTCGGGCCGAGGAACCCGGTGACCCGGCCGGGTGCGATGTCGACGGTCAGGGCGTCGACGGCGGTGGTACGCCCGAACCGCTTCGTCAACCCACGTAATGTGATCATGCGCCGACGCTAGGCGTTCGGGTGCGCGCTCAGCCGCGCCCGAACGGCATCACCCGCACCTGACTTTCGTCAGGCGGCCGGATCCCGCTCGCTAGCCGTCGGCCTTCGGCCGGCCGGGTCGCAGCTCCCACACCGTGGTGCGCTTGACCGGGACGCTCTCCAACGCCGGTGGCACCGGGACGTCGTACGCGGCGAGCTCGTCGAAGCGGTCGCGGGGCAGGAACGCCCGCCCGGGGTCGCCGACCAGCACGCGCGCCCCGGCCCGGGCGGCGCGGAGCAGGAACCGCAGCATCCGCCGGGCCATCTCCTCGCTGTAGAAGACGTCCCCGGCGAGCACCACCTCCGCCCCTGCGGCGTCGCCGTCAAGGATGTCGCCGAACTCGGCGTCGACGCGTACCCCGTTGGCTTCGGCGTTGAGCGCGACCGCCGCGACCGCCAGTTCGTCGACCTCGACCGCGCGGACGGCGGTCGCGCCCGCCCGCGCGGCGGCGATCGCGACGAGCCCGGAGCCGGACGCGAGGTCGAGCACCCGGCGGCCGGCGACCAGCTCGGGGTGGTCGGTCACGTAGCGGGCGAGCGCCTGCCCGCCCGCCCAGGCGAAGGCCCAGAAGGGCGGCGGCTGGTCGCTGCGGAACTCACCCTCGGTCAGTTCCCAGAGCCCGATCGGCTCGTCCGCCTGGTGCAGCCGCACCTCGGGAACGAACGGCACCGGGGTTAGACGCGCGTGCAGCCGGACGAAGGTGCTGTTGAGCTCGGACACCCGCCGATTCTGCCAAACCGCCGGCGGCCCGGGACGGCCCCGCCCGGACGGCACCACCACGAGCGGTAATTGCCGAGAGCCGGCAACGAACCGGCCCCGCCACGGTCGTGACGGGGCCGCTCGTCGGGGCCGGGGCCGGCCCGTGGGCCGGCCCCGGCGGTGCTCACTTCGAGAACACCTGGAACTCGGCGATCCGGACCTGGTCGCGCGCCGGGCTCGCGGTCGCGCAGTCGGTCGTGGTCGCCGGGTCGTTGTCCTGCTCACCGGCGTACGCCGGCCCGCCCGTGCACTGGCTCGCCAGGACCTCCAGCCGCAGGTGGGTGGCGAGGGTGGTGGGCACCCGGAACTCGCGGAGGTTGATGTCCCGGGTGTACGCCCGGTACGCCCCGCCCGGGAACGCGTCGTTCTTGCTCGTGTAGACGCGCTTGAAGTTCGCCGAGTTCGTGCAATCGGCCTTCTTCGCGTTGCAGGCCAGCACCGCGAACGAGCGCAGCGAGCTGAGCGCGTTCTGGTTGCCCGCGTCGGCGTCCCCACCGATGGCCGGGCGCAGCATGGCGCTGACGTTCACCCGCTTCACCACGTGCGGCTTGTCGCCGGGCAGCGCCACGGTGACCTGCTTGCCGGCCACCCCGTCGCGCGAGGCCCAGTTCGTCGCCTCGGTGTCGTCGGCGATCCGGTCGAGGTTGACCCCGTCACCGCTGACCGTGGCGCCGGACGCGGTGGACGCGAGGTTACGGTCGAGCTTCAGGTCGAGGTGCCGCGCCTTGGGGCCGGCCTTGGCGTTCACGCGCATCCGCTGGTGCCCGAAGCCGGGCGCCACCGCGATCAGGTCGTACGTGCCGGCCACCAAATCGACGGTGTCGCCCAGCGGCGTCGCCGGGTCGGTGTCCGCGATCGGCATGGCTCGGGCCTCGTACGCCCCGACGTAGAGCCGGATCGGCGCGTCGGCGCTCTCCCCGCGCGGACGCAGCTTGAACGTCGCGTTGCCGCCGTTCGGCGAGGCGAAGCTCGGCGTGGGGTCGGTGTCGGAGGCGCCGTTGGTGACGGCGTCCCGGCCCATGCCGGAGCGGGCGAACTCGGCCCAGATCAGGTCCTGGTTCGCCCCGTCGAAGCGCAGCAGGTCGGCGGTGAGCATGTTGTCGCGCATGTCGAGCATGCTCACCTGGCTCGCCGCCTGAAGTAGGAACGAGTCGAAGACCAGCTGCGACCAGCGCCGGTTGCCCGGGCACCGGTCCGCCGGCACCTTGCCCTGCGCGCACTCCAGCTGGAGCTTCGGCGTGCCGAGGCCGTACCGCTTGACCATCGCGGAGCGGACCCGGTAATTGGTGGCGCCCCAGATCTCCCCGTCGGCGTGCACGGCCGGGCCGCCGGTGTTGTAGCCCACGTCGGAGTAGTTCAGCGGGCTGCGGCTGAGGTCGTAGTTGCGGATGCCGCTCACCAGGTTGCCGGTGACGTATCCGCCGACGATGAACGGCGTCTCACCGGGCGCCCGGAGGCCGTGCTGGAACAGGAACTCGGTCGCGAGCAGGTCGCTCCACGACTCACCCATCGATCCACCCTGGTGGCCGCCGATCCCGCTGTCCGGGCCGGCGATCATCCGGTTGCTGATGGCATGGGTGTACTCGTGACCGATCACGGTCATGTCGTAGTCGCCGTCGACGCAGGGCGGGTACGGACCGCCGGCCTGCGGCTGCCACAGGTACATGTTGGTGGTCGGCGGCAGGCCGTCGCGCGGGGTGCCCTGGTTGGCGTTGTTGCGGTTGCCGCTCAGCGCGCCCTGCTGGGCCCGGCCCTGCTCGGCGTCGCCGCCCAGACCGTCCGGGGTCAGGTTGACCGCCTGCAGGTTCCACGCCGACTCGGTGAAGCCCAGCTGGTACGCCCAGTCGTGCATCCGGTTGTGCATGGCGAAGAGGTTGCCGATCGCGGCGTCGGTGTCGTTGCGCTGTGCCGAGGTGAACACCTCCGGGTTGCACTTCGCCTGGTGCCACTGGTCGGTGAACGGGTACTCGTACCGCCGCTCCGGGCTGGTCGTGGCGGGCACCATCGGGTTGCCGGCGCCCCAGGAGACCACCGTGTTGGCCGAGTTGCCGCGCGAGGTGAACGTCGGCGTGTCGGTGGCCGCGTCGATGTCCCACGCGTTGCCGGTCGCCGGGTCGCGGTACGACTCCCGGCAGCCCGGCGCCGGGTCGGCGCACCAGCGGACCCGCGGGTCCTTCCCCGGGCCGAGGTCGCGTGGCGGGGTGGCCGGGAAGACCGCCCAGCTGGGGTTCTCCGAGTCGAAGTCGACCAGGTCCTCCCGGACCAGCACCTTCCCGGTGATGCCGTCGATGTAGGTGGTGAACGCCGCCGGGTGATCGGTGTCCGACCCGATGAGCGTCACCTCGTACGCGCTGCGCGGGCCCTCCAGCGGCGTCGGCACCGCGACCGTGCGGACGCTGTGGCTGGCCACCGCGGCGGCGTCCAGGCCGGCGTCGGCGAGCGCGGCCTTGTACGCCTGCTCCTCGCTGAGGGTGGCCGGGGTGGGCGTCGCGGCGTCCCGGGACAGCGACGAGCTGACCGAGAGCACCTTGCCCTTGCTGACGGCGAGCGTGACCAGGCCGTCGTACCCGGCGGGAAGGTCGCCGAAGCGCTGCCGGAGGGTGACCACCGCGCCGCTGCCGATCGGGCGGACCAGCACCCGCTCCAGGTCGGCCACCGCCGCGGCGTCCAGCCCGAACAGGTCACGGTTGTCGGCGAGGTACGCGCGGGCGGCGGCCTCCGGCTCGGCGGGCAGGCCGCTGGCGAGCGGGGCGGCGCCGGGGCCGAGCGAGTGCGGGGTGCCCAGCTTGTTCCACCGTACGTCCGGGTCGGCCTTGCGGGCGAGTCCACGCTGGCGGGCGTCGGGCGCGGCGCTGCCGGCGCGGTTGTCCACATCGGCGTGCTGGTATCCCTCGGCGAAGGGACCGGAGCGGCGCTCCGCGGGGGCGGCGCCGCCGGCCGGCGCGGCGGAGCTGACGCCGGTGGGCAGCAGCGCGGCGACCACCGCGGTCGCCGCCAGGACGGGGATGAGCCGGCGGCGCCGCCGGCTCATCCAAGGTGACCACTCCGGGTGTGGCACGGGACCTCCTCGTGGAGCGACCGACCGGCACCCCGCCGGCCGTGCATGCGCACGCATGTGCATCTGTGAATACCAGGAGGTGGGCGGGGCGGCAAGGCCCGGAGCGGCACGCCGGTTCTTTCAGTTCATTCGAGCTCGCTGCGCAGAGCGTCCCGTAGCCGGGGGGCCAGGCTGCGCGCGTACGTCGCGGTGAGATGTCCCTCGTCCCGATAGATCAGCACGCCGCCGATGACCGGGGCGCATCGTTGCGCGGGGCAGATCGAGTCGGTGAAGTCGAGTAGGCGTACGCCCTTCACGCCCTTGGCGGCCTCGACCTGCGGTTCGCTCAGGCGCAACGCCTCCTCCCTCGGGACAGCGCAGCGGCTGAGCTTGGTGCGGTTCTCTGAGACGCACTCAGGTACGTCGATGCCGGGGTAGGGCACGTCCCGAATCACCAGGACCCGCAGACCAGCCTGTGCGTACTGCGTCCACGTGTCGCGCATGGCCTGGATCCGGGCCCGCTCGGCTGCGGCGCCGGTGAGCACCTGGCCGCCCGGCGCAGGGTCGTAGGTGAGGCTGGACAGAATGAGCAGCTGAGGGCGCTCGGGTCCGGTCAGTGCGCTCCGCAACTTTTCGTTCCACTCGGTGCAGGTGTCGAAGGCCTTGCTCCGGTAGAGAATCGGCTCGCTCAGTACGGGGCAGCTGCCCTTGATGTGCGTGACCAACCGCCAGTTGTTCGCCACGGCCACGGGCTGCAGCGCCGGCAGCCAGTGCGCGGCGTGCGAGTCACCGGCGAGCACGACCTTGAAGCTCGAGTTCGGATCGCCGTACACGCACGCCTTCAACGCTGCCTCCGTCACCTGGAGCAGGCACCGCCCGCGGTACGTCGCCGGCAAGTCCTCCCGGGCGGCGAGGGCGTCCGGCGTCATCGTCTCCACCCGGTCGACCGGCTCGCCGGCGGCGCTGCCCCGTGGATCGTCGCCGAGAGCTCCTGCGCCGAAGTTCGGCTGAGTTGCCTCGGCGGAGCCGGTCACGGCCAGCGGCGGCATGACCGTCGTCAGATCGGCCGGAGACCGCGCCGGCGGCCAGACGGTCAGCTGGAACAGGATGGCCGCGACGACGGGTATGCCGGTGGCCACCGCCGCGAGTTTGGCGGCCTGGTGGGGAAGGCGGAGCGAGAAGCGGGCGGGGTTCTCGACGAGCCGGTACGTGAGCGCGGCCGGCACGACCGAGAGCGCCACCACCACGGCAGCCTGCGCCGGGGCCAGTTCGCCGAACTGCGCCTCGGCGGCCACCAGCAGCGGCCAGTGCCACAGGTACAACGAGTACGAGAGCGCCCCGATGAGGCGAATCGGGGCCAGGCCGAGCAGCGCTGTCGGGCCGGCGCGGCCGGCGGCCGGCCCGGCGGCGATCACGGCCGCGGCGCCGAGGGTGGGCAGCAGGGCGACATAACCGGGGAACGCCAGGTCAGGTGTGATGGCCAGTCCGGCAACGATGATCGCGCCAACGCCGCCCCAGCCGAGTCCCACAGCGAGCGGGCGTGGTAGCCGGGTCAGGTGGTGACTGAGGATGGCCAGACCGCCGCCGAGCGCGAGCTCCCACATCCTCGTGGTGCTGTGGAAGTACGACTGGGCGGGGTTGCTCTGGGACAGGTGGATCGACCAGGCCAGCGACGGGAGGGCCACCATCGCGAGTCCAATCAGCAGGCGTCGCTCGAAGCGGCGCCGGCTGGCCGGTCCGGTGCGGCGGACGCGCCGGAAGAGCGTCCACGTGACACCTACCAGCAGCATCGGCCAGACCAGGTAGAACTGTTCCTCGACGGCAAGCGACCAGAAGTGTTGCAGGATGCTCGGTGCCTCGTCTGACTGCAGGTAGTCGACCGACTGTTCAGCCAGCCGCCAGTTCATCGCGTACAGCCCGCTGGCGACGACGTCCCAGCCCGTGCTCGACCACCGCAACCGGGGAAGGAAGAGGTACGCCAGTAGCAGGCTGGCGACGAGGACCACGGCCGCGGCCGGAAGGAGCCGGCGGGCCCGGCGGGCGTAGAAGCCGGCGATTGAGATCCGGCCGGTCTCCGACAACTCCTTCACGAGCAGACCGGTGATCAGGAAGCCCGAGATGACGAAAAAGACGTCCACGCCGACGAAGCCGCCGGGTAGGGCCGCGAGATCGGTGTGACCCACGAGGACGAGCAGCACTGCCAGAGCCCGCAGGCCTTCGATGTCACCACGGAAGGCTGACCGGTTGACGCGGCCTTGCTGACTCATGTTCCCGCCCCACCCGTTCGCACGACGCCTCGCCGCATCGGCGGCGCGGAAACTTATCCCGTACATCCCGGTGTGAAACGATCCAGTGTCGCGGTGGCTATGGGCCTACGTCCATTTCCGCTGGTGGGAGCGTCACCTGACAGGCAGGTCTCCGTGTGGAGTCGCAGAACGACCCGGCGGCGGCCCGGGGCCGACCCCGCGAGGGGCGGCCCGCGGTGCGAGTCGTCCTCGCGTG
This sequence comes from Micromonospora sp. NPDC005367, assembly GCF_040606825.1. NCBI lineage: Bacteria > Bacillati > Actinomycetota > Actinomycetes > Micromonosporales > Micromonosporaceae > Micromonospora > Micromonospora sp. NPDC005367. The sequence goes on along the minus strand of NZ_JBEXFP010000014.1, from coordinate 66,436 downwards.
AGCGCTACGCGTGCTGTGCCGGCTGGCCACGTCCTGCCCGGCGGTGGGGCGGCTGAAGGCGAACACCGCATCAACCTCGTGGTGATAATCGGCCCGGTGCCCGGTGGGTGGTTCAGCCGGCCCGCGTCCAGCGCGGGTCGCGGCCGAAGGCGGCGATCAGGCGGTCCTGCGCGTCGGCGTCGGCGGGCACCTCCACACCGAGCCGGGTCAGCTGGACGCGCTGGTAGTCGCCGGCGTGCGTCGCGAACCATCTCGCGCACTCCCGGACCGCGTCGGCGTCCAGCCGGGGGTCGTCGCCGATGGCGACAGCCAGGTCCCAGCCGTGGACGAGGTGCTCGGCGAGGAGCTGATGCAGGTACTCGGTCGCCGGGAGGTCGCCGGAGGAGAGGTGGACGCTGCGCGCCAGCGCGCCGGGGTGGGACGCCGCGATCTCGGCCTGCGACGCGGCCTCCCGGGCGGCCGCGATCGGATCGTCGCCGAGCTGGTCGCCGTCGAAGCGGTCACCGACCTCCGCGACGGTGCGGCCGGCGAACAGCGGAACGCTCCACCGGGCCTCGTTCACCACGTGGTTGACCAGCGTACGGACATCCCAGTCCGGGCAGGGCGTCCGCGCCGACCACTGCCGGGGGCTGACCCGCTCGACCCGGTCGATAAAGTCGGCCAGGCTGCGGCGATAGCTCTCCAGCAGGTCCATGAGGCCGATTGTCGCGGCCACCCGGGGCGGACCGAGCGGCTATGCCCGGTCTTCCCACGTGGGGCTGCTCGATCAGTCCAGCTCGGCCGGGTCCAGGCCCAACTCGCGGACGGTGACCAGGCGGACCCACTCGGTGAACTGCCGCCGGGAGATCACCCGGTCGTGCACCGCCAGCTGAACCGCCAGGCCGTCCATCACTGCGCTGATCCGCCAGGCCGCCCCGGCCGGGTCGGCGCACTCGAAGGTGCCATCGCGTACGCCGTCGGCGATGACCGTGGCGAGGTCCTCCCGCCAGCGCAGGTCCAGCCGGCGGGAGACTCGTTCCAGTTCGGGGGTACGCAGCGACTCCGACCATCCGTCGATCCACATGGACCAGGAGGTCGGGCGCCCCGCCGGGGTGTAGAGCTTGAGGATCCGGCGCAGCTTGGTCAGCGGTGGGGCGGGGGAGCGGACCACCGCGTCCAGGCGGGCCAGGTCCTGCTCGACCGCGTACTCGAAGGCCTGGGCGAGCAGCCTTTCCTTGGTGGCGAAGTGGTAGAAGACAAGGGCCTGGCTCACCCCGGCGGCCTGCGCGACGTCGGCCGTCCGGGTATTGGCCAGACCGCGTTCAGCGATCACGTCGCAGGCCGTGCGCAGCAGGGCATCCAGGCGGATCTCGGCCGCACGTCTCATCACGCCGGTTACCGTAACCCATCCGGATGAACACGGGCAGTTACCGCCGAGCGTTGATCGGCTTGTCAAAGAGTCGGAAGGCGGACACTTCGCCCAGGCTTTCGGTCGGCGCCGTTCGCCGGTCGGCGGACCGCCGGCGACTGGACCAGTCTCCTAGGATGCCCGGCCGGCTGCGACGTACGGCCCAGTCGTGACCGAACCGGTCGAACGGGGTAGGGACGCGCCGACTGAGCACCCCGAGTTGGCAACGGCTCGCCACCTCGGCTAGAGTTCCCATCCGTCACCGGGGAACACCGATGGCGTGCGGACGTAGCGCAGTTGGTAGCGCATCACCTTGCCAAGGTGAGGGTCGCGGGTTCGAGTCCCGTCGTCCGCTCGGAGATGCCGCCACGCATGACGGGGGCAACCTCGGTGGGGTGGCCGAGAGGCGAGGCAACGGCCTGCAAAGCCGTGTACGCGGGTTCAAATCCCGTCCCCACCTCGTAAGACAGAGACTCGGGCGATTGGCGCAGTGGGAGCGCGCTTCCTTGACACGGAAGAGGTCACTGGTTCAAACCCAGTATCGCCCACCAGCTGGATGAGTAGTGAGAACAGCTCGTCACCGGACATCGGTGGCGAGCTGTTCTCGTTCCTGCCGCTGGGCCGGTGGGCCGGTGGGCCGGTGGAGGAACCGCCGCTGCCTGCCGCCGGCGAGTCCCGACGGCAGGGCGGAACGACCGGACCGGTCAGAGCTTGGGGATGACCGCAGCGATCGAGGTCGCGAGGAGTGGGCCGACGATCACCAGCCCCGACTGGAGTTCGCTCAGGCTGGTGCGGTTGACGCCGAGGATCTCCTCCAGCTTGATCCGGTCCTCCGCCGCGCTGATCAGGTTGGTCTTGGGCGCGTGGGCGATGTCCGAGAACTCGTCCACGTACACCTGGCAGCGCCGACGCAGCAGGGTCGCCGACGGGATGTGCATCAACGCGATGAGGATCGAGCCGGCGGCGCCGATGACGAGCGCGGTGGACTGGGGGATCGTCTCCGAGCTGCCCCAACCGACCGACGCGGCGCCGATCAGCACCAGTACGAGCAGCAACGAGCCCATCATCTGCAGCACCCGGGCGAGGATCCGGCGCAGCCGCATCAGCGCGGCCAGCTGCTCGCCGGGAGTGCCGGTGAGACCGCGCATCGAGACGACGCGCAGCCCCGCCAGGGTCGCTCCGGCCGGCAGGGACCCGAGTATGACGATGCCGAGGAAGACCCCGAACCGCCAGGTCAGTCCGCGGCCCAGGATGGCGTGCGCGGCGGCCACCGCACCGGCCACCAACGCGAGGAAGACCAGCACCGACGAGAAGACGCGGCGGACCGGGACGTGCTGGATCTGCTGGAGGTCGTGCCAGCGGGCCACCCCGGAGCCGATGGTCGATCCGCTGAGCGCGCCGAGCAGCCCGGCCGCGGACGCCCACAGCAGCCACTGGTTGCGGGACTCGGGCAGGAGCCGGTCGGGGCTGGTGTAGGCGACCCCGAGCGCCACGGCCGCGCCGGCCATCATCATCAGCATCCGTACGACGCGCGGCCAGCCGGCGAGACCGAGCGGGCGCGGTGTGGTCACCGGCGGCGGCGTCACTGCTTCCATCGGGGCGGCGGGCGCCGGCGCGACGGGCGCCTCCACGGCGGTCATGGCCGCGAACTCTAGTCGATCTCCCGCGCTCCGGCGGCCCCCACGGGTGGGGCGCGGAGTGGACGTGGCGACTCCGTCCGGCGTGTACTTCACTGCCACTCGTATTCGCGCGCGGGCGGCGGTCGAATCTGTCGCAATTGCTGGCTTTCTCGTACGTGCACAAGGACAAACAGTTCTCGTACGCCCGTGAGATTCTTCACGGCACTGAACTGCTTCGCAGAAGTGGATGAAGTCGGCGGGATCGACGGCTTTCGTCGCCCCGGGCGTGCCCCGTCGCACCGAATCCCTTTGCTGCCAGGGGATCCGCCGTACGGGAGGGGTGTGCGATCGTCACGGTTGCGGGCGTCAGTCAATGCCCGCCATCAATTTCGCTCCCCCCAAGGTGAATTCGACACGCCTTAGTCTGAGCGCCGGGGCAGGCGTCCGCGGCCCTCGCGGCAGGTACGGCGAGCGGCCAGGCGGACCCGAAAGTCAGGGAAAGGCACTACACGATGACGGGTCCAGCCACGCGGGTGTGGAAGGGCATGACGATCCCAGCCGCCGGCACCTACGAACTCGACCAGGCGCACAAGCGCATCGGCTTCGTGGGCCGGCACATGATGGTCAGCCCGGTGCGTGGCGAGTTCACCGAGGGGAAGGCCCGGATCGTCGTCGACGAGGACCCACTGCGCTCCTCGGTGGTGGCCACCATCCGATCGTCGAGCATCGTCACCGGACACGACGACCGGGACGTGCACCTGAAAAGTCCCGACTTCCTGGACGTGGAGCGTTTCCCCGCGCTGGAGTACCGCAGTACCGGGGTGGTACCCCAGGACGAGGTCGATCCGATCTTCTTCTGGGCACGGCTGCGCGGAAACAACCGCCTCGGGCGCCGCGTCGGGAGCGATCTCGGCGCACCGCCGGCTCGTGCCTCCGGTCGCTTCGTACTCAAGGGTGAGTTGACGATCAAGGACATCACCCGGCCGGTCGACCTCCAGGTGGAGTTCGGTGGTACCCGTACGGACCTATCCGGGCAGGAGATCTTCGGGTTCACCGCGACCGCCGAGTTCGACCGTGAGGACTACAGCCTGCTGTGGAACGTCGCGCTGGAGGGCGGCGGCGTACTCGTCGGCAAGAACGTCCGCATCGAGATCGCGGCCGAGGCGATCCGCCAGTCCTGACGAAGGCGGCACCGATCGGGCGGGCCGACCACCTCGTCATGAGGGGGTCGGCTCGCCCGATGCTCGAGTCCGCCGGGCTCGGCAGGTCGATGGCGGCGCCCGGCGTCACAGCGGCGGGGCGACGTCCCGGCGCTCCTCCACCCGGCGGTACTCCACCGGCTCCTCGACCCGGCGGTACTCGACCGGCTCCTCGACCTGGCGGACCGGCTGGTCGGTGGTGACCACCGCGGACCGGCGACGGCCCCAGATGATCGTGGTCATGATGAGGCCGAGCACGCCGGCCGCCATCAGGATCCAGCCGACGACGTCGAGGTCGAACCCGCCGGGGCTCGCGTCGAGCGCGAAGGTGAGGATCGCGCCGACCGCGATCAGAAAGATGCTGGTTCCGATACCCATGACAGCCTCCTTCTGCGGGGATGTGGTGCGCTGTCGGGGGACTCAGTACCCCGCCGCTGCACGGCGCAACCACGCAACCGCCGGGTGCCGTGCGGGCCGATCTTGGCATCGGGTAGAGTTCTCCCTGTCGCCGGCGCTCGCCCGGGGACGTGCGGACGTAGCGCAGCTGGTAGCGCATCACCTTGCCAAGGTGAGGGTCGCGGGTTCGAATCCCGTCGTCCGCTCGCAGATTCGACCGACGATGCCCGGCTGTCCCGGGCGCCGGGCGGTCACCACGGGCGATTGGCGCAGTGGGAGCGCGCTTCCTTGACACGGAAGAGGTCACTGGTTCAAACCCAGTATCGCCCACCATATTCAGCAGAAGGTCCACGGCTCGTCACCGACACCGGTGACGAGCCGTAGTGCATCTGGTCCACTCCGCGGTAGCCGTGACCCGGCGTCCGGCCTGTCCGGCGGCCGTGGTCCCTCCCCACCCCGTCCGGAAGGACCACGGCCGGCCGGGCCCGACGTCAGGGGACGATGCGGACCGGCCCGCAACCGAAGAAGGTGAAGGTGCCGGCCGGGTCGGTGAACTTGCCGATCAGGCAGCCTTCGGTGTCGCCGGCTGTGAAGCCGCCGTCGGCAGCACGGAAGTGCAGGACGGCGTCGAGGTCGGCGTCACGGGTCCGCTCGTCCAGCTCGTAGCTGCGCTCGTCGTGCCGCCGGTTGTGCGTCTCGGCGGCGCCTCCGCCGCCGAGCACCACCGCCCGGTTCCCGAAGTGGGCCGTCGTGGCGACGACGGTGCGCGCGTCGAAGGCGAGCGGGTTGCCGTACTCGCCCGCCGTCGTGGTGAGCACGGCCAGCGGTGCGTTGTTCCCGCCGGCACCCAGATTGATGCTGTTCGGGTCGCCGCCGGGCTTGATGTTGACGGTGACCGGCACCGCGCAGTCGATGGTGTGGGTGGTGGACCTGGTGTTGTTCGCGGCAACCAGGTCGACGTCGGCCGGGTGGGTGGTCGCCACCGTGGCGGTGAAGGTGACGGTGTGCTGTCCCGGGGTGTCGCACCGCACGGTCCACTGGTCGGACTCGGTGACGTCGGCGCCGACCGGGACGCCGGGCAGCGTCGCCGTCCGGGTGGCCGGAGTCACCGTCACACCCGGACCGGCCGTCGCCGTCGTGGTGAGGGCCGCGTCCGCCGGGCCGTCTGGGCCGTTGTTGGTCACGACGGTGCCGACGGTGACGGTGGCGTCCTTCCCGACGAGGCCGATCGGCGGCGCGGCGGTCACGGTGACCGCCTCGACCGCGAGGTCCGCCTGAAGGCAGTCCTCGTCGTCCGGGTGGGCCAGGCAGAAGTCGTGGATCGCGTCGGTGAGGTCGGCCCGTACGATCTCGTCGGCGGCCGCGATGTCGGTGACGACGATGGTGGTCGCGTCCCGGTCGAACGGGGTGATCCAACGTCCCGACGCGTGCGGGTTGAGCCGGCGGGTCTCACCGCCGCCGGCTGTCTTCTCGCCCAGCTCCCACATCGGGTGCCAGTCGTTGAAGGTGCCGATCAGGTCGCCCGACTCGCCGAGAACGTCCACCTTGGACAGCGGTGGTGCGCCCAGGTGGGAGGGGGCGCGCTCGTCGACCACCTGGATGTCGGTGACCGTGGCGTTGGTGCGGCCGTTGAACGACACCCGTACGACTATCGACTTGGCCTCGTCGGCCGCGGTGTCGGCGGCGAAGTCGGGAATCGGTTGGATCGTCGGGTCGTCGGCCGGATCCGAGAAGGCCGGGGCCCCGGCCCAGAGCGCCACGCCGACCGCGACCGGCAGCAGCCACCAGGCCAGGCGACGGCGTGAGTTGGTTGTCATGCGCATCGTCCTCATCCCCTCAGCACTTCGCGCCGCGGCACTCGGCGAAGTACCACTCGATGCGTCTGATGTCCGCCGCCTGGGCGGTGGTGTTGTCCACCATCAGGTCGTTCGTGGCCGGGTCGGAGACCGACCAGTCGAAGTCGTCCCAGTTCTCGATCTCCTCCTCGAACTCGCGGCAGTCCGAGGCGGTCCGGCCGAGGTCGGGCGCGTCGTCGGCGCAGTCCTCCGGCTCCTCGTAGACGTTGGGGTAGACGTCCTGCTGGTAGTAGCCGCCGTCGCAGCAGTACTCGTCGGCGAGCCCGAACGGGCGGTGCCCGGACTCGTGGCGGATGGTGCTGAAACTGTTGTTCTCTCCCGAGAAGACGTTCGAGCCGCCCATCGCGCAGTCGCGGAACGAGTCCACGTGCACCACCATCACGCTGTCGGCCCAGCCCGAGTCGGGTACGACGTGGTCGCAGCCGTCCTCGGCCGGGTCCGCCTGGCCCGTGCCGACCTGGAGCCAGAAGTTCATCGCGTCCTGGTGCACCAGGAACGGGTCGTAGCTGTAGAACGAGTTGTAGATGATCTGCTGCACATCCGACTGGAACTGCGGGTCACCGGCGCCGCTGTAGTCGTCGGAGTCACCGACGAACACCCAGTCCACCCGGCTGTAGGTGCTGCCGGTGTAGAGCACCGGAACCTCGTCGCCGGCACCGGCGGTCGCCGCCACCGACCGCCATCCGGTGAAGATGGGGACGCTGCCGTCGACGCCGCGGCAGCCGTAGCTGAAGCTGCCTCCGCCGGTGATGGTGTGGTTGTACGTGAGGGTGAGCGAGTTGGCCGCGCTCACGTCCGGGGCGGTGCGATCGTTGACCCAGATCTCCAGCGTGTCGGCCCGTGCCGGGCTGAGCGCGCCGTCGAGGAACTCCGCGGTGATGGTGACGGTGTCGCCGACCTGCGGGAAGAGCGGTGTGTGCATGCACCTGATCCGGATGCCCGGGGCGGCCGGTGGTTCGGTCACCTCGACCCGTAGCCGGATGGAGGCCGACTCGTCGGGCGTTCCGGTGCTGGTGAACACGCCGCAGGCGCCGTTCAGGTCGCCGGTCACCGTGCAGGTGTTGAGGTCGAGCGTGAAGCCGAGCGACTGGTCGGTGTCGTCGTCGTTGTCCGAGGGGTCGTCCGGGTCGTCGCCGTCTGGGTCGAGGTCGGCGATGTCGTCGTCGAATCGGAGGAAGCCGTCCTCGTCGCGGATCTCCAGGTAGATGGGGACGGTGCCGCTGGAGAGGGCGACCTGCTTGGAGAACTCCCAGTTCGGTTCGATCGTGTAGGTGTCCTCGAACGGGTCGGTCGCCGGGGTGTCCTCGTTGTTGAAGGACTCTCCGGCGATCTCCACGTAGCTGTAGAAGTCGGGGTCTTCGCCGAAGTCGTGGCCTTCGACGCGCTCGACGGTCACCCGGACGGTCATGTTGAGATCGGCTGCCGCTGCCGGGCTGCTCAGCACCAGAACGGGCAGCAACGCGCTGACGAGAACCGGGACGACCGGTATCGCCCCCAGACGTCGTCGCCAGCCCACGGTGGGCTCGGCGACGTACACCACTTTGGCCATGCGGACCTCATTCGAGCAGGTGGCCCGGATCCCCGGGGATCGGGCTGCCGACGGGAAGAATGCCTGGTGGGACGGGCAGGCACGTCGGAGCGTATGCGCCGGGTGACCGGCGAATTCCGTACAGTCAGCTACTGGATAGGTGCCCTGGCGGGGTGCGGACGAGCGGTGGACGGCTCGTTGAACGTCCGCCGTGGAGGGTGAACCGGTCGATGTCTGCCGGGTCTCCCGGCGGTCGGCCGGGAGTGACCGAACGGTCGCTCGACGCGGCTCGCGGCCCGCCAAATGACATGGAAAGTACCCGTTACGTTACGAGCTTGTTTCCGAGGTAACGGCTGGGTTACGGGCGCTTCCGCATGATCGTTCGTCGCTCCTACCTTTCGGCCACCGTCACCATCCGCGTGACGGCCGGCACACAACGCGGAGGACAACGACGTGCCAGAACCGAACGTGCAGAGGTCCGGGCGCACCGTGCGCGGGGTCAGCATGCTGGCCGCCGCGGCACTGGTCGCGGCGATCCTGACGAGCGTGGCGGGAGGTGCCGCCGCGGCCGCGCCGACCAGCAGCGGCGGACCGACGGCCCGCTATCTCGTCCAGCTCGACGACGAGCCGCTGGCCACCTACACCGGCGGCGTGGCCGGGATCGCGGCGACCAGGCCGGCCCGTGGCGGCAAGCTGAACCGGGACTCCGGCAGCGCCCGGGCGTACCGGGAGCACCTGCGCCGCGAACGCACCGACGTGCTCCGCGGTGTCGGTGTCACCGCGCAGCCGCGGGTCACGATGGAGACGGCGTTCAACGGCTTCGTCGCGGAGCTGACCGGGCCGCAGGCGGCCCGGCTGCGCGCCACCCGCGGCGTGCAGGCGGTCTACGCGGACCGCAAGGTGCACGCGCTCACCTCGCACACCCCCGACTACCTGGGCCTGACCGGTCGCAGCGGGGTGTGGCGGCGGGAGTTCGGCGACGTCGGGCACGCCGGCGAAGGCATGATCATCGGGGTCATCGACAGCGGCTTCTGGCCGGAGAGCGCGAGCTTCGCGCCGCTGCCCACCCCGCGCCCGGACCAGGCGGTCATCGACGGCAAGTGGAAGGGCACCTGCGACGTCGGCGTCGAAGCGCCGGTCACCTGCAACAACAAGGTGATCGGGGCGCGCTGGTACAACGACAGCGGGATCGCCGAGGCGTTCCCCGACGACTTCCTCTCGCCCCGCGACCGTAACGGCCACGGCACCCACACGGCGAGCACCGCCGCCGGCAACAACGGCGTACGGGCTACCTCGGGCGGCCGCGACCTCGGCACGATCTCCGGCATGGCGCCGGCCGCCCGGCTCGCGGTCTACAAGGCGCTGTACGACGACGGCGCCGGCTCGGCGGTCGGCAGTGAGATCGACATCGTGCACGCCGTCGACGACGCGGTCGCCGACGGAGTCGATGTCATCAACTATTCGATCGGTGACGACAACGAGACCCTCAACGCGATCGACGCGGCGTTCTTCAACGCCGCGGTGGCCGGGGTGTTCGTGTCGGCTGCCGCCGGCAACGCGGGTCCCACGCCGAGCACCGTCGACAACTCCACCCCGTGGGTGACGACGGTGGCCGCGAGCGCCACCGACCAGCAGTACACCCGGACGCTCACCCTCGGCGACGGCACCACCGTCGAGGGCGTGGGCATGGGCGAGACGAGTGTCGGGCCGGCGCCGCTGGTCACCGCGCGGGACAGCGCGATCGACCCGAACAACACCTACGCCGCCGAGCTCTGCGCCGACGACGTCCTGGACCCGGCCAAGGTCAAGGGCAAGATCGTGATGTGTCTGCGCGGCGAGATCCCGCGTGCCGACAAGAGCATCGCCGTCGCCCGGGCCGGGGGAGTCGGCATGGTGATGTACAACGACACGTTGAACTCGCTCAACGCTGACGTCCACGCGGTTCCGTCGGTGCACATCAACGAGGTCGACGCCGCGACGGTCCTCACGTACGTCGCCGCCGGCAACGCCACGGCGACCATCTCGGCGAGCACCCTGGAGACGGTCGAGGCGCCCTCCGTCGCCGCGTTCTCCTCGGCCGGCCCGTCGAGGTTGAGCGCCGGTGACCTGCTCAAGCCGGACATCAGCGCCCCCGGCGTGGACGTCGTCGCGGCGTTCTCGCCGTCGGCGGGCGGTAACGACTTCGCCCTGGAGTCCGGCACCTCGATGGCCGCGCCGCACATCGCCGGCATCGCGGCGCTGGTGCTGGCCAAGCACCCCGACTGGTCACCGGCGGCGGTCCGTTCGGCGCTGATGACCAGCGCGGCCGACCGTACCGACAAGGGCAACCCGATCAAGATCGGCAGCTACGACGCCAGTCCGCTGAACTACGGCGCCGGTGAGGTGCTGCCCGGTGGGGCGTTCGACCCGGGCCTGGTCTACGACTCCACCCCGCAGGACTGGCTGCGGTACCTGTGCGGGCTGGACGAGGACCGGGCCAGTGAGACCGGGGCGAACGTGGAGGGCTGCGACGAGATCGGCGCGATCGACACCGTCCAGTTGAACTACCCGTCGATCGCCCTGGGCCGGATGGTCGGCAAGCAGAAGGTCACCCGTACCGTCACCAACGTCAGCGACCGGACCAGCACGTACACCGCGTCGGTCGAGGCGCCCGCGGGTTACCAGGTGAAGATCACCCCGGCCAAGCTGACCGTCCGCCCCGGCAAGACGGCCCGCTTCACGGTGGAGGTCACCAACAGCGGTGGCGCGTTCGACACCTGGGCCGACGGTGCGCTGGCCTGGCGCGACCAGTACCGGCACGACGTACGGATCCCGCTGGTCGTGCACAACAGCGGGCTGATCGCCCCCGACTCGATCACCGGTTCCGGCACCTCCGGCAGCGTCAAGATCGCCACCGAGGCCGGCTACCAGGGCAAGCTGGTCGCGCAGCTCACCGGGCTGACCGCCGGCACCAGTGACGCGGTCACGCTGCGCGGCGAGGGAGCCTCGTGGGACTGGTCGTCGCTGGACAACCTGCCGAACCCGCTGCCCGCGTCGATGTACCGCAGCACGTTGCACGTGCCGGCCGGCACCCCTGACCCGCACGTGCTGGTGACCTCGCAGCTGCCCGCCTGCTCGGCCATCGACTGGGAGGACGAGGAGGGGGTGATGGCGTGCACCGAGTACAGCGTCTACGTCTACGACACCGCCGGTAAGTTCGTCACCGCCACGGTCAGCTCCCGCCGCGGCGCCAAGGTGGACCTGCCGGCCGCCGGGGACTACGTCCTCGTCGTCGAGCAGGAGTTCGTCGAGAACCTGCCCGCGGATCAGGACGGCGTCGGGTACACCGTCACCACCTACCTGCCGGGCGCGCCGGGCAGCTCCACCGGCAAGCTCACCATCGATCCGAAGCAGCGCACGGTCCAGCCGGGCGCGAAGGCGAACCTGACGCTGCGGTGGTCCGGCCTCGAGCCGGGGGTCCGCTACGTCGGGCAGCTGGAGTTCCGCAACGGCGACGGCCCGCTCAAGACCGTGCCGATCACCGTCGAGTCCTGATCCACCTCCGCCCCGGCGGGCCGGCGACGTGACCCAGGTCACCGCCGGCCCGCCGGGCCGTTCCCGGTCGACACCGGGGTGATGTGCTCGCCATCACGGTGACCGGCGGCGGCGAGGACGACGTGCGGGGCGGCGGGGTCACATCCCCGATCCGCCCCGCGCGCCTGCGCGGGCCCGTCGAGTTCGTCGGGCGTGCCGACGAGCTGGCCTTGCTGCGCCGGCTCATCGGCGCCCCGCCGTGCCTGGTCCTGCTGGAGGGTGAACCCGGCATCGGCAAGAGCCGCTTCGTCCGCGAACTGCTCGCCACGCTGCCCGGGCACCACCTGATCGGCGAGTGCGACGACGTGCCCGAACCCTTCCCGCTCGGCGTCCTGCTCGACGCCGTCCGGGCGTACGGCGACCGGCTCGGTCCGCTCAACCCGGTGGCCGGGGCACTCGCCCCGCTGCTGCCCGAACTCGCCGACCTGCTCCCCGCCGCGCCACCCCCACTGACCGACCCGGCGGCGGAGCGGCACCGGCTGCTGCGGGCCGTCGCCGCGCTGCTCGCCGGGCTCTCTCCCGCGGTGCTCGTCCTGGAGGACCTGCACTGGGCGGACCCGGCGACCTGCGAGTTCCTCGCCTACCTGAGCGGCCACCCGGTGGACGGTCTGGCCGTGGTGCTCACCGCCCGCACACCGGTGCCGGGTGGCAGCACGCCGATCCACGACGCGCTGGCGCGTACGCCACCCGGGGCGGTCACCCGTGTCCCGTTGGGCCCGCTCGGAGCCGACGAGGTGCGCCGGCTGGCGGCGCGGACCCTGCGGCTCGGTGAGCCGCCCCAGCAGCTCACCACGACCCTGCTCGACCGCACGGCCGGGATTCCGTTCGTGGTCGAGGAGGTGCTGCGTACGCTCGCCGAGCGGGGCGGCGACCCGCTCGCCGACGACAGCGTCCCGTTCGTCCTGCGCGACGTGCTCCTGTGGCGGCTGCGCCCGCTCGACGAGGGCGCCCGGGAGGTGCTCGGCGCGGCCGCGGTGCTGAGCCTCGCCCCCGACCCGCGCATCCTCACGGCGGTGCTGGGCCAGGACAGGGCGACCGTCGGCGCGGCGTTGACCGCCGCGCACCGGGCCGGGCTGCTGCACGACGCGGGGGACGGGCTGCGGTTCCGGCACGCCCTCGCCCGGCAGGTCGTGTACGACCTGGTGCCCCGGCAGACCCGGGAGTGGCTGCACCTGCGGATCGCCCGGGTGCTGGAGCAGAAGCTGCCCCGGCCGGTCGCCCAGCTGGCGCACCACTACCGGCTGGCCGGCAGCGACGCCGACTTCGTCCGCAACGCCGAGGCCGCCGCCGACCTGGCCACCGAACGCGGCGACGACGCGACCGCCGCCGGTTTCCTCCTCCAGACGATGGACGTCGCGGAGCTGCCCCGGCCGGTGCGGGTCCGGCTCGCCGGCAAGTTGGGCCGATCCGCCATCGACGGGCTCAGCCAGGCCACCGCGATCCCGGTGCTGGAACGGCTGCTGGCCGACCGGCGACTGCCACCCGGGGCGCGGGGCGAGCTGGGCCTGGTGCTCGGCCGGCTGCTGCGCCAGCAGGGGGAGGCGCTGCGCGGGTACACCGAGATCGAGCGCGCGATGCCGTACCTGCGGACGCCGCGCCGTCGCGCGCCGGCCCTCGCGGTGCTGGCGGCCCCCGACACGGTCGTCGGCCGCCACGTCGACGACCACCTGGCCCGGTGCGCGGAGGCCGAGGCCGCCGCGGAGGCCAGCGGCGACCCGGCCGCGCACCTCGCGGTACGTATCGCCCGCGCCTCGCTGCTGCTGGAGCTGGGCGACCCGGCGGCCTGGACGGTCATCGCCGAGTTGCGCGCCTCCGTGGCGCTGGCCGACCGGCCCCGGGAACACGCGCGGGCCTGCCTGAACTGGGCGCAGGGCGCACTGCACGCCGGACACCTGGACCAGGCCGCGGCGCTCCTCGCGGCCGGCCGGGAACTGGTCGAGGAGACCGGGTACGAGCGGCTGACCGCTCTCGTGGAGGCGACCGGGCTGTCGCTGGAGCGCGCCGCCGGGCGGCTGGACGGGTTGGCCGGGCGGTTCGAGCGACTGGTCGCCGCAGCCGAGCGGATGCCGGTCACCCTGCTCGACGCGCGGGCCGAGCTCGCCACCGTGCTGGCCCGTACGGCCACCGGCGCCGAGATCGGGCGGGCCGAGCGGACGCTGCGCGAGGTCGTCGTGACCGCCCAGCGGGTCGGGGCGATCTGGCCGCTGGTGCAGGCGCTCTCGGCGTTGGCCCGGCTGATCCTCGTCGAGCGACCGGACGAGGCCTCCCGGCACGCGACCGATGCCCTGATGCTGGTGCGTGGCAAGGGAATCTGGGCGTGGGCCGCCGAAGCCGTCCTGGTGTTGACCGAGGCGGCCGTGGCGGCGGGCGAGCCGGCGCGGGCGGTGGCCGTGGTGCGCGAGTTGGCGGCCGGCATCGAGGGACGCGACGCCCCGGTCGCCGTGGCCGCCGTGAGCCGCTGCCGCGAGCTGATCGGGGACTGAGTTCTGCCGTCGGCAGATCCGCTCACCGTGAACAACCCTCGATCCTCGGCCGACGGCCGGGCACGGTGGAGGCATGAGGCTTCTGGTGCTGGGCGGTACGGGGTTCGTGGGCGGGGCGACGGTCGCGGAGGCGGTGCGCCGCGGCTGGTCGGTGACGGTGTTCAACCGGGGGCTGCACGGCGACGTGCCGCAGGGTGTGCGCCGGCTGCGCGGTGATCGGACCACCCCCGACGGGTTGGCCGCGCTGGCCGGCGGCGAGTGGGATCTCGTGGTGGACACCTGGGACGGCGCGCCGCGGGTGGCCCTCGACGCGGCCCGCGCGTTGGCCGGCTCGGTCGGGCACTACGGCTACGTGTCCAGCGGCTCGGTCTACGCCGAGCCGGTGACGCCCGGGTCGGACGAGGACGCGCCCACCGTCGAGGCCGCCCCGGACGCCGAGGACGGCGACTACCCGCAGAACAAGGCCGGTGCCGAGCGGGCGGTGCGGGAGGTCTTCGGTGAGCGGGCGCTGCTTGCCCGGGCGGGGCTGATCCTCGGCCCGGGCGAGGACATCGGCCGGCTTCCGTGGTGGCTGGGGCGCGTCGCCCGGGGCGGGGACGTGCTGGCGCCCGGCCCGGCCGACCTGCCGGTGCAGTACGTCGACGTACGCGACCTCGCCGGCTGGCTGCTCGACCAGGGCGCGCGGGCCCGCGGCGGGGCGTACAACGTGGTCAGCCGGACGGGGCACGCCACCACGGGCGAGCTGCTCGACGCGTGTGTGCGGGTGACCGGGGCGGACGTGCGGCTGCGTTGGACGCCACCCGAGCCGATCCTGTCGGCGGGGGTCGTGCCCTGGAACGACCTGCCGATCTGGATCCCGCGCGGCCACGAGTACCGGTGGTTGCAGGAACGTGCGGTCGAGCGGGCGTACGCGGCCGGACTGACCTGCCGCCCGGTGACCGAGACGGTCGCGGACACCTGGCGGTGGCTGCAGGAGGTGGGCACGGTGCCGCCGCGCGCCGGCCGTCCCGCGCGGGCCCCGGTCGGCCTGGACCCGGCGCGGGAAGCGGCCCTGCTGGCTGCTGCCGGAGCCGTCGACCCGGCGTGATCCGGACCCGAAACGGGTGGGGCGGTGACCCGCAGCGCGAGCCACCGCTCCAGCGGGCAGTCGGCGTCAGACGACCGCCCGGTAGCCCTGCCAGCTCGCGATCTTCGTGCCGCCGCCGAACGATCCGCTGTACGACCCGCCCCAGCCGTCGAACACCTTGACGCCCGCCTTGATGGTGCCGGGGCTCGTGGGATCGGCGTCGAAGCGCCAGAGCGCGTTCGACGCGCCCAGGGCGAGCAGGTCGCCGCGGCCGTCACCGTTCAGGTCGCCGGCCCCGACGATCTGCTTGTAGCCGGTCCAGCCGGTGGCGATCCTGCTGCGGGCCGACAGGGTGCCCGTGCTGGTGCCCTTGAAGAGGTAGACGCGTCTCCGCTGAGCGATTCGCGGGCGACCAGGTCGGGCCACCGATCCTCCTGAGCAGAGAAGTAGGCGTGGTGGACCACGCGGCGACCCGGCCCCTGCCTCGGCTACCCGTTCGCGTCCCCCACGCAAGTGTGGGGAGCGTAGCGTACGGATCGACGGGCATGCAGTCGGACGGGTGGTGAAGGTCCACACCCGATCGGGTTGATCGAGCCGGGCCCCAGCGTCCGGCCCGGACGTCTCGACGCCATCCCCGGCTCAGCGCTCCCGGCCGACCGTCCGGCCCGGATGCCTCGACGCCATCCCCGGCTCAGCGCTCCCGGACGACCGCCACCGGGCACCGCGCGTGCTGGATGAGCTGCTGGCTCACCGAGCCGAGCAGCATGCCGCGCAGCCCGCCCCGGCCGCGGGTGCCGACCGTCACCAGCTGCGCACCGTCGCTCGCCTCGACCAGCATGGACGCGGGGCTGCCGACGGCCACCTCGACGGTGGTGTCCAGCCCCGGGAACGTGCGCTGCCAGGGCGCGAGGGACTCCGCCAGCGCGGCACGTTCACCGGCCAGCCGCTCGTCGACGTCGCCGGACGCGTCGCCTGCGTCGTGCGGCGACCAGGCCCGGATCGCCCGCAGCCCCACCCGTCGCTGGGTTGCCCGTTCGGCGGCGAAGCCCAACGCCACGAGTGACTGCTCGGAGCCGTCCACGCCGACCACCACCGGCCCGTCGGGGAATCCGGCGGGCACGTTCCCGGCGGGGGCGCGTACCACCACGACCGGGCAGTGCGCGTGGGCGGTGACCGTGACGGTGGTGGAGCCGACGAGGAGTCCGACGAACCCGCCGTGTCCCCGGCTGCCGAGCACCAGCAGCGCGGACTCCGCCGACCGTTGCTGGAGCACGAACGCGGGCGGACCGTCGAGCACCTCGCCGGTGACGTCCAGATCCGGGTGCGCGTTGGCGGTGTCGCCCGCCGTCCGGTGTACCAGCCGCTCGACCTCGCGCCGGGCGGACTCGTCCGGCCAGACGCCCGGGGCCACGCCGGGGCCGAGCCAGCCCACCACGGTCGTCCACTCGAAGACGTACGCGAGGCGGATCGGGCGGCCGCTGCGTGCCGCCTCGTCCAGCGCCCATTGCAGTGCCACCGTCGAGTCGGGGGAGCCGTCGTAGCCGACCAGGATCTCGGTGCCGCTCACATGCCGCCCCGCAACCCGGGGTCGGTTTCCCGGACCCAGCGCCACTCCGCCACCCGCGGGTCGTCCTCGCCGTGCCGGCGGGTGTAGTCGCGGCACGCCTGACGGGTGTCGACCATGTGCTGACGCAGGTGGGCGGCGCGGGCGGCCAGCCCGGGCACCCGGTCGATGACGTCGATGACCAGGTGGTAGCGGTCCAGGTCGTTGAGCATCACCATGTCGAACGGGGTCGTGGTGGTGCCTTCCTCCTTGTAGCCGCGTACGTGCAGGTTGTCGTGGTTGGTGCGGCGGTAGGTGAGGCGGTGGATCAGCCACGGGTAGCCGTGGTACGCGAAGATGATCTGCCGGTCGGCGGTGAAGATGGTGTCGAACTCGCTGTCCGACAGGCCGTGCGGGTGTTCGCTGGGCGGCTGGAGCCGCATCAGATCGACCACGTTGACCAGCCGCACCTTCAGCTCCGGCAGGTGTTGGCGGAGCAGGTCCGCTGCGGCCAGCGTCTCCAGGGTCGGCACGTCACCGCAGCAGGCGAGCACCACGTCCGGCTCGCTGCCGGCGTCGTTGCTCGCCCAGTCCCAGATGCCCAGTCCCCGGCGGGTGTGCTGGATCGCCTCGGACATGGTCAGCCAGTTCGGGGCCGGTTGTTTCCCGGCCACCACCACGTTGATGTAGTGCCGGCTGCGCAGGCAGTGGTCGAGGGTGGAGAGCAGGGTGTTGGCGTCCGGCGGCAGATAGATGCGGACCACCTCGGCCTTCTTGTTGACCACGTGGTCGATGAAACCCGGATCCTGGTGCGAGAAGCCGTTGTGGTCCTGCCGCCAGACGTGGCTGGAGAGCAGGTAGTTCAGCGAGGCGAGCGGGCGTCGCCAGGGGATGCCCCGAGTGACCTTGAGCCACTTCGCATGCTGGTTGACCATCGAGTCGACGATGTGGATGAACGCCTCGTAGCTGGTGAACAAGCCGTGCCGTCCGGTCAGCAGGTAGCCCTCGAGCCAGCCCTGGCACAGGTGCTCGGAGAGCACCTCCATCACCCGCCCGTCGGGGGAGAGGTGGTCGTCGCCGGGGACGATGCCGGCGACCCAGGCCCGGTCGGTGACCTCGAACGCGGCGCCGAGCCGGTTGGAGGCGACCTCGTCCGGCCCGAAGAGCCGGAACGTCTCCGGGTTGGCCGCGATCACGTCGCGGATCCACGGGCCGAGCACGCCGGTGGCGCCGGCCATCGGTTCGCCCGGGCGGGGCACGTCGACGGCGTAGTCGCGGAAGTCGGGCAGGGCGAGTTCCCGCAGCACCATGCCGCCGTTGGTGACCGGGTTGGCGCTCATCCGCCGGTCGCCCCGCGGCGGGAGCGAGGCCAGCTCGGCGACGGGCGCGCCGGTGGCGTCGAAGAGTTCCTCCGGCCGGTAGCTGCGCAACCAGCTTTCCAGCTCGGCCAGGTGCCCCGGATTGGTGCGTACCTCGGCCAGCGGCACCTGATGCGAGCGGTGGGTGCCCTCGACCGGCTTGCCGTCGACCTCGCGCGGTCCGGTCCAGCCCTTCGGCGTCCGCAGAATGATCATCGGCCAGCGGGGGCGTTCGACGGGTCCGCCGGAGCGGGCCGTCCGCTGGATGGTCGCGATCTCGTCGAGTGCCCGGTCGAGCGTGGCGGCGAGCAGCTGGTGCACCTTCGCCGGGTCGTCGCCGGCGACCACGTACGGCCGGTAGCCGTTGCCGCGCATGAGTTCGAGCAGATCCGGTTCCGGGATCCGGGACAGCACCGTCGGGCCGGCGATCTTGTAGCCGTTGAGGTGCAGGATCGGCAGGACCGCCCCGTCGCGGGCCGGGTTGAGGAAGACGTCGGAGAGCCAACTGCCGGCCAACGGCCCGGTCTCCGCCTCACCGTCGCCGATCACGCAGGCGACCAGCAGGTCGGGATGGTCGAACGCGGCACCGTACGCGTGGCTGAGGGCGTACCCCAGCTCGCCGCCCTCGTGGATCGAGCCCGGCACCTCCGCGGCCACGTGACTGGGGATGCCGCCGGGGAAGGAGAACTGCCGGAACAGCCGGGCCATGCCGGCCTCGTCCTGCCCGACGTCGTGGTAGCGCTCGCTCCACGTGCCCTCCAGCCAGGTGTTCGCCACGATCGCCGGGCCGCCGTGACCCGGCCCGGTGATGAACATGGCGTTCAGGTCGTGGGCGACGATGGCCCGGTTGAGGTGGGCGTAGAGCAGGTTCAGCCCCGGGCTGGTGCCCCAGTGGCCGAGGAGGCGCGGCTTGAGGTGCTCGGCGGTCAGCGGCTGACGGAGCAGCGGATTGTCCAGCAGGTAGATCTGTCCGACGGTGAGGTAGTTGGCCGCTCGCCAGTACGCGTCCAGCCGGCGCAGCTCGTCCTCGGTCAGCGGGTTTTGCGCATCGAGAGCCGTGTCCATGGTGATTGAGCCTCTCGCGGTTGGGGGAGTGCTGCATCCGGAAGCGCATTTCGTTGGTCCCGTCGGGTGAGCGGCAGATCCCTACGGGGCGGTGCCGGTCATACCGCGGACGACGATCACCGGCGACGCGGCGTGGTAGAGCAGCGCCTGCGCCACCGCGCCGAGCATGCCCCGGCCGGGCTCGTCGCCACGCGGGGCGATCATCGCCACCTGCGCCGAGCGGGACTGCTCGACCAGCACCCTCCCGGGGTCACCGCGGATCGTGTGGCACTCCACGGGTACCTCGGGGTGGTGGCCGGCGTACCGGTCGATCGCCTCGGTGAGCTGTCGAGAGGTCTCCTCGTCGTCCTCGTCGGGTTCCACCACCCGGATGGCGAGCAGTCGGCTGCCGCGCCGTCGCGTGCAGTCGAACGCCCACTCCAGTGCCTGGTAGGAGCTGGGTGATCCGTCGACGCCGACCAGAACGGGACCCTGCGGCGGCGGATCGCGGCGGGCCACCAGCACCGGACAGCCTGCCCGGGCGGCGAGCTGCACGGCGGGCGCCTCCGTCGGCGTGCGGCCCTCGCAGGTGGACATGCCGCCGTCGCCGACGACGAGGAGGTCCGCCTGCTGGGACCGGCGCAGCAGGACGGGGATCCGGGGCCCCTCGACGATCTCGCCGGTGACCGCCAGCTCCGGCCCGACGTCGCGGGCGAGGTCGTTGGCCCACGCGATGAGGTCCTCGGCCTCATCTCGTGGGGCCGCCACGGTCTCCGCCTCGAACGCGCTGTGCCAGTCGAAGGCGTGCACCAGGTGCAGCGGCCGGCCGTGCTCGACGGCCTCTTCGGCGGCGAGCCGCACCATCGGGAGGTTGCGCTCCGTGCCGAGGCCGACCAGCACCGCCCGATCGGTGGCTGCGGTCATCGGACATCACCTCCCGGGCGTCGCGCCCGGCACGACCACGCTCCTCGACCGAGGGTAGTCGCGTGACCACGGCGGCGGGTCGGTTCACCATCGGAATGTCAACCAGGGTTGACACGAGGAGTTTGTCAACGTACGTTGACAACATGACTCAGGCGACAGAACTCGCGGCAGCGGCGGGCAGCCCCGACCCCCGGGTCGGCCTGCGCGCCGTCCGCGCGCTGCGCCGGCTGCTCGAGCGGCTCGAGGTGGTCCAGGTGGACAACGCCCGCCGACAGGGCTGGTCCTGGCAGGAGATCGCCGACGCGCTCGAGGTCAGCCGGCAGGCGGTCCACAAGAAGCACGGCGGGCGACCCGCGGTCCCCACCTCCTGGGAGGCGTGATGTTCGAACGGTTCACCGACCGAGCCCGCGAGATCGTCCGGCGGGCGCGGGACGAGGCCCGAGCCGAGGGGCAACGGCCGGTGGGGACCGAGCACCTGCTGCTCGCCCTGCTCTCGGACGAAGCCAGCCTCGCCAGCCGGCTGCTCACCGAGGCCGGCGTCGACGCCGACGACCTGCGGGCCGGCATCCAGCGGCACGTCGAGGTCGGCGGCGTCGGGCTCGGCGACGCCGATGCGGCGGCACTACGCGAGATCGGCATCGATCTGGCCGCCATCGTGGCCCGCGTCGAACAGACGTTCGGCCCCGACGCGCTGCGCGAGGCGATGCCCGAGCCGCGCCGCCGCTGGGGACGGCGCCGCCACACCGGCGGCCCGTTCTCACCCCGGTCGAAGAAGGTGCTGGAACTGTCGCTGCGCGAGGCGATCCGGCTGCGGCACAACCACATCGGCAGCGAGCACATCCTGCTCGGCCTGCTCCGCGAGGGCCACGGGCTGGCGGCACTGGTGCTCACCGAGGCCGGGGTCGACCTCGACGACCTGCGCCGACGGGTGGAGCAGGCGCTGCGTACGGCCGCCTGATCAGGTGCCCCGGCCCGCCCGCCCCACGGTCCGAACGAGGTCGACCCGACCGGCGGCGGGCCGGGCCGGTCCGCCCCAGCCCCGCGGCTCGGGCGTAGGCACATCCACCCGAACCCGTCTGTGGCACTTCCTACGCTCGCCCACCACGGCTCGCCAGCCGATGCCGGTTGCTGCACACTGACGCCGTGACTGGTGGACGGGGCGCGCGGCACGCGTGTGACGACGGCGGGCTGCGGTCCGCCGTAGTGGTCAACCCGGTGAAGGTGGCCGATCCGGACCGGCTGCGACGTACGGTGAACGACGTTCTCGCCGCCGCCGGCTGGCCCGAGCCGCTGTGGTACGAGACTACCGTCGAGGACCCGGGGCGAGGGCAGACCGAGGCGGCGGTCGAGGCCGGCGTCGAGGTGGTCTTCGCCTACGGCGGCGACGGCACCGTCATGTCCTGCGTCAGCGGGCTGGTCGGCACCGACGTGGCGCTGGCCGTCCTGCCCCAGGGCACCGGCAACCTCCTCGCCGCCAACCTCGGCCTCTCCACCGACCTGGCCGCCGGGTTGCAGGTGGCCATCGAACGCGGCCGCCGGCTGCTGGACGTGGGAGAGGTCGACGGACGCTACTTCACCGTCATGGCCGGCATGGGCTTCGACGCGCAGATGCTCGCCGCGACCAGCGAGGCGACCAAGGCGCGGATCGGCTGGCCCGCGTACGTGGTGGGGGCCGCCCGGCACCTGCGCGACCGTCCGATGCGGGTGTCGATCCGGGTCGACGACCGGCCCCCGATGCGCCGCCGGGCCCGTTCGGTGCTGGTCGCCAACGTCGGGCGGTTGCAGGGCGGCATCCGGCTGCTCACCGAGGCCGAACCGGACGACGGCTGGCTGGACGTCGCCGTGCTCACCCCGCGCACCCTGCGGCACTGGCTCTCCCTCGGCTGGGCGGTGATCCGCCGTCGCGACCGGGTGCCGAGGATGGAGGTGTTCCGCGGCCGGCGGGTGATCGTCACCGCCAGCCGCGCCCAGCCCCGGGAACTCGACGGTGACCTCATCGCCGCCGGCCGCCGGCTGCGCGCGGTGATCCGGCCCAAGTCGCTCTGGCTGTGCGTGCCGCAACCCGAGCGGGCGCGCGACCTCGCCGTCGACGCCGAGCGCGCCGCCGAGCGGGGTGACGAGCTGGTCGAGGAGGCGCGCCGTGAGTAGTACCCGGATGGTGCCGGAGACCCGCCTCATGGCCGACGAGGAGCTCTCCGCCGACGACGCCTGGCACACCCTGCGCCGGCAGGGCGGCTGGCACCTGCTGCGGGACGCGTTCATCCGGTTCCGCTACGGCGACGGCTTCAGCCACTCCCGCGCCTTCGCGCTCCAGCTCTGCCTCGCCGTGGTGCCGTTCATGATCGCGCTGACCGGCCTGATCAGCGAGCTCGGTGTGGAGGAGGGCGGCCGGGTGGTCGCCGACACCGTACTGGCGGTCACCCCCGGGGCGAGCGAGCCGGTCGTGGCCGAGCTGCTCGGCGAGGGGGAGAGCACCGAGCGCGCCGGCGAGCTGGCCCTCACCCTCGGCCTGCTCACCGGCCTGGTGGCGCTCACCACCACCATGGCCCAGATCGAGCGCGGCGCCAATCGCATCTACGGCGTCGAGCGGGACCGGCCCGCTCTCTGGAAGTACCTGCGGGCCGCCGTCCTCGCGGTCACCGCCGGCGTGCCCGCGCTGACCGGGTTCCTGATCCTCGTCGGCGGGGGACCGATGGGGGACTCGGTCCAGCGGCACTACGCGTGGGGCCGGTGGGTCCACGGCGTCTGGGACCTGGCCCGCTGGCCGCTCAGCCTGGCGCTGACCGTGCTCGCGGTGGCGGTGCTCTTCCGGCACGCGCCCCGGCGGCGGCAGCCGGGCCTGTCCTGGCTGTTCTTCGGTGCCGGCATCGCGACCGTGCTCTGGTGGCTGACCAGCCTGCTGCTGGCCGCGTACGTCGGCTTCAGCGACGCGTTCGGCCAGACGTACGGCGCGTTGACGGGGATGATGGCGCTGCTGATCTGGGCCAACCTCACCGGTATGGCGCTCTTCGGCGGGCTCGCGTTCACCGCCCAGCTCGAGGCGCTGCGGATCGGCGTGCGCGAGCCGGCCCAGCCGGACCTGTGGGAGCCGGAGAAGGAACGCGCGGTGGACCCGGGCGAGATGACCGTCACCTGACGCGCCGCCCTCCCGACCGGCGACGTCGCGCCCCCGATCGCCGGGCCCTCCTGTGTACGCGGCGCGCGAACCGGGTAAAGCCGCCTCGCCATGCAGATCGAGGGAGGTGCGGGGTGACCGCGGTCAGGGAGGTACTGCGGCGACCGATCGGGCATTTCGCCGAGCGGAGCGTCGCGGGGCTGGCGGTGATCATCAGCGCCGGAGCCGCATTCGGTCTGCTGCTCATGCTGGTCCGGTTCGGCTGGAGCCCGCTGCAGACCGCCGACCGGGCGGTCGCCGAGTGGTTCAACCACCTGGTCGCCGCGCACGGTCCCGTCGTGACCGTGCTCCAGGCGGCCACCGACCTCGGTGGACGGCCGATCCTGATCTGGCTGGTCACCATCGCCGTGGTCGGGCTGCTCATCCGCCGCCAGCCCCGGCTGGCCGTCTATCTGATCGTCACCGGCGTCGGCGGCCTGATCCTCGACCCGTCGCTGAAGACGCTGGTGGGCCGGCTCCGGCCGATCGTCGACGTGCCGGTGGCCAGCGCACCCGGCAACAGCTTCCCCAGTGGGCACGCCCTCGGGTCGTTCGTGGCGTACGGGGCGCTGCTGCTGGTGTTCCTTCCGGCGCTGGCCGCCCGCTGGCGTAGGCCGGCCATCGCCCTGGTCGCCGCGCTGGTGGTCCTCATCGGGCTGACCCGCATAGCGCTGGGCGTGCACTTCGTCTCCGACGTGCTCGCCGGTTGGCTGCTCGGCGCCGCCTGGCTCGGCGTCACCGCGTACGCCTTCCGGCTCTGGCGGCGCGAGCGTGGCCGGCGGACGCCGTCGCTGGCGGACGGCCTGGAGCCGGAGGCGGGGCACGACATCGCGCCGGCGCCGGCCGAGGAACACGTACTGGAGCACCCACGCTCCGCCGTGGCCGAACTGCTCGTCGGGTGGGTGCTGGTCTTCGGCGTGCTCTACGGCTTCGGCAGGTACGTCAGCTACCACGCCGGCGGGACGTTCCTGGCCACCCTGGACACCGAGGTGCCGCGTTGGTTCGCGCACCGGCACACCCCGGCCCTCACCGAGTTGAGCTGGTGGTGGAGCAAGTTCGGCGACACCCACGCGATCCTGCTCGTCTCACTGGTGTTCTGCCCGTTGGTGCTCGCGGTGTGGCGGCGGTGGCGGCCCGTGCTCTTCGTGGCGCTGGCCATGTTCGGCGAGCTGAGCCTCTTCCTCACCAGCGCCCACGCGGTGGACCGGCCCCGCCCGCCGGTGGAGAACCTGGACGGGCCGATGCCCACCTCGTCGTTCCCGTCCGGTCACATCGCCGCGACGATCTGCCTGTACACGGCGATCGCCGTGCTGGTCATGGCACGTACCGACCGCTGGTGGCGGTGGCTGACCGTGGTGCTTGCCGTGGTCATGCCGCTGGGGGTGGCCGCCTCCCGGATCTACCGGGGCATGCACCACCCCACGGACTTCCTGGGCGCGATCCTGCTCGGCGCGCTCTGGATCGGCCTGCTCTACTGGGTCGTGCGGCCCAACGCCGACGTGTACGAGGGCAACCGACCGAGCATCGAGGCGGAGGACGTGGACACTCTCGACGACGAGCTGGTCCGGGCCGCCCGGGAGGACTGAGCCGTGCTGCGCGTGATGACCTGGAACATCCGTACCGGCGGTCGGGACGCCGACGGTTCCGATCGGCGGGACGAGATCGTCGAGCTGATCAACGAGCGGCGGCCCGACGTGCTGCTCCTGCAGGAGCTGCGCGGCTTCGACGACCAGGTGCTCGCCGGGTTCGCCGACCGGCTGGGCCTGCGTCCGCACCGGGCGGGCAGCTGCGTGGGTCAGCCGGTGGCCGTGCTCGTCCGCGCACCGCTGCGTACGCTCGCCGCCGGCCCGCTGCGCCGGCCGTTCCACCACGCGGCGGCCCGGGTGGTGCTGGCCACCGGCGCGGGACCGCTCACCGTGCTCGGTGCCCACCTGAGTCCGTACTCGGGCGGGTGGCGGCGGGTTGAGGTGGACTGGCTGGCGGCAGCCGTCCGGCGGGCTCCGGGCGAGTTGACGCTGGTCGGCGGTGACCTGAACGCGCTCGACCCGGCGACGGATCACAGCGAGCAGCTGAGCCGGCTCCAGCCGAAGTACCGTCGCCGGCACCTGCGCCGCGACAGGCGCACGGTGGACACCCGGGCGGTGGCCGTGCTGCTCGGCGCGGGCCTGGTCGACCTGCAACCAGCGGTCGGTGGGTCGGACGAGGGGCTCACCGTACCGACCTGGCACGGCGGGGCGGAGTTCGTCGGGATGCGGCTGGACTACCTGCTCGGCTCGCCGGCGTTGGCGGCGCGGGTGCGCGAGGTGCGGGTGGTGCGGGGTGGCGTCGCGGAGCACGCGTCGGATCACTACCCGGTGGTGGCCGACGTGGCGCTGGACCCGGCCTGACCGGTACGCCGACCGGCATCGCAGGTCCGTCGCCGGGCCGGGCCGACGGTCGCCGCGGTCGCCGGCGCTGCGGTCAGAGCAGCAGGTTGACCAGGACGGTGAGCACCACCGAGGCGAGCACCGAGAAGAGGATCATCAGCAGGCAGCCGAGGCCGCCACCGAGCGGGCGGATCTCCACGTTGCCGATTCGCATCAGGGTTCCCTCGTTCCCGGTCGGTTCACAGCTCGCGCAGCCGCGGCAGCAGCTGCTCCTGAGCCCAGTCCAGGAACATCGGCTGGCGCTCGCCACCCACCTGGACGAGCGCGACGTGGGTGAAGCCGGCCTCGACGAAGGCGCGGAACGCCTCGACGTGCCGGTCGACGTCCGGACCGCAGGTGATGCCGTGCGCCACGTCCTCCTCGCGGACGAACTGGGTGGCGGCGCGGAACGCCTCCGGGTTGGGCAGGTCGGGCATCACCCGCCAACCCAACCCGAACCAGCGGAACTGGTCGTGCGCGATCCTGCGGCACTCGGCCTCGTCCGGGCCGTAGCAGATCGCCAGCTGGCCGTAGCGGTTGCGGTCACCACCGCCCGCGTCCTCGTACAGCGCGATGATCTGCGGATCGGGCTCGGTGGCGATGAGGCCGTCGCCGTACTCGGCGGCGAGGCCGGCCGACTGCGGGCCGGAGGCGGCGACCGCCATCGGCACCGGGGTGTCCGGGCGGTCCCAGACGTACGCGTCGGGCACGTCGAAGTGGTTGCCGGAGAAGGTCAGCGTCTCGCCGTTGAGCAGCGGGCGGATGATCTGAAGCGCCTCCTCGAACATCTCGTGCCGCTGCTGCACGTGCGGCCAGCCGCCGACCACGTGTTCGTTGAGGTTCTCGCCCGCGCCGAGGCCGAGGGTGAACCGGCCGTCCGAGAGCAGGCCGACGGTGCTGGCCTTCTGGGCCACCACGGCCGGGTGGTAGCGGCGGATCGGGCAGGTCACGAACGACATCAGGTCGACGCGGTCGGTGGCGTGCGCGACCGCGCCCAGCACCGACCAGGCGTACGGGGAGTGGCCCTGCGAGTCCAGCCAGGGGTAGTAGTGGTCGGAGACGACCAGGTGGTCGAAGCCGGCCGCCTCCGCCCGAACCGCATGGTCGACCAGTTCCTTCGGCCCGGCCTGCTCGCACAACAGGGTGTAGCCCACGCTGACCATGTGGCGTCTCCTTCCCCACCGGCTGATCATCGGCGAATACCCCGTCGGGCCACGGTCAACCCTCAGGTCCGGTTCAGGCCGGTTTGTTGAGGAGTCGGGTCAGTGGGCGCCGTTCAGGTTCACGACGACCACACCCGCGATGATCAACGCGATGCCGACGAGCTTCACCGCGCCGACCGGCTCACCGAGGAAGACCGCGCCGATCGCCACGATCGTCGCGGTCCCCAACCCGGACCAGAGGGCGTACGCGACGCCGACCGGGATCTGCTTCACCGCCTGCGACAACAGCACGAACGCCAGCCCGTAGCCGCTGAGACAGGCCAGCGTCGGCCAGAGCCGGGTGAACCCCGCGGTGGCCTTGAGCAGACTGGTGGCCGTCACCTCGGCCGCGATCGCGATGCCCAGCAGGACGTACGCCATCTCGTACCCCGTCACTCGTCGTTCGGTGAGCTCTGCGCACCGGCCAGCCGGGCGGCACGCATGGCCAGGTACCGCTGCTCGGGCAGGCTGTTCGTCCGGGCCGCCGCCACCCGGTAGTCGGCCACCGCCCGCTCGCGGTCACCGGCCATCTCGTACAGATGGGCGCGGGCGGCGTACACCCGATGGTGCCCGGCCAGCCGGGGATCGTCCGCGAGTTCGGCGATGGCGGCCAGGCCGGCGTCCGGCCCGCGCACCATGGCGGTGGCCACGGCGCGGTTGAGCGCCACCACCGGGCTGCCGGACTGTCGTTCGAGGACCTCGTACAGGGCGAGGATCTGTGGCCAGTCGGTCCGCTCGGCCGAGGGCGCCTCGTCGTGCAGCGCCGCGATGGCGGCCTGGAGCTGGTACGGCCCGACGGGGCCGCGGGGCAGCGCGTGGGTGACCAGCGCGACGCCCTCGGCGACGGCCGCCGCGTCCCACCGGCCGCGGTCCTGCTCGGCCAGGGAGATCAGTTCGCCCGACGGGCCGGTACGCGCCGGGCTGCGCGCCTCAGTGAGCAGCATCAGCGCCAGCAGCCCGGCCGTCTCGCTGTCGGCGGGCAGCCGCTCGTGCAGCGTCCGGGTCAGCCGGATCGCCTCCACCGACAGGTCCACCCGGCGCAGGTCGGGGCCGGCGCTGCTGGTGTGTCCCTCGGTGAAGATCAGATAGAGGACGTGCCGGACGGCCGCCAGTCGATGAACACGCTCGGCCTCGTCGGGCATCCGGAACGGCAGCCCGGAGGAGCGGATCCGCTGCTTGGCGCGGCTGATGCGCTGCGCCATCGTGGCCTCGGGCACCAGGAAGGCGTGGGCGATCTCGGCGGTGCTCAGGCCACCGACCGCGCGCAGGGTCAGCGCGATGGCCGAGGCGGGGGAGAGCGCCGGGTGGCAGCAGAGGAAGAGCAGGATCAGGGTGTCGTCGCGCTTCCCGAACAGCTCGTCGTCCGCCGCCGGGGCGGCCCGCCGGTCGTCCGGCTCCCGCCGCGCCACCAGATCCTCACGGTTGCGCCGGGCGGCCTCCGCGCGGACCAGTTCGATCATCCGGCGGTACGCGACCTGGATCAGCCAACCACGCGGGTTCGCCGGTGTCCCCTCGTCCGGCCACTGGGTCGCCGCGGCCAGCAGCGCCTCCTGGACGGCGTCCTCGGCGGTGGCGAAGTCGCCGAACCGGCGGGCGAGCACGCCGAGGACCTGCGGCGCCAGCTCGCGCAGCAGGTCCTCGGTGCGTCGGTCGGTGGTGGCCAGCCGTCACAGCTCCTGCGGCGGGGCGGACATCACCGGGTGCACCTCGATCGGCATGTTCAGCGGCCGGCCGCCCGGACCGGGGGCCGTGGAGATGTGCGCGGCGATCTGCACGGCCCGCTCCGGGGTCGCGCAGTCGACGATCCACCAGCCGGCGAGGAACTCCTTCGTCTCCGGGAAGGGGCCCTCGGTCACCACCGGCAGGCCGCCCTCGCCGGCCCTGACGATCCGAGCCTGCTCCGGGCCGCCGAGCCCTTCCCCCTGTACCCATTCGCCGTCCGCGGTGAGCTTGGCGTTCACATCGCCCATGAAGGCGATGTGCGCCTGGATCTCCTCCGGCGTCCACGTCCCGATCGAAGGGAAGTCGGTCCCGGCAGCGCTGAACTGCATCAGCAACATGTACTTCACGGTCGGCTCCTCACGCCTGCGCACCTCATTCTCGGTGCTCTCACCCTCAGGTAGAAGCAGCGGCCCGCCGTCTCGACATGCCCGGCCGAAAATCTTCGAAGAAAATCAGTCGACCGCGCTGACCTCCAGCAGGAACGCCTGCTCGGGGTGCAGGGCCGGCAGTTGCAGGCCCACGGTGCCCAGCGCGGCACCGGTCAGCGTCACCCCGGTCGGCAGCCATCCCGGCTCGGCCCGCTGCACCGTCGCCGGCGCCGGTACGCCCTGCGCCGGTCGCACCGTGTACCGGCGCCGCCGGTCCAGGCCGGGCAGCCGGACCGCGCCCGGCACCTGGGCCACGGAGGTGGCCAGCCGGCTGACCGCGTACACCGCCTGGGAGCCGTCGTGGGCCACCACGCCGTGCGCCCAGACGGCCGGGTCGGGGTGGTCCACCCGAACCGTACGGCCGGTGTGCAGCAGCGGGCGCAGCCGCTTGTGCAGCGCCACCCAGGCGGCCAGTTCGGTCCGCTGCACCGGGCTGATCGAGGCGATGTCCCACTCGATGCCGTGGTGGCCGAAGAGCGCCGTGGTGGCCCGGAAGCCGAGATCGTGCACCCGGTTGGTGGTGTGCGAACGTTCCGGGCCGATGTGGCTGCCGATCAGCTCCGGCGGGAGCAGCAGCCCGGTCCAACGCTGGATGGCGAGCCGCTCCAGGGCGTCGTTGCAGTCACTCGCCCAGACCCGGTCGGTGCGGGCGAGGATCTCCAGGTCGACCCGGGCGCCACCCGAGGCGCAGCTCTCGATCTCCACGTTCCGGTGGCGGCGGCGCAACTCGTCGAGCAGGCGGTAGACCGCCTCGGTCTGCCCGTGCACACCGGGCCGGCCCTGGTGGCCCGCCTCGGTGAGGTCCCGGTTGTGGTCCCACTTCAGGTAGCTGATCCCGGGATGCTCGGTCAGCAGGGCGTCCAGCCGGTCCAGCAGATACGCGTACGCCCCGGGCTGGGCCAGGTCGAGCACCTGCTGGTTGCGCCACGGCAGGGGCAGCCGCCCCGGGGCGGCGAGCACCCACTCGGGGTGGGCGCGGAACAGGTCCGAGTCCGGGTTGACCATCTCCGGCTCGACCCAGAGGCCGAACTGGAGCCCGAGTTTGGTGACGTGGTCGATCAGCGGGTGCAGGCCGTCCGGCCAGACGCCCTCGTCGACGTACCAGTCGCCGAGCCCGGCGGTGTCCGCCCGCCGGCCCCGGAACCAGCCGTCGTCCAGCACGAACCGTTCGACGCCGACCTCGGCCGCCTGGTCCGCGAGCGCGCGCAGCCGGGCCAGGTCGTGGTCGAAGTAGACCGCCTCCCAGACGTTGAGGGTGACCGGTCGCGGCGCACGGGGATGCTGCGGCCGGGCCCGCAGGTGGGTGTGCAGTACGTCGCTGAGTCCGTCCAGCCCCGCGTCGGACCAGACCGCGTAGAGCAGGGGAGTGGCGTACGAGTCACCGGGACCGAGCACCACCTCGCCCGGGGCGAGCAGTTCGCCGCCGCCGAGGGTCGCCGTGCCGGTGGGGCCGCGCTCGGCGAAGGTCACGTGGTCGCCGCTCCACGCCGTGTGCACCGCCCACACCTCACCGGTGCCGAAGCCGAATCCGGCCGTGCCGGCGACCAGGAGCAACGTCGCGTCGTGGCCGGTACGCCCGTGCCGGCCCTCCCGTACCCAGCTGCCGATCGGCCACGGGTGCCGCTGCGGCGACCGTTCCCGGCACCACCGGCCGGTCAGGTCGAGCAGTTCGGTGGCGACCGCAGGTACCGGCAGCACCGGCGTGAGCTCGCGCAGCTCGTACGGGCTCGCACCGTCGTTGCGCAGCCGGTGGCGCAGCAGCACCAGGCCGGTCGGGTCCAGGGTGAGCTCGATGGTCAGGGACAGGCCGGCTTCGGGGTCGGACGCGTGGACGCCGACCCGCGCGGGAGCGCCCGAGTCCGCCGGGTCGTCCACGTCCAGCCGGTCCAGCCGGAACGAGGTGGACCAGTCGGCACGACCGCGATGCCCGGCCAGGGCCGGCCGTCCGCTCCAGCCGGCGCTCGCCTCGGGCAGCAGGGAGAGCACTGTCGCAACGTCGAAGCTGCTGGGCACCACCGGCGGCACCGTGGCGTCGGCGAGCTGGCGCAGGCCGTCGTCGTCGAGGTCGCCGGTGTCGCCGCCCCAGTGCACGACCCGGGGCAGTCCCGGGCCGCGCGCGTCGAGCACCAGGCTGGTCCGCGCGCGGCGCAGGTGGACAACGCTCATCCTTTGCTGGCTCCCAAGGTCAGGCCCCGGACGAAGTGTCGCTGGAGCAGGAAGAAGACCACCAGGGTCGGGATCGCGACCAGCACGCTACCGGCCGAGACCAGGTTGTTGTCGGTGAAGAACTCGCCGCGCAGGTTGTTCAGCGAGCTGGTGACGGGGAACTTGTCCCCGGTGCGCATGAGCACGGTGGCCCAGAAGAACTCGTTGTAGATCCAGGTCACCTCCAGCGTGGCGAGCGCGGCCAGGGCCGGTCGGCACAGCGGCATGGTCACCTGCCAGTACTGCCGCCAGACGCTCGCCCCGTCGACCATCGCCGCCTCGTACAGGTCGCGCGGCAGCGCCTTCATGTAGTTGCTGAGCACGAAGACGCAGAAGCCGCACTGGAACGCGACGTTGATCAGGATCAGGCCCCAGTAGCTGTCGTACAGCAGCTCCGAGTCGCTCATGAACTCGGGCAGCGGCACCTCGGTGAAGAGCCGGAACAGCGGGATGAGCAGGGCCTGCTGGGGCAGCAGGTTGGCCGCGGTGAAGAGGCCGAGCAGCACCAGGTTGATCTTCCAGCTGAAGCGGGCGATGACGAAGGCCACGCAGGAGGCGAGGAAGAGGGTCAGCAGCACCGCCGGGACGGTGATGTAGACGGAGTTGAGGAAGTGCTTGCCGAACTCCGCGGTCTGCCACGCGGTCACATAGTTGTCGATGGTCCAGCCGCCGAACGAGACGTACCCGTGGGTGGCGGTGTAGTCGTACGACCGCAGCGACGTGAGTACGGCCCAGAGGATCGGGAACAGCCAGCCGACCGCCACCGCGATGAGGAAGACGTGCAGCACCACCCGCTGCGGGGTGAGCCGGCGCCGTCGCGGCGGCGCGTCCTCGGCGGCCGGTGGCCGCGTCAGGGCACTGGTGGTCATCGGTCCTCCCCGCGCATCACGGTGACCAGGTAGACGGTGATGAACACCAGCGACACGACCAGCATGATCGTCGCCAGCGCCGAGCCGAAGCCGATCCGGCTCGCCTCGCCCACCACGTTCTGGGTCACCAGGGCGGAGAGCAGCTCCAGCCCGTTGCGTCCCTTGTTGACGACCCAGACCAGGTCGAACGCGCGCAGCGACTCGATCACCGTGACGACCAGCACGATGATGTTGATGGGGCGCAGCACCGGGAAGATCACCCGGAAGAACGCCTTCGCCTCCGAGGCTCCGTCGACGGACGCGGCCTCGCGCAGCGACGGGTCGACGCCCTTCAGCCCGGCCAGGTAGAGCAGCATGATGTAGCCGACGTGCCGCCAGCCGGAGGCGAGCATGACCGCCCAGATGTTCACACCCGGGTCGCCGTACCAGTCGACGTCGGTGCCGAGCGCCGCGTTGAGCAGGCCCTGGTCGCGGGAGTAGATGAGCTGCCAGACGAAGCCGATCAGCGCCAGCGAGAGCACCACCGGCAGGTAGAGCGCGGTCTGGTAGAAGCGGCCGCCGCGCAGCTCCTTGTCGAGCAGTACGGCCAGGAACATGCCGAACGGCGTGGCCACCAGGAAGAGCGCCGCGAGCCAGAGCAGGTTGTGCTGCACCGCGGGCACGAACGGTGGGTAGATGGTGAAGACGTCGCGGTAGTTGCGCCCGCCGACGAAGTCGATGTCGGCCAGCGGGCCGATGCCGTCCCAGTCGGTGCCCGAGAGCACCACGGTGGCCAGCGCGGGCAGCCATACCAGGGCGGTGACCAGCAGCAGTGGGACCAGCACCATCAGCGTGATCACCACGCGGTCGGTGCGGGACAGCAGCCGCAGCCGCCGGCCGCGGCCACCACCCGTGGTGGTGGGCGCGGCCGGCGGTTCCACGGCGCGATCCGCTTGGATCAGGGGCAGGTCGGACATGATGTCCTCCCCCTCTCGCCGTCAGCTCGTGAAGATCGACTTCTTCTGGTTCTCGATGCTGGTCAGCAGACCGGCGACGTCCTTCGGGTCCTTGATGAACTGCTGGAGCGCCGGGATGATCACCGTGGAGGCGAAGTCCGGCCGGGTGTCCCGGTCGAGGAACTGGGCGATCTCGGTGGCCGAGCCCACCAGTTCCGCCGCCTTCTGCTGCAGGGCGCTGTAGCCGCTGGTGTCCGCGCCGGTGTTCCCGACGAGGGTGCCGGGGTCGGTCTGCACCGAGATGTTCGCGGCGTCCACGCCACCGATGTACTCCAGCAGCTTCTTGGCGTTCGCCTCGGACTTCGGCTTGCGCGCCATCATGTAGCCGTCGATCGGGGCGTCCAGCGCCTTGGCGCCGATCACCGAGTCGATCTCCGGGAAGGTGAAGAAGTCGATGTCGGCCTGCTCGTCGGCGTTGAACTGCTGCGCCACGAAGAGGCCGAGCAGGTACATGCCGCTCTTCTTCTGCTGCAGCGACTGGGCGGCCTCCTGCCAGGTGCGGCCCAGCGAGTCCGGCTGGTGCAGCGGCAGCAACCCGGCCCAGGTGTCGAAGACCTTCTTCACCTTGTCGGAGGTCCACGTCTCCTTGCCGGCCATCAGGTCGACGTGGAACTGGTAGCCGTTGATCCGCAGGTTCAGGATGTCGAACGTGCCCATCGCCGGCCAGCCGTCCTTGTCGGCGAAGGCGATCGGGACGAGGCCGTCCTTCTTCATCTGGTTGGCCAGCGTGGTGAACTCGTCCAGGTTCTTGGGCACCTGGTAGCCGTACTGCTGCCAGACCGACTTGCGGTAGAAGACCGCCCACGGGTAGTACGAGAACGGCACGAAGTACTGCTTGCCGTCGTCGCCGGTGGAGGCCTTCTTGAAGGCGTCGGAGAACCCGGAGAGCTTGCCCCAGACGTCGGAGACGTCACCGGCCAGCCCCCGCTCGGCGAAGAACCGCATCCGGTAGCCGGCGAACCAGGTGAACACGTCGTCCGGCTTGCCCTGCAGGTAGTTGTTGATGTTCTCCTGGAACGTGTTGTGGTCGACGGTGTTGATCGCGACCTCGATGCCCGAGGACGTCTTGAAGGCGCCCGACACCTTGGCGAGCACGTCCTTCGGCGTCGGGTCGGACGCGTTCGAGCCCATCGACACCGTCTTGGCTCCGGACCCGCCGGAGTCGGAGTCGCCGCAACCGGCGAGCAGTCCCGTGCCGAGCAGGCCGCTCGCGCCGGCCGCGCCGGCCAGCAGCGTACGGCGGTTGAGGCCGGCGACGGAGGGCGGTACGAGTCTGGCCAGATACTCGGCCTGGGTACGGGGACGGGACATGGTTCCTCCTGCGGATGAAGAGGTGCGCTGTGCCCAAAGTCGGGGGTGGGGGGGGTGGTGTGGGTGCTCGTGATCGCACACTGGATCCACCGTTAATCCACATTGCCAAACACGAACTCCCAGTGGCGCCTCAAGCTACCCGTCCCGACGTCGGTGTCAAGAGGGCTGGAAGGGATCGATGGCCTAGTCGTGACTGGGCCGTTATCAGGTAAACGTTGGAAACCTTTCTATGTTGGAATCTGTTGACTTGAGGGATCGATAGAGGCACGCTCTGCTGCCATGCGGCAATGGCAAGGCGATCGGATCTTCTACGGCGGCGACTACAACCCGGAGCAGTGGCCGGAGGAGACCTGGGCCGAGGACGTCCAGCTCATGCGCCGGGCCGGGGTCAACCTGGTCTCCGTCGGGATCTTCTCCTGGGCCCTGCTCGAACCGGCGCCCGGCCGGTACGAGTTCGGCTGGCTGGACCGGGTGCTCGATCTGCTGCACTCCGGTGGTGTCGGCGTCGACCTGGCCACCGCCACCGCCAGCCCACCACCATGGCTGGCGCGCAACCATCCGGAGACGCTGCCTCGCCGGGCCGACGGCACACTCCTCTGGCCGGGCGGCCGGCAGGCGTACTGCCCGAGCTCCCCGATCTTCCGGGAGCGGTCGCTCGCGCTGGTGGAGGCGATCGCCACCCGGTACGCCGAGCATCCGGCCGTGGTCATGTGGCACGTGTCGAACGAGCTCGGCTGCCACAACGTGCACTGCTACTGCGATGTCAGCGCCGAGGCGTTCCGGGTCTGGCTGCGCGAGCGCTACGGCGACCTGGAGCGGCTCAACGCCGCCTGGGGCACTGCCTTCTGGAGCCAGCGGTACGGCGACTGGGCCGAGATCAATCCGCCGCGCACCGCACCGACCTTCGCCAACCCCACCCAGCAACTGGACTTCCTGCGCTTCTCCTCCGACGAGCAGCGCGCGCAACTGCGTGCCGAGCGTGAGGTGCTGCGGGGGCTGGTCCATCAGCCCGTGACGACGAACTTCATGATCGGCATGGGCATCAAGCACCTCGACTACCACTCGTGGGCCGACGACGTGGACCTCGTCGCCAACGACCACTACCTGACCGCCGCCGACCCGCGGGCGCACGTCGGGCTGGCGTTCTCCGCCGACCACACCCGCGGCGTGGCCGGAGGCGAACCCTGGCTGCTCATGGAGCACTCCACCAGCGCGGTCAACTGGCAACCGCGCAACGTCGCCAAGACCCCCGGCCAGCTGCGCCGCAACAGCCTGACGCACGTGGCCCGGGGCGCCGACGGGGTGCTCTTCTTCCAGTGGCGGGCGTCCCGGGCCGGCGCGGAGAAGTTCCACTCGGCGCTGGTGCCGCACGCCGGACCGGAGACCAAGGTCTTCCGTGAGGTCTGCCGCCTCGGCGCCGACCTCGAAGCGCTGGCCGAGATCCGGGGCAGCCGGGTCGACGCCGAGGTGGCGATCCTCTTCGACTACGAGGCGTGGTGGGGCGTCGAACTCGACTCGCACCCCAGCACCGACGTCACGTACCTGGACCGGATCACCGCCCTCTACGACTCGCTCTGGCGGGCCGGGATCACGGTCGACGTCGTGCACCCCTGCGCCGACCTGGACCGGTACCGGCTGGTCCTGGTGCCCACGCTCTACCTGACTCGGGACGCCGACACCGCCGCGCTGCGCCGGTTCGTCGAGTCCGGCGGCACCGCACTGGTCACCTACTTCAGCGGCATCGTCGACGAGAACGACCACATCCGGCTGGGCGGCTACCCGGGCGCGTTCCGCGAGCTGCTCGGTGTACGAACCGAGGAGTTCTTCCCACTGCGCCAGGGGGAGCAGGTCCGGCTCGACGACGGAACCACGGCCGACGTGTGGACGGAGTGGCTGCACCCGGAGGGCGCCGAGGTGCTCGCCTCGTACACCGACGGGCCGCTGCCCGGCGTGGCCGCGGTGACCCGGCACGCGGTCGGCGCGGGCGCCGCCTGGTACCTCGGCACCCGGTTGGCGCAGCCGGCCACCGACCGGCTGGTCGCCCGGCTGGTGGCCGAGTCCGGCGTCCGGCCGGCCGCCGTGGCGCCGGCCGGTGTGGAGGTGGTCCGCCGCCGCGACGGCGAACGCAGCTGGCTGTTCGTCGTCAACCACACCGAGGACGCCGCGAGAATCACCGCCACCGGCGTCGACCTGCTGACCGGCGAACGGTGCGACGGCGAGCTGCTGGTGCCCGCCGGCGAGGTCGCGGTGGTCCGCGAGGACGCCGCGGCGACGGCCTGACCCACCGGCAAACGACGGGTCGACGGGAGGTTGACCGGATGCTCGCCCAGCAGCGGCAGAGTGCCATCCTCGATCTGATCCGGCAGCACGGCGGCGTCCGGGTCAGCCACCTGGTGAGCCGGTTCGGCGTGTCGGACATGACCATCCGGCGGGACCTGGAGGTGCTGGCCGAACGCGGCCTGGTGGACAAGGTGCACGGTGGTGCGACGCTGGCCGGCCCGGGCTCCGCCGAAGAGCCGGGATTCGCGGCGAAGTCGATCCGCCAGCAGGCCGAGAAGCGGGCCATCGCCCGGCGGGCCGCCTCGCTCGTGGAGCCCGGCATGGCCGTGGCGCTCTCCGCCGGTACGACCACCGCGGCGCTGGCCCGGCTGCTCGCCGAGGTACGCGGCCTCACCGTGGTGACCAACTCGATCCCGGTGGCCGACGCTCTCTACCAGGATCCCCGGGCCGACCAGACGGTCGTGCTGACCGGCGGTATCCGTACGCCCTCGGACGCGCTCACCGGACCGGTGGCCGAGTCGGCGATCGGCACGCTCAACGTCGACCTGCTCTTCCTCGGCGTGCACGGGATGAGCCCCCGTACGGGCTTCACCACGCCGAACCTGCTCGAGGCGGGCGTCAACCGGTGCCTCGTCGGCTCGGCCCGCCGGTTGGTCGTGCTCGCCGACCACACGAAGTGGGAGACGATCGGCATCGCCACCATCGCGGCGCTGGAGGCCGCCGACATTCTGATCACCGACACCGGGCTGCCCCCGGAGGGGCGGACGCTCATCGGTGAGCAGGTCGGTGAGCTGATCCTCGTCGAGCCGGCGTAGCACCGGTTCGGCGAGCGGGTGCCCTGCCTGCCGTCGCCGCCGGCGGGCTCCGGAACCCGCGCCGGTTCACCGCCGGCCCGGCGCGCTTCACAGGGACCTCACAGGGCTGCTGGATAGGGTGCGATCGAGCAACGTCCGGCTCCACGGTGGAGCCCTCCGCGGTCTCACGGGAGTTCCGATGGTCTTCAAGAAGATGATGAGCGCGTTCGGTGTGGGCGGCCCCAGCGTCGACACGGTGCTGAACAACCCGAACACCCGCCCCGGTCTGAGCCTCGACGGGCAGGTCAACCTGCTCGGCGGGGAAACGCAGGCGAAGATCGAGCAGGTGGTGCTCGGCCTCGTCACCCGGGTCGAGATCGAGGGGCACGACACCGAGTACGCGGGCGCTGTGGAGTTCCACCGCATGGTGGTCAGCGGCCCGCTGGAACTGGCCCCGAAGCAGCAGTTGGCCATCCCGTTCCAGCTCCCGGTGCCGTGGGAGACGCCGATCACCGACGTCTACGGCCAGCGGCTGCGCGGCATGACGATGGGTCTGCGTACCGAGGTGGCGGTGGCCCGGGCGGTGGACAAGAGCGACCTGGACCAGGTGGCGGTACACCCGCTGCCGGTGCACGAGCGGATCCTCGACGCGTTCCAGCG
This sequence comes from Micromonospora sp. NPDC005367, assembly GCF_040606825.1. NCBI lineage: Bacteria > Bacillati > Actinomycetota > Actinomycetes > Micromonosporales > Micromonosporaceae > Micromonospora > Micromonospora sp. NPDC005367. The sequence goes on along the minus strand of NZ_JBEXFP010000014.1, from coordinate 28,435 downwards.
CCTCGGCTTCCAGTTCAAGAACGCCGACCTCGAACGCGGTCACATCTACGGCTTGCAGCAGACGCTGCCGTTTTACCAGGAGATCGAGTTCTTCGCGGCGCCGCAGTACGCGCAGACGGTCCGTGAGGTCGAGCTGACCTTCGTGACCAACCAGTACGGCGTCGACGTGGTGCTGGAGTGTGACAAGCGGGGCGGCTTCCTCAGCTCCGGGCACGACAGCTACGGCCGCTACCAGGTCGCGCACGCCGACGCCGACCGGCTCGACTGGACGCAGGTCGTCGACGGCTGGCTGCGCGAGACGACCTCGCACTACGGCAGCATGCGCGCCGGTGGCTTCGGGCACGCCCCGGCGTACGGCGGCCACCACGGGCACCACGGACACGGGCGTGGCCCGGGGGTGGGCGGGATGCTCGCCGCCGGGGCGCTCGGCGTCGCCGGTGGCCTGGTCGCCGGGGAACTGATCGAGGATGCTTTCGAGGGCGACTCCGGTGAGGACCTCGGCTTCGACGAGTAGGTCCATCGGGTTCGCATGTGGAACGCGCATGACGGCGGCCTCCGGGAGTTCCCGGAGGCCGCCGTCCGTACGAGGCGTCAACGCCGGCCGGTGCGCCGCTCGCTGAGCGACCGCTTCGGCGACCCGGCCTTCGAGAGACCTCGGCTCACCAGGTAACCGGCGGTCAGCGCGGCGATGATCCACCACGACTGAACCGGGTTGTTGATGTTCAACCCGTTGGTGTCCGAACCGCCCCAGAACGCGGCGATCACCACGCCCGCCATCACCACGGCGTAGATCCAGAATTCCGTGGTGAGGAACGCCTGCTTGGTCTCGGTGCCGGTCTGCGGCATCTGCTCCCGATGCCCGTCACTGACGACCGGCATCGGACGGGTCGGCGTCTCCTGCATCGCCTGACGGTTCTGGATGTCGGCGGCCGGTCGGTTCATCGGCCTGGTGGATGCAGCCTGGGTGCTCATCTTGTCCTCCTCAGGATGCGATGAGTCGTGCGCTGCCCCGCCCCGCTACCGCGTTTCGGCCACGGCATGGTTTCGGGTCTCGTGGCGGGGACGCTCACCGACTACCCGAGGCTCGGGGAGAGGTAACACCCGGTGCCGGGCCGGAAATCGGCGGTAGCGTGCGTCGCGCCGACACCGGTTGGCGTCCGGGCGGGCACCACCGGCGTGGTACGTCGGCGCGAATCGGCGGTTGTGCGCGGGACCTCCTCCCGATGGAGGTTCGTCGTGCCGGCTGGGCGTTCGGCGCGACGGCGTCCTTTGCGGCGCCGGCTCCGGCTCGGGTCGTCCGTCGCTGTGAGCCGCGGGATCCCCGGCCCGGGCGTGGTGTTTGACGTCCCCGGTGGCGGGCACGCAGCGAGACCGACGTTTCTGCGAGGTGGTTTGACGTGCGTGAAGATGACCTGCGACAGGAGGCCGCCCGGCGGGCCGAGGAACGCATCGCCGGCGGGATCTACGGCAAGGGTGCCGTCGACGAGGTGACGGTGCCGCGCACGGACGTGCAGCGGGCGATTCAGGATGTCGATCCGGACGACCCGGCACACGAGCGGATCGACCCGACCGTGCTCCGCGACGGCGGCCCCGTCGGCGGGCAGGGAGCGGTCACCACGACCGGCGGCACCGCCGGCCCGGCCAGCGTACGGCGGGTGGCGCGGCAGCCGGAGAAACACCGCGGCAAGGTGGCGCCGACGACCACTGGGGACGCCACCACCGGTGGCATGAGCACTCCGGCCAGTGGCTCCACAAGTGACCAGTCCAGCAGCGCCAGTCAGGTGGGCAACTTCACCACCGAGACGGACCCGTCCCGGTGACCACGAGGTTGGCGGGGCTGTCGGAGAGCGAAAGTCCACGTCAACCTCATGATCAACCGGTGGGTGTCCTCCGTCAGGCCGTCGTGGTCGGGCGGAGGACGCCGAGGCGTTGGGTGGCGCGGGTGAGGGCGACGTAGAGATCACTGCGGCCGCGCGGCGACTCGGCCACGATCAGGTCCGGGTCGATCACCAGCACGGAGTCGAACTCGAGTCCCTTCGCCTGCGCCACGGTGAGGACGACCACCCGGCTCTCCAGCTCGGGGTTGTCGCCGATGGCGGCCTCCGGCAGCGCCGCCGTGAGCGTCGCCCCCAACTCGTCGACCAGGCCGGCCGGGACGATCACACCGAGCCGGCCGTCGCCCAGGCCGGCCGCCTCCCGGGCCGCCGCGTCGACCAGCTCGGCGGTCAGCCGGCCCGCGGCGACCGTGCGGTCCCACGGCGGTACGCCGCTGGCACGTACGGAGCGGGGCGGGGTCAGCGTCGGGTCGATCTCGGTGAGCAGGTCGGCGGCGACCGCCATGATCTCCGCCGGGGTGCGGTAGCTGACGGTCAGCTCGGTCAGCCGCCACCGGTCGGCCACGTACGGCGCCAGGGCCTCCCGCCAGGACCGGGTGCCGGTGAGCGCGCCCGTCTGCGCCACGTCGCCCACGATGGTCATCGACCGGCTCGGGCAGCGGCGCATCAGCAGGCGCCAGGCCATCGGTGACAACTCCTGCGCCTCGTCCACGATGACGTGTCCGAAGGCCCACTTCCGGTCGGCCGCCGCTCGCTGCGCGGTGGTCAGCCGGTCGGTCTCCTCCTGCCGTTCCAGCAGCCGCTCCGCGTCGATCAGGTCGGTCACGCCGAGGATCTCACCGCCGTCGGCCTCGTCCTCCACGTCGATCGAGCGTGAGCCCCGGGCGATCTCCAGTACGCCTTCGGCGTACTCCCGTTGCAGCGAGCGGATGCGCTCGCGGACGGCCGCCGCCTCGCGCTCGTCCTCGCCGAGCAGTTCGGCGGCCTCGTCGAGCAGCGGCACGTCGGCCGGCGTCCAGCCGCCCGGCTCCCGGTGCAGCAGCGTCCGCTCGTCCGCGGTCAGCATCGGGGCCGCGGTGGCGATCCGGTCCGGGTCGGCGTACAGGTCGGCGAGGAGTCGCTGCGGGCTGAGCACCGGCCACAGCTCGTCCAACGCCGCCTGAATCTCCGGTTCCTCCCGCAGCTCGCGGCGGATCTCGGCGCGGTCGGCCTCGTCGAGCAGGTTCTCGCCGCCCAGCGGATCGGCGCCGATGCGCTCGGCCACCTGCTCGGCGAGTGCGTGGACGATCTCGACGTCGAAGAGCGCCCGGGCCAGGTTGTGCGGTCGGCCGGTGCGGCGGGCGCGATCCCGGGCCCCGCGTACCGTCTCGGGGTCCAGGGTGAGCGCTTCCCGCTCCATCTCGATTTCCATCGGTTCGTCCGGCACCCGCTGCCGGTCCCGGACCGCGGCCGCCAGCACCTCGACCATCACCGCACGGCCCTTGAGCGCCGCGGTCTCGGCGGGCTCGACGCGGCGTGCCTGTACGCCGGGGAAGAGATCGGCCTGGGTACGCAGCAGCACACCGGTCTCGGCCAGTGCCGGAAGCACGTGGGAGATGTAGCGCAGGAACGTGGCGTTCGGGCCGAGCAGCAGCACGCCCCGGGTGGAGAGCTCGCGCCGGTGCGTGTAGAGCAGGTACGCGGCCCGGTGCAGCGCGACGGCGGTCTTGCCGGTGCCCGGGCCGCCCTGGACCACGAGGACGCCGGGAAGATCGGCGCGGATGATCTTGTCCTGCTCGACCTGGATGGTCTCGACGATGTCCCGCATCCGGCCGCTGCGCCCGGCATTCAGGGCCGCCAGCAGCGACGCCTCACCGGTCAGCTCCTCGTGTGCCGTGGGGGAGGCGGTGTTGATGTCCAGCACCTCGTCGTTGAGGCCCGTCACCTTGCGCTGGCGCGTACGCAGGTGCCGTCGGCGCCGTAGGCCCTGCGGGTTGGCGGCCGTGGCGAGGTAGAACGGGCGGGCCGCCGGGGCCCGCCAGTCCATCAGCAGCGGGTCGTAGTCGCCGCTGGTGTCGAAGATGCCGATCCGGCCGATGTAGCGGCGCGAACCGTCCTCGCCGTCGAGCCGGCCGAAACAGAGCCCGTTCTCGACGGCGGAGAGCTGCTCGACCTGTTCGGCGTACATGCGTACGGAACTGTCGCGCTGGGAGCGGGCCTGGAGGGTGCCGCCGGTCGTCCGTAGCTCATCGGTGAGCCGGCTGGCGGCCTGCTCACGAAGCTGGTCGAGGCGTTGGTAGAGCACGGAGACGTACTCCTGCTCGCGGCCGATCTCGTCGTCGAGCGGCAATTCGCCGGTACCGCCGGAGTGCCTTGACAAGCCGTCTCCCTAGAAACTATGATTGACGCGAGAACGGCATTTTTCAGCCGTTCTTTTTTGTGCCTGAATTCTGAAAGATAGCGTGCCGCCGCCGTCCCGGCCAAACGAACGGACCGGTGGGGGTCGCCACCGGTCCGGTATGTGCGACGGCGCCGCCGGTGATGTGCCGGCGGCGCCGTCGTCTCTCGATGTCACCCCCGCCGAGTCGGGCGGGCGGCCAGGGTCAGCCGCGGGCCGCCTCGTAGAGCCGCTCCGGGGTCACCGCCCCGGCCAGCACCCGGCCGTCGTCGGTGAGCAGCACGTTGAACAGCTTCGCGGTGAACAGCCGTCCGCTGCCCCAGGCGCCGCTGACCTCCGGCAACGAGCCGAGCACGCCGGCGATCTCACCGCCGGCCGGGCTCTTGGCGCCGGCGGCGCCCTTCGCGCCGACCTGCGCCACCAGCACCGTGGTCCAGCCGGTCCCGACCGTACGCACCTGCGGGTGCTCCGGCATCCCGGACCGGGGCGCCGGACGGTCCGTCCGGTCGGCCTTCTCCTCCTGCACCGTCACGCCGGGCGGCGGGTTGAAGCTGAACTGGTCGGCGTCCGGGCGCTGGAAGTCGACCTGGGTGAACGCGACCTCGAACGCCGGCTGGTCGCTGCCGGTGGCGAAGATCTCGAACCGCAGCGGGATGTGCTCGTCGGCGTCGATGGCGATCCGCACCTGGTGGACCAGCGATGCCTCGTCGCGCGGCTCCAGCACCAGCTCGTACGCCTCCCGCCCGGCGACCGTCGCGGCGCGCCCGACGCTGACCGCGGTGCTCGGGTCGATGGCGGCGAGCGCCTGGTCGGCGGCCTGCTGAGGCGTGGCCGGCAGCTCCGGCGCGGCGTCGCCGGTCCCGTGCTTCCCGGCGGCCGCGCTGCCCAGCGTGCGGTGGGTCGCCGTGTTGCCGCGGCTGTCCCAGGTCCACAGGTCCCGCCCGTCGCGGATCAGGTCACGCTCGCCGAGCGTGTCCAGCAGCGCGATCCGCTGCCGGTCCGGCCCGGAGTGCCAGACCCGCAGGGTGTGCGTACCGCTGGCCAACGCGGCCAGCTCGTTGCTGCCGGCGGCGAGGCCCGCGATCGGCGGCAGGCCCAGGTCGGCCCGCTGCACGACGGTGCCGGAGAGCCCTTCCAGCTGGGAGGTCTGCAGGTCTACCAGGAGCTGCGCGGCGGTGCGGGGCGGCAGGCTCGGTTCGGCCTCGGCGGCGAACGTGCCGACCGCGGCACCACCGCCGATCACGGTGACCGCGGCGGCCGCCGGCACCAGCCAGCGGAGAATGGGACGGCTCTTCAGGACGGACATGATGTGACACCTCCTGATGACATACTGCCTGGTGCACGCTGTGACGGTGCTGAGAGCGGCCGATCCGGGCGCTCGTCGGGCGTCGCGCCACACCAGCGGGTGGGCACGTTCAGGCGCCGGACCGTCGACCCGCCTCGCTGAGCAGCTGGTCGCCGAGCGCCGTCCGTGAGTAGAGCACCTGCCGGCCGGTCCGACGCGAGGTGAGCAGTCCGGCGGCGCGCAGCGCCTGAAGGTGCACGCTGAGCGTCGGCGCGGAGAGCGCCATCTGGGTGGCGGCCTGGCTGGTCGACATCGGCAGGTCGAGCTGGGCCAGCAAAGCGGCCCGGGTCTGCCCGAGCACGCCGGCGAGCGCCGAGTCGGGCTGCTCGGCGTGCTCTCCCCAGAGCCGGCCGAGACCGCGCGGGGAATAGGAGACGCTGGGTGACTCCGGCCGCGCGGTCCGCACCAGGACATCCGGCCAGGCGAAGGCGCAGGGCACGAGGAGCAGGCCGCGTCCGCCGCAGTCGGCGTGGCCCTCGTAGTACTTGGCGATCGTCAGCGTCAGGTCGGCGAACGTGACCGACGGATGCAGATTGTTCATCATCCGGTCGACGCCGCCGTCGGCCAGCGCGTCGAGCCGGTACGCGATGTCGCCGTTGAGCAGCGCGTCGATCCGCGGCCAGTGTGGGGCGATGGCGGCCCGGTGGTACGCCTCGATCGCCTCGGTGATCGGGCCGATGCCCGCATCGGGCCGGTCCACCAGCGCCTGGAGCAGTGCCTGCCGCCTTTCGCAGCCGGGCCCCTGCTGGGCGACCCGGTGTGACGCCAGGTGCGCCAACTCCCTGGCCACCGCCTCCGGGTCGGCGTCGGCGAGCTGCGCGAGGGCCTCCGCGAAGGTCGCGGACCGGCGACCCGGCGGCGGCACCAGGAAGTCGGGGATGTAGCCCGCCGGGGGCACCAGCGCCCGTAGCAGGTCCAGGTCGCGCTTGCGCAGCCTGCCCGCGCCCTCGGCGAACCGGTCCATCCACGGACGGTGCAGGTGCCGTCCCCGACTCCCGGCGGCCAGCGCACGGAGGCTGGCGACGGTCTCCGTGAGGGGCGAGGCGGCGAAGCGTACCCGGGCCAGGTCGGCCGCCGTGAAGTGCAGGTGGATCAATCCGCCACCCCCCCCGATTAGGTCTGAGCCTAATCGTGGCCGGGCGTGGGACACCACTACAGACTGAGGTCACCATTCGGACAACGGATAGGACATTGAGAATGCGCACCCTGATCTACACCGCCTTCGTCTCGCTCGACGGCGTCGTCGACTCGCCCGGCGGCGGCAGCCCGACCGAGAACCACCGCAGCGGTGGCTGGACCTTCAAGGACATCAAGGTCGTGCCCGAGGCGTACGAGCTCAAGGGCCGGGAGACCCAGGAGGCCACCGCGCTGATGTTCGGCCGCAAGAGCTACGAGGTGTTCTCGCCGGTGTGGCCGGACATGGCGGAGTTCGCCGACCTCAAGGAACTGCCGAAGTACGTCGTGTCCGGCACCCTCGGCGAGGACGCCCTCGTCGACAACTGGGGTGACATCACGATCCTTCGCAACCTCGACGACGTCGCGAAGGTCAAGGAGACCGACGGCGGCCCGATCTTCATCCACGGCAGCGCCACCCTCGCCCGCAACCTCTCCGACGCCGGCCTGATCGACCGCTACCACCTGCTGCTCTACCCGCTGCTGCTCGGCGCCGGCAAGCGGATGTTCAGCGAGACCGACAAGGACAAGCAGATGTTGAAGCTGCTCGAGTCCGAGACGTACGCCAACGGCATCACCAAGCTCGTCTACGACGTCGTCCGCTGAACTCCCCGCCGCCCCGACCAGCCGATCGACGACGCCTGCCCGGCTCGGCGTACGAACGGCCGCACCCCGGCCGGCGGCACCGGCCTCCTCGCCCGGCTTCGAGGGCGAGGAGGCCCCAGTGCGGCGCAGTGGCACCCTTGACCCGTGCGGCTGCTGGTGGTGGAGGACGAGGCGCGGCTGGCGGCCTCGCTGCAACGAGGGTTGCAGGCTGAGGGCTTCGCGGTGGACGTGGCGCCGACCGGGCCGGCCGGATTGGACGCGGCGCGGGGCGGCGGCTACGACGCGATGATCCTGGACGTCATGCTGCCGGGTTGTTCGGGCTACGAGGTGGTCCGCCGGCTGCGCGCCGAGGAGCACTGGCTTCCGGTGCTCATGCTCTCGGCCAAGGACGGCGAGTACGACCAGGCCGACGGGCTGGACTGCGGGGCCGACGACTATCTCACCAAGCCCTTCTCGTACGTGGTGCTGCTGGCTCGGCTGCGCGCGCTGCTGCGCCGCGGCGCGCCCGAACGCCCGGCCGTGCTGGCGGTGGGCGACCTCAGGCTCGACCCCGCGCGACGGCGGGTGACCCGGGCCGGCACGGAGGTGGCGCTCACCGCCCGCGAGTTCGCGCTGCTCGACTACCTGATGCGCCGCCCCGGCGAGGTGGTGTCCAAGACCGAACTGTTGGACCACGTCTGGGACGCGAGCGTGGAGACCGCGCCCAACGCGGTCGAGGTCTACGTCGGCTACCTGCGCCGCAAGATCGGTCGGGAGCGACTGGAGACGGTCCGCGGCGCCGGCTACCGGCTCGCCACGTGAGCGCGTTGCCGCGTCCGTGGCTGGCCGCGCTCGGGCTGCGCGGCCGGCTGATGGCGATCGGCGTGTTCGGTCTCTCGGTCGGGCTGGCGCTCGGCGGGCTGGTGCTGCTCGGTGTCCTGGGGTGGGTGCTGCAGCGCAGCGTGGACAGCGAGGCGTTCCGCACCGCGGACGCGGTCGCCCTGCTCGCCGCCGAGGACGCGTTGCCCGATCCGCTGCCGGTGGCCGGCGGTCAGGTCCGGGTCCAGGTGATCGACACCCGGGGGCGGGTACGAGCCGCGTCGATCGACGCCGACCGCCTGGTCCCGATGGTCCGCCCCGGACGGCTCGAACCGCACCGCCGGCAGCGACTGTCGGTGTCGGGGGAGCGGGCCGGGCTCGCCGGCCCGGTCCGGGTCGTGACGGTGCCCGCCGGCACGGCCACCGACCCGCTCACCGTCCTGGTCGCGAAGTCGATGACAGACGTACGGCACAGCACTCAGGTGGTCGGGACCATCCTCCTGATCAGTTTCCCGTTGCTCGTGGCGGCGCTCGCCGCGGTCGCCTGGCGGGTGGTCGGCGCGACCCTGCGGCCGGTGGAGGCGCTGCGCCGCGGCGCCGAGGAGATCACCGGACGCGCCGGACCCGACCGTCTTCCGGTGCCCGCCTCGCACGACGAGGTGCACCGGCTGGCTCTCACCCTCAACGGAATGTTGGATCGGCTGGATTCGGCCCGGCGGCGGCAGCGGGCCTTCCTCGCCGACGCGGCCCACGAGCTGCGCAGCCCGGTCACCAACATCCGCACCGAACTGGAGGTGGCCCGCCGGCTCGGCGACCGTACGGACTGGGCGGCGGTCACCGAGAACCTGCTCGTCGACACCGAACGGCTGGGCCGGCTGGTGAACGACCTGTTGCTGCTGGCCCGGCTCGACGAGTCCGGCACCGGCCAGGATGGGAGTGCCGGCGCGACCGGGGCGGGCAGCAGCGCCGGCGGTGGGGCCGGGTCGAGCAGCATCGGCCCGGTCGAGTTGGGTGAGTTGCTCACCGCGGTGGCCGCCCGATACCCGGCACCGCCGGTCCACGTGTCGCCGCCGGAGGAGCCGCTGTGGATCGTCGGGCACCCGGACGAGTTGCGCCGGGTGCTGACCAACCTGGTGGACAACGCCGTTCGGCACGCGCGTACCCGGGTGGTGCTGACCGCCGTACCGGACGGCGCGTACCACCTGGTGACGGTGACCGACGACGGACCGGGCATTCCCGCCGCGGACCGCGATCGGGTCTTCGACCGGTTCACCCGCCTGGACGACGCGCGGACCCGCGACGCCGGTGGGGCCGGCCTGGGGCTGTCGATCGTCCGCGAGCTGGTGCGCCGGGCCGGTGGCACGGTCGGCCTCGCCGATGCCGAGCCGGGGCTGCGGGTGCTGCTCCGCCTCCCGCCCCTACCCACCGACGACCGCGGCAACTGATCCACCGAAGCGCGCGGATGCCGGGCGGGCCGGGGGTCAGCGGCGGTGGGTGCAGACTTCGTCGGCGGTGGCGACGGTGTCGGTCGACCAGACGACGGCCACCGTGAAGCAGTAGTCGTTGCTCGGGCTCAGCCCGTAGACGACGAAGTCGCTCGTGCCCGCGGGCAGATCCGTGAGGGCGCTCTTCGGCTGGCCGGCCCGTCCACCGGAGATGACCACCGGCCCTTCGCCGCCGGGCGGGTAGGTCCAACGCAGCGTTACGTTGTCCCGGTTGTCGCGCAGGTCCACGCCGGCGGGAGGGGCGCCGATGCGGGGCGTCGGGCTCGCCGCGGCGGACCGGCTCGCGGCCGTGCTCGTCGGGGTGGCGCCGGCCGGGCCGGGGGGTGCATCGGGTGGCGGGTCGTCGCCGCCGACCCCGGAAACGCCGGCGATCACCGCCGCGGCGCCGAGCAGCACCACGGCCACCCCGGCGATCACGAGCGGTACCAGTCGTCGCCCCGACGCGGAGGGCGCGCGGGGTACCGGCACGGGCAGCCGCCTCGAGGGCTCGTACGGCTCGACGTCGCGCCGTACCCGGTGCACCCCGTCGGCCTCCTGCTGCCCACCGCCGAGCGCCAGCACCGCCGGTGGCACGGCGTTCCCGGCCGGCGGCACGGCGTCCTCCCGGGCCGGTCGGTCGGGGTGTTCCGGCGGCCACCAGGCCTGCTCCGTCCCCGCCTGCCCCGCCTCCGCCGGGTCGTCCACCGGCTGTCGCGGCACCGGCACGGTCCGCCCCTCCGGCTCCGGCTGCGGGTACCCGGGTTTGTCCCCGTGGGACGGGGTGCGGGCTGCGGGGACGACCGGTGCGTCGTGCGTGGCCTGCGCGGAGTCGGTGCAGACGTGATCGGAGTTGGCGGCGGCCCGGGCCAGCGTGGCGACCTGGCCGGCGAGCGGGTCGTCGCCGGCGAGGTGCTGCCGGCAGAGTTCCCGGGCCAGGGCAAGGTTGTCGTGCGCCTCGGCGAACTGCCCGCAGTCGCGCTGCATCGCGCCGAGCCGTGCCAGCATCTTGATGCCGCTGGGATGCCCGTCGCCGTAGACCTCGCGGTGCAGCTCCCAGGCGTCCTGCAGGCGGTCCCGGGCGGTCCGGCACTGCCCGCGGGCGTACTCGACGGTGGCCAGGTCGGCGTGGGCGGCGAGCACCCGCAGCGACTCCGGCCCGTCCTGCGCGGTCAGTTCGATGATGACGTCCTGGTAGAGCCGGGCGGCCCGGGAGTGGCTGCCCACCCGGTGCAGCACCGCGGCCAGGGTCGCGGCGGCGGCCACCGTACGCGGGTCGGAGTGGCCGTGCAGCCGGGTGTGGGCGGCGTACGCGAACGCGGCCCAACCCCGGGCGGAGTGCGGCTCGCCGAGGGCGACCAGGACCCGCGCTTGGAGGCTCGCCGCCTCGGCCAGTTCGGTGGTGGCGTTCGCCGGGCGCGGATCGGCGTCGCTCAGCGCGTCGGAGAGCAGCCGTTGGGCACCGGCCAGGTCGCCGGTGGACACCAGGTGGTGCGCCTGGTCAGTCAGTTCGCCGAAGCCGGAGGGCACGCCCCATCGTGCTCATCCGACGACGGTAAGTACAAGACCCGCGCCGGTGTGGATGCGTCAGGATCCGGTCAGGTGGGCGGCCAGTGTCTCGCTGATTCCGCGCAGCTGGTCGACCTGGGCGGGGGAGAGGGCGTCGAACAGGTGCCGGCGTACGCCCTCGACGTGGCCGGGCGCGGCGGCCGCGAGGGTCTCGAAACCGGCCTCGGTGAGGTGTGCGACCTGGCCGCGCCGGTCGGCGGGGCAGTCCTCGCGGCGTACCCAGCCGGCCGCCTCGAGGCGGGCGACGGCGTGCGAGAGCCGGCTGCGCGACGAGCCGGTCTGCTCGGCCAGCTCACTCATCCGCATCCGGCGTTCGGGTGCCTCGGAGAGGCGGACCAGGATCTCGTAGTACGCGTGCGGCATGCCCGCGTCCCGTTGCAGCTCGCGGTCGAGGGCGTCCATCACGCCGCGGGAGGCGGCGAGGAACGCCCGCCAGGTGCGCTGCTCGTCCGGGGTCAACCACCGCGTCATGACACCCATCATAGCGTCGGTAGTTGAACGCTCAACTAACTCGGGCTACCGTTGGGGCATGGGAATCCACCGCCTCAACCACGCCGTCCTCTACGTCAGCGACCTCGCACGCAGCGTCGCCTTCTACCGTGACGTGCTGGGCTTCCGCCCGGTCGAGATGGCCCCGGACGGCTTCCGCGGCGCCTTCCTCCAAGCACCCGACTCGGCCAACGACCACGACCTCGGCCTGTTCGAGATCGGTGCGGACGCCGGCCGGTCGACCGCCGGGCGCGGCACCGTCGGCCTCTACCACCTGGCCTGGGAGGTGGACACGCTCGACGAGCTCGCCGTCACCGCCGAGCGGCTCGCCGCGGCCGGCGCGCTGGTCGGCAGCTCCGACCACAGCACCACCAAGAGCCTCTACGGGCAGGACCCCGACGGCCTCGAGTTCGAGGTGGTCTGGCTCGTCCCGGCCGGCCTGCTCGACGACGCCACCCGCGCCGCACGCAAGAGCATCGGACGGCTCGACCTGGACCGCGAGCGGCAGCGCTACGGCGGGCAGACCCGCGGCGGGGTGGGCATCTCCGTGCCGGCCTCGCCGATGCGGTAGAACGGCAGGATGCCGACCGACCCGACCGCCGCCGCCCTCCGCGAGCTGCTCGTCCGCCAGCTGGAGACCTGGCTGCCGACGGCCCAGCACCGTTCCCGACGGGCCACCCTGGCCCTGGCGTACGCGCACCGCGACGTCGACTCCGCCGAGGCCGCGCTGCGGCTCGTCGCCGGGCAGGCCGACCGGCTGCGCGGGCTCCGACTCACCGTGCTGGTGCTCGCCGACACGGCGGCCGACCTGCCGGCCCGGCTCGGCCCGATCGAGGCCGGGCTGCCGGCCGACGTCGCCGTGCACGTGGTGCCGGGTGACCCCAGCCGGCTGCCGGTCGCGCTGAAGGCGGGCGGGGCGGCCGGCGCCCCACTCTTCTCCTTCGTGGACGCCGCCGGCGCCCCCGGTGTCCCGGACGCCGCGGTGTTGCGAGCGGCAGCCGGGGGGCGCCCCGCCGAGATCCTGCTCCGCGCCGGCCGCGGCGCCCGCGCCGAACTGGACGCGGCGGGCTTTCCGCTGGTGACCGAGGTGGATCTGGTGCCCACCGCCGGTGAGCCGGCGTCGATCACGTTCGGCACCGGGTCGGACCGGAGCCTGGAGGCGTTCAAGGAGGCGCTCTGGGCGGCCGGCGACGTACGGCTGCGCGACCCGGCCGGGCGGCTGCCCGACGCCGGCCCCGACCCGGAGCTCGACCCGCTGGGCCGGGAACTCCTCGCCGAGCTGGCCCGAACCGGCCCACGTACGGTCACCGAGCTTCGCCGCCACGCCCTGACCGCGACCGTCTACCGCTCGTCGGACGCGGTGCGGGCGCTCACCGAGCTGCTCACGGCGGGCGTGGTCACCCGTGACCCGGTCGGGGGCCGGCTCGGCGGCGACGTGATCATCGCTCCTCCGGCCGGAGCAGCCGCCTGATCAGCACCGACACCCGGCGACGAAAACGGGGTGCCGGTGTCGCCACCGGCACCCCACCCGTCCTCCGGAGGTCAGCGGCGCGACTTGTCCTGCTTCCAGGACAGCGGGCCGGGCAGGTCGACCCGGTGCGCCCGCGCCCGGGAGTTCCAGGACCATCGGCCGATCTTGACGCTCCACGAGGAGAAGCCGTTCTCGGTGAAGTTGAGGATCAGCGGCCCGATCTTCTGCCGCTTGCGGAACATCACACCCATCGCCGCGCTCCCTTCCCCGCCATGCCAGTCGTGTCGGGATCGAAGATGCCCGTAGCGGCGGATCGGGAAACGCCCGCCCGGTCCACGTTGGAGTCAGCGCGGTCGCCGGGCGTCGGGGAGAGCGTTGAGCGGACGATCGAGGCTCGGCTCGGCGAGCGTACGGGGCCGGACGACCTGACCGGGTAGCGGCTGCTCGCGGGCGGCCCGGAACGCGCCGGGGCTCGTCCCCGTCTCGCGGGTGAAGAACCGCCCGAAGTTGGTCGGCTCGCTGAAGCCCAGACCCCGGCCGATCCGGGCGATCGGTTCGTCGGTTGCCGCGAGCAACCGGCTGGCCTGCAAGGCCACCCGCTCGTCGATCACCTGCTTGGCGCTGCGCCCGGTCACCGCCAGGCAGGCCCGGGTGAGTGTACGCACCGAGCAGCCCAGCCGCGCCGCGTAGTCCTCGACCCGGCGGGTGTGCCGGTAGCGGCGTTCGACTTCCCGGCAGAGCCGGTGGAAGGTGACTTCCTCCGGCCGGGACGTCGGCGGCCCACCGCCGGCCAGCGTGAGCCGGAGCAGCAGCACGGCGAGCTGATGGCGCAGCAGCCCCCGCGCGGCGGGCACCGTCCGGTGCCGGGCACAGTCCACAGCGAGCTGGCTCACCTCGGTGATCACCGCGTCCTCGTCCTCGCCGGCGAGCTGCCGCCAGGTCGGTACGGCGTCCGGATCCACGTCGAGGCCCCGCAGCGCATTGGCGTTCCAGCGCACCACCGTGGCGTCCAGCTGTGGACAGGGGCAGCGCAGCACCTGCCCGGCGTGCACCCGCAGCAGGGTGCCGGGGCGGCAGGGGATCGGCTCGAAGTCCAGTTCGGCGTCACCGTGCCCGCTCGTGGTCAGCACCAGCAGGTCCCGGTCGACCAGCACCGGCCGGCGCCAGCCGGGATCGCCGGCCAAGTCGGCCAGCCCGAGAGTGTCGATCTCGGCCGCGGCGGAGGGGAGAGCCGTGCTAACCGTTGCCGGGGGGTACTGACCAGAGGAGAGCATCGCACCCGACGTTAGCCCGCCTCGCAGGTCGTCGCATCTCTCCGCCGCATCGCGGATCTTCGACGTGGTGTGGCCCACCAACGGACCGCGGCGGCACGGTCTTGTCCCGGTCCGCCGTGCCGGGCTACGTTACCCGGCGGTAGTGCCGGTCGGCGACGACAGTGCCGCGTCGTCGCTCGACCGGCCGCCGCCCGGTGCACGGCCGGCGGCGACCCGGCGACTCGCGATGGGATGGGCATGACGGATCTGTTCTCGGTCGAAGGCAAGACGGTCCTGGTCACCGGCGGTTCTCGAGGCATCGGCCTGATGATCGCCCAGGGCTTCGTCCAGGCCGGCGCGCACGTGATCATTTCGTCGCGGAAGGCGGACGTCTGCGCCGCCGTGGCCGAGAAGCTCTCCGCGGAGGGACGCTGCGAGGCGATTCCGGCGGACCTGTCCACCGACGCCGGCGCCGAAGGGCTCGCCGACGCGATCCGCCAGCGGTACGACCGGCTCGACGTCCTGGTCAACAACGCGGGTGCGACCTGGGGCGCGCCGCTGGAGGCGTACCCGGAGAGCGCGTTCGACAAGCTCTGGGCGGTGAACGTCAAGGCCGTGTTCCGGCTCACCACCGCGCTGCTGCCGGCGCTGCGCGCCGCGGCCGGCGACGACGACCCCGCCCGCGTGATCAACATCGGCTCCATCGACGGCATTCGGGTGCCGTGGATGGAGGTGTACGCGTACTCGGCGACCAAGGCTGCCGTGCACATGCTCACCCGCAGCCTCGCCCACCAGCTCGCCGGCGAGCGGATCACCGTCAACGCGATCGCGCCGGGCCCGTTCGAGAGCAAGATGATGGCGTTCGCGCTGGACGACCCGAGGTCCCGGGCCGCCATCGAGCAGCAGGTGCCACTGGGGCGGATCGGGCGGCCGGAGGACATGGCCGGTACGGCCATCTACCTCTCGTCGCGCGCCGGGGCGTACCTCACGGGAGCAGTCATACCGGTCGACGGGGGCATCACCACCCACGGCTGAGAGACCGGCGGTCCCCGAGCGCCGGACCGGCGTCGGGGGCGGGCGGTCGGCGTACGCCTGGGCATGCCGGAGCCGCGCGGACTCGGCAGATCCGCGCGGCCCCTGTGGCCGGATGGCCGGTGTTGCCCGGTGTGCGGGTATTCAGCGACCGGCGAGCAGCCGGTTCACCGCCGTGTCGACGTCCAGGTGCTCGGCCTCGCGGCCACGTGGGACGACGACGTACGTCCGCCGCAGGAAGCGCACCAGAACGCTCCGCGGCACCTCGAAGAGAGCGTTGCCGTCGGGTGACGACAGCGCGAGCGCGACGAAGTCGCCGCGCGGGGTGGCCCACGGCCATACCCGGACGTCCCCGATGCCGGCCGGCTCGTCGAGCCCGGTGACCAGCAGTTCGCGGGCGAAGGACCAGCTCACCGCCTCGCCACCGGCCGACTCGGCATGGAACAGGACATGGACCGCATACGGGTCAGCAGGGTCGTAACGCAAGCTGGCACGCACCGGCAAGGCGGTGGCGTCAGGCGCGACGAGCCTTAGCGACGTCTCGACCTCTACGGTCGTCGGTCGGATGACACTCATGGACGTTCTCCCCCCGGCACCGCTGCGGAACGCGCGTGTCCCGCTTTTCCCATACTCAGGTGCTACTCCTGGCTACGCTCCGCCATACGCTGACTTCACCCAGTGGTGGGAAGGGGTTCGGAAAGGCTCCCTGAATGTGAAAATTCATGTAGGATTTCCGGTTCTGCCCAGTGCGTCGTCCCGCCCGGGATCGGGTGGCTCAGTCGTCGACTTACTCCGGTAACGTCCAGTCGTCGGAAGGGGTGACGGTCCCGAGCGACACTAGGGGGTGAAATGGTCACGAACCGATCCTCAGTGGATCCGATCGCGGCGCCTCGCCCACCGAAAGTCGCGGTCCGAGCAGCCAAAAAGCGGGGGTACGCGGTGCCGATGGATCAGCACGACCAGACCGGTCGGCCGGACTCCGGCGAAAGGTGGTCGGAGGTCGACGCGGGGGGTGTAGCCCTCGCGGACCCACGGCCGCGCTGGCGGACCCGTGCCTCCACCACCCTCGAACTCATCCGCGCCAACCCGACCGGCCGGATCACCCTCAAGATCTTCATCACGATCGCCGGCGCGATCGTGGTCACCGTGGGTGTCGCTCTCATCCCGCTACCCGGACCCGGCTGGCTGCTGGTGATCGCCGGCCTCGGCATCTGGGCCGTCGAGTACCACTGGGCCCGAAGGCTGCTCGGCTTCACCCGCCGCCACGTGCAGAGCTGGACACATTGGGTGACGCGACAAACCCTCGGCGTACGCATCGTGCTCGGCTCGGTCGGCCTGATCTTCGTAGCGGTGGTGCTCTGGCTGTCGCTGAAGTACAGCCTCGGCATCGACGTGATCGCCCGCCTGATGCAGTACCTCGCGACGCACTGACCCCGGATTCGCGGTCGAGGCGGACGATCAGGTAAAGTCATCCGCGCTGAGGGCGATTAGCTCAGCGGGAGAGCGCTTCGTTCACACCGAAGAGGTCACTGGTTCGATCCCAGTATCGCCCACCATCGAAATAGCCAGAAGAGGCACCCTCGGAAGAGGGTGCCTCTTGCTGATTCCATCGTCATTCGTCGTTGGGCGTCAGCGGATCGTCAGCGAACGCGTCACGGATGCGTTGGTGCCGTCCGTCGGAGCGGTGGGTGTAGAGGTTCAGAGTGGTTGATGGCTTCTCGTGGCCCATCACCGCCTGGACGTCGTTGACCGGCACGCCCCGCGACACCAGCTCCGTGGCGTAGGAGTGCCGCAGGTCGTGGAAGCGCAGCCCGCCCGGCGCCATCTTCACCACGTGCGCGACCGCTTCTCGTTCGGTGGTGAACTCCGCCGACCACTCCACCCCTTCGGAGTCCGCCCAGACTGCTCGCCACTTGAAGTGCCCCAGCTGATCCACCTTCCCGAGCAGCCCAGCGCGAACCAGGGACGGCCGCCAGACACGAGCCCGGAACAGCGTCCGTCGCAGCGGACCAGCCGACGAATTGGTGAACACCTCACCGCGGGCGCCAGCCGGGAACGCCTCACGGTGTGCGGTCAGCAGATCGACGGTGAACTCCGGCAGCGGGACGATTCGCCGGCCAGCCCTCGACTTCGGGTAGGGCTTGATCGTGACAGTGCCCGCAACCTCGACCGCGACCCGGACCACCTCGACCGTCCTCGCAGCCAGGTCAAGTGATTCCCAGCGGAGCCCGGTGCACTCGCCCCATCGAAGCCCGGTGCCGCCGGCGAGCGCGACCAGGGCACGATACCGGTCCGGGACCGCCGGCAGGAGACGAGTGACCAGGTCCGCACGGGACAGCACGTGCCCGTCAGTGTCCTTCTTCCGTCGAGCCGGGACCTTGACGCCCTCGCACGGATTGGTGCCAATGAGCCGATCCCGAACGCCCGCACGGAGGATGGCGGACAGCAGACGGAAGCACTCCGCCACGGTGGCGGGTGAGCGGCGGGTGCCGAGGTCCGTCACCCAGTGCTGAACGGCGAGGTGATCGATCCGGGCGAGCGGCACCTCTGACCAGCGTGGAAGCACGTGGGTTCGCAGGATCGACCCATCTCGGGCACGCGTGGTCAGCTCATCGTTGCGGGACTCTCGCCACCGTTCGGCGTACTTTCCGAACAGCAGGCGGCCGGCGTGGGGATCGATGTACCCGCCGCGGCTAATGGCGGACTCCGTCTCGGCCAGAAAGGAGGCCGCCTGCCGGCGGGTGGGAAACGTCTTTGCCTTCTGCCGGCCGCTGGCATCGCGCCAGTTTGCGCGGAACGTTCCCGCTGGCGTCTTGACGATGTGTCCCATTAGGCCCAGCCTCCCGGAACCTGGGTTAGCTCGGTGGCTTCGTTGAGCCATTCGTGGAATCGCTTCTTGGGAATCACCCAGCGTCCGCCAAGCTTGCGGGCGGGTATCTCGCCTTCGCGGACCAGGGCGTAGGTGCTGCCGAGGGAGAGTGACAGGAGGCGGGCGACTTCGCGGACGGAGTAGACAGCACGGCTGTCGCTAGTACGCGTGGTACGGCCGGACAAGTCAGGTGTGATGGTCGGTCGGGTGGCGATCGAGGTGGTGGCGTGTTCCATGGATCCTCCGGTCAGTACGTGGCGCGGTCATCGGCGGTTGGGTCGGTGGTTGCTGCTCGGTCTCTCGCGGCGAGTACGGCGGCTCTCCACTGGGCGCGTTGGGAAAGCGCCCGCAGGAGCCGGTGTTGCAGGGGTGGGATGTCGGGGTCTTCGGGCCGGGCCATTTCCCAGGCGTAGGCGGGCGGGTCGTCCTGGTCGACGGGGTTGGCTTCGTCGGTGCCGGTGCTGACGCCGAGGAGTCGGCGGACCCAGGCGCGGGCGTCGGCGCGGTGGTCGGCGAGGGTTTTGCCGGACCAATCGCGGGAGACGAGGATGCGGCGTCCGCCAATGCCGAGGGTCGCCCGCTGGTGGACCTTCCCCTTGCAGCGACCCGCTTGCAGGCGCCCGTGGGCCTTCTTCGGTTGGATGCCGTAGAGCAGCCAGTTGGCGCACCGCTCGTTGCACGGCGTGATGCGCAGTTGCTGCCAGAGCCGTTCGAGGTGGTTGCGCTGTCGATCCGTTTCGGGCTTGTGGCAGTCGGCGGCACTCTTGGTGATGTATTTGGTGATGTAGCCGATGGTGCGTTCGGCGTGCACGGTGCCGGGGGTGACGCCTTCGGCGTGGACCTGCCGCCCGAAGCGGACGACGTGCGATGGTTCGGGGTCGGCTTGGAGGTCGAGGGCGTCCAGGGCGTCAGCCCAGGTGGTCAGCGGCTCGCGGGTGTCTGGGTCTACCCAGGCGTCCGCGTCGTTGTCCCACACCGGCGGCCGATCCAACCCGTAGACCAGCTCGTCGGCCGGGGGCCACCACACCTGGTGATAGGTCGCGGCGGCAACCTGCCGCAGCACCGCGCGGGGAATCGTGCCGCGGATGGCGAAGTGCGCGTGCGGCGCCAACCGTCGCTGCGGCTCGACGCAGCCGGCGTATTGGACGTTCCAGCCGACGCAGCGGCGCAGGTTCTGCCAGAACCGGTCGAGCAGCCGCGGGAAGTGCACGGCGTCCCAGGCGGCCCGCCGGTAGTCGTACGTGTCCGGGTCGGCCGGGGTGCCGTCGGGCAGGACCCGGCCGTAGGAGTCGAGAGTGAGCGACAGCCACATCGACGGCCGGTGTTGGGTACCGTCAGGGGCGGTGTAGACGCGGCCGACGGTGCGGGGCTCGACCCGTTTGCGGGGCAGGTCGGGGGTGTCCTGACGCCGTTTGGTGGACCGCTTGCGCCGGCCACCGGAGGATTCTTCGCCGTCGTGGGATGGGGCTACTTGCCCGCGGAGGCCCTCAGCGGCGATGGCTTCCTCTACTTCGGCGATTGCGGCGTCGATGCCGGGCACCTGGTCGAACTGTGCGGAGCGTTGGGCTTCGTCGCGGGCGAACTCGAGATGCGCCCGGAACATGACCAACTCCCGTTGTGCCTCGCTCGCGGCGTGTGGAGCGGACGGGTTGGGTTCGTCGGCGCGGTGCCAGCCCTCGCGGATCTGGGTCTGCCGCAGCCGGCGGGCGCGTTTCGCGCACGGGGCGCACTTGTCCTCGCGGGTGGTGCCGCAGGGCAGGTCGATCACTTCGGTTTGACCGGTGTGCAGGTCGGTACGCCGGAGGGTGACGGGGCGCAGGCAGACGCCGTACTCGGCGGCCATCTCCGTGAGCACGTGGCGGGACATGGGCATAGCGAGGCGGGCGGCGCGGGAGCCAGCCGCCGGCGGGTCAGCCGGGTCCGGGGTTGGTTCGGTGGCGGGGTCGGTGGTGAGGCCAGGCAAGGTCGGGGCGGTCAACGAGTCACCTCCGAGAGGTTGAGCGGGGTAGGCGTGAGTGCGCGGTGCGTGACAAGATCGGGCCGTCGCCTCAACAGGTGCGGCGGGGCGCCCGAGGTCCGTTGAGACCGAACCGGTGGGAGAAAGAGGCGGTGCAGGTGGCAGCCGCACGCGTGGCGCACGCTCGGCGCCCTGAATGACCACCACCGGACCCGCCACCATGTCCCAATCACGTGATCACCTCCGGTAGCTCGAACAGGGCCGGTTGGTCGCCGTCAATGCGGGTGGTGCGGGTCGGGCCGAGGCGGCCGGCCCAGCGGTGGGCCGCTTGCTCGTGGCGGGCGCAGGCGACCTCGGCGCGGTAGTGGCCGGTGCCGGGGTTGCCGGCTTCGATGAGGGCGGTGGCCCACCTACGGCAGCGGGCGCAGTAGGTGGGCCAACCGGCGGTCATGGCGGTCAGTGGCCGCAGCCGGGGCAGTGCAGACCCGGGCAGCAGCGTCCCGACTTGCGCAGCAGGAGGGCGATGACGAGCAGGACCAGGGCGCCGCCGGCGATGAGCGGGAATGCGGCCCGGATCGCCTGGACGAGTTGGGCGGCGAGGTAGCCGACCGCCGCGATGACACCCACGGCGGGCACGGCGATGGCGGCGACGAGGGGGCCATGTCGAAGCCGACGGACGGGAGCCGGGGCGGAACGGCCGGTGTCGAGGAACCGCACCGTGACCGTCACCCGGGGATCGCCGGAGAGCTGTCGCGGTGAAGTCATGGACAGCAGTCGGCCGGAGTCGCGGACGAGTGCGACGGATGCGGCGACCTCGGCGGGGGTGCCGATGATCCGACGGGCGACGACGGCGGGACGGCGGGTGTTGTTGCGGGCGAGTTGGGTGCGGGTCATCGGGTGACCTCCGAGGCGAAGACGTGGCCGTTGCGAGGGGTCTGGACGGTGGACGTGATGAGCGCCGAACGAACCGCAGCCGGAACCGGGGTCGGGGTCGGGACGGGGGCCGGCGGGACGACGACCGGGGCGGGTTCGGTGGGCACGTCGACGGGCACCAAATCGGCGCGCTCGTCGGCGGGATCCGGGGCGGTCTCGACCGAGTTCGGTTCGGCGGTGTCGGGAGTGTCGTCGGGTTCGGTGTCGTCGCCGGTGTGCTGACTCTTGCCGGCCAGGTCGCGGGCGGCGGCGAGCAGTGCCGCGGCTTCGGTTTCGATGGCGGCGAAGTCGGGGCGGATGCGTCCGGCGACGAGTTCGACGCCGATGACGAGGACGACGACCAGGGCGAAGACCAGGCGCAGGCCGAGGCTGCCTGGGGAGGCGAAGTTGATGGTGGCCGACAGCAGACCGCAGGCGGCGAACACGACCAGTGCGCCCCGTTTGGCGTCCTTGGCGATGCCGGAGGTGCGGACGATGGTCAGCATGGACACCATCGCGGCGTCGAAGATCAGCGGCACCAGGTAGGCGAAGTAGCCGGCGTTCTGGGTCCACAGGTAGTGGCCTTGGTGCAGGTAGCTGGTCGCGAGCGCGGCGAGCAGGACGAAACGGTTGTATTTCTTGATCGAGCCGATTGCCTTGAGCATGGTCGGGACCGCGTTTCGGGCGTACTCGGCGGCGAACTCCTGGGTGAACGTGCTCGGGTCAGTGCTCGACACGAGTCACCTCCCGCTGAGATGCCGCGGGCAGGGCCGGGCGGAGCCAGGCGCGCAGGTTGCGCAGGTAGACGGCGCCGTAGACGAAGCAGGAGACGAGGAAGCCCCACTGTCCGGTGCTGATCGAGTAGGCCAGCCACAGGACCTGGGCGCCGAGGCCGACGGCCCAGCCGGTCCACGACCGCTTCCCCGCCAGGTAGAGGCCGGTGACGCCGACGGCCATCAGGAGCCAGGACCACAGTTGCGGGTTCACGCGGCCCACCCCCAGGTCTCGGCGTCCTCGGCGGCGATCTCGGCGTGCCGGTTGAGGGCGGCGGCGAGGATCGCGTCGGCTTGGGTGTCGGGGGCGCAGTAGGGGCAGTGCTGGTCGGGGTCGGTGTGGGTGAGGTCGAGGCAGGTCCGGCGGATGGGGCGGCGGGTACGCATCACGCAAGCTCCAGACATTGCGGGGGTCAGCGGTGGGTGGGGGTGATGTGCACGCGGATCCACTCCGGCGGCTCACCGGTCGAGGCGACGGCTTCGGAGAGGCAGCGCCACAGCGCCCACGCCTCGTTCGGGGTCAGGTACATGCGGCGCCTGCCGGAGCCGACCGCGACGTACAGGTCGGCGTCGGGGGTGACCCGGACCGTGACCGGCACTGAGGCTTTGTCGACGTGCGGGGCGCGCAGCCGGTAGAAACGCCGCGGCTCCTGGGGGGTCGGCTCGTCGGGTTCGTCGGCGTAGGACATCCGCACCGGGGCCGACTCGGGCAGCTCGTGATCGGTCATCGGGGGTCACTCCCGTTGGTGCCGTTGAGGTCCAGGGCGTTGAGCAGCGACGGCGGCAGCAGCGGAGCGGCCTGCCGAGGCGCAGTCGGCCGATAGGGGTACCGCCCGTTGCCGTTGCCGCGGGCCGTCTTCACCGGGGCGGGGGCGGGGATGGGTTCCGGTCCGGGCTGGACCTCGGGCGGGGCCGGGAACGTGGCCGCCATGTCGCGGATCAGGTCGTCGGGGATGTAGGAGAACCGGACCCGGGCGGGTTCGGGTTGCCCGTCGAGCAGCACGTAGGCGACGCCCTTGCCGGACAGCGGGATCTGATCGGCGAGGGCACCGCGGTCGCGGGAACCATCCCCGAGCAGCAGATCGACGTGGCCGCGTTCGGTGAGACCGAGGGCGATGCGGGTGGGGAACAGGTCCCGGACCGACACGACTTCCTTGCGCGGGTCCTGCGTCGCGGCTACGACCAGGACGCCGAGCCCGGCGCCTTGCGACAGCAGCAGCCCCAGGGCGTGAGCGATGCGGTTGCGGATCTCGCTGTCAGGCAGGTACGCGAGCAGGGCGGCGATCTCGTCGATGACGATGACGATCAGCGGCTCGTCCACCGTCGGGGTGTGCACCCGGACCTTGCCGCGCAGGATCTGCTGCCGGGCGCGCATCCGGGCCACGGCGTCTTCGAGCAGATCCGCCATGCGCGACCAGTCGTCATCGACATAACGGGAGAACAGCGGCCGGCCGATGGCGAGTTCCATGCCACCCTTCGGGTCGATCGCCCACACCCGCACCAGACCCGACCGGATCCCGGCCGCCAAGGACCGCAGCAGAGACCAGATCACCGAGCCCTTGCCCATCCGCGTGGCCCCGCCGACCAGGACGTGGGTGGCGAGCAGCCGCAGGCTGTAGACGGCCATGTCTTCCCGCAGTCCGAGGGGTAGGGCGGTGAAGTCCGGGCGGGCCGGGACGGGCAGGGGGGCGACGATGCGGGTCAGCGGGTCACGGCGGATGAACACCAACCACACGTGCCGCGGACGGTCCCGGAACCGGATCGCGTCGACCAGCCGCAGCAGCCACGCGAGGCGACCCGAGCGGAAGGGCGGTGCCTGCCGACGGCCGGAGAACACGCGGCAGTGCCGGGTACCGAACGAATACGCCAGATCGCGAGCCGCCTTCTGGTACGCCTCCGGGTTCTGCCCGCGGGGCATCCGCAGCACGACTTCATCCGTGGCGTACGAGCAGCGGACGGAGAGCAGTTCCGGGGTCTTCTCGCCCCCGTCGTACTTCTTCACCAGCCCGCAGAGGGACATGGTCTCGTGCCACTGACGGCGGTAGACCCACAGCCGCCGCCACACCGTCACGGCCCGGAGGACGACCAGGCGGTGGAACGAATCCCGACCACGCCACCACCAGAGGCCGGCGCCCGCGGCGAGGACGAGCAGGACCAGGAGGTGAGGCCACCAGCCGTGCGACTGGTACACGTCGACGGCGACCAGGACCAGGAACACGCCCGGCCAGGCACGCCAATGCCGCACCGCCCACACCCCGAAGCGCACGACCGCGACGACGAGCCGGACCAGCAGGAACGCGATCGTGATCGTCCAGACCAGGGGCCACGGGGTAGCGACCTGAAGACGGCGGAAGTTGACCAGCGGGGCGCGCATCACGCCACCGCCTTCGGAGCCTTGCGCTGCTCGGTCCACGCCTCCGCGCAAACCTTGTGCACCGGCTTCCCACTGGGGCTACGGCAGATCGCCGGACGCCCGCAGATCACACACGGAGCGGACTCGCCGGCACCACCGCCACGAGTCCAGTCCAGGAAAGAAGGCATGATGAACCCGCCCTTCCAGGCCGAGAGGAATTGGTGGGGCAGCGGGGCGGCCGGCTTTCCTAGGGCATGGGCCGCCCCGCGCCAACATCACTAGTCAGTAGCCGTGCCGCTTGAGCGCGTCGAACGCCGCGGCCTTCTCCGCCTGAGTCGCCTTGCCCAAGGCGGCGTCGAACGCGGCCTTGGCCGTGTCGAACTCCGGGTTGTCGATGTCCCGATCGGCGGCGTCGGTCTCCTTCATCCCCAGGCTGATCAGCTTCATCACCTGGTCACGGCGCACCGGCTCCG
Source organism: Micromonospora sp. NPDC005367 (assembly GCF_040606825.1). NCBI lineage: Bacteria > Bacillati > Actinomycetota > Actinomycetes > Micromonosporales > Micromonosporaceae > Micromonospora > Micromonospora sp. NPDC005367. Next base: position 3,669 of record NZ_JBEXFP010000014.1, on the reverse strand, counting down.
GCTCAGAGCGCTTCCGGCCGAACATCAGGCGGCTTTCCCGCGCGACTCGTCCAGGGTCTTCGGCGCCACCAGCGCAGTCGCCCGGTAGGAGAAGGCCAACCGGCCGTTGCTACCCACGTAGGGAGTGACGGTCAGGTTCTCGAACTCCACCGGCTGGAACGGACCCACCGGCGGCACCGGCTGCACATCCGACAGAACCTTGATCGACACCTCACGCGACCGGGCGCCCAACTCCGGGTCCATGTCCATCACCCGGCACTGCCACACCCGCTGACCCGTCAGCTTGTCCTTACTCGGCGTCCGCTGCCGAGTCGCCTCGTTGAAGTCCTGCGCCTCCGCAATCGAGTCCGGCACGAACACCGCACCGTGCGGGAACGCCGCCTCGAACGGAACCGAGAACCGAGTACCACCACGAAGAGCCACTGCTCTGCCTCCCTAGACATCCGTCGTTGTTGGGTTGTACCAACAACAACTACTGTCTATCAGTCTGATGGCGCGCGGGTCAAGGGGTTGTTAGCGTGTAGGTACAACTCCCCGTTAGGAAGTGCCATGACCTTGAACCCGGCTGACTCTCGGCCGCTCTACCAGCAACTTGCGTCGATGCTCAGACAGCAGATTCAGGGCGGCGAGCTTGTGCCGGGTGACCGTTTTCCCACCGAAGGCGAGCTTTCCGACCGCTACAGCATCAGCCGGAACACGGTGCGCCTCGCCCTGGACGTCCTGCGTAATGAGGGACTGATCGTGTCCCGGCGTGGACGCGGCAGCTTCGTGCGCTCCGAGCCGCCCATGCGCTACTACGCCTCACTCACCGGATCCCGCCGGAAGCGGTTGGAGGCTGACCGCCGACGGGACACCTTCAGCCAGCAGATCGAAGCCCAGGGCAAGACCGCGCGGCAGGTCAGCACGGTCGAGGTAGTGCCGGCGAACGACGAGATCGCATCGCACCTGCGCGTCCAGCCGGGTGATCCCGTCGCCGTGCGGCGCCGAGTCATGTACGCCGATGATCAGCCGTTGCAGCTCGGGGACAGCTACTACCCGCTCAGCATCGTGCAGGACAGCAAGATCATGGACCCTGCGGACGTCGTGGAAGGCACGGACCAAGTGCTCGAAGACTTGGGCCACACCCCGACCCGGTACGAGGACGAGATCACCTGGCGGATGCCGAGCGCAGAGGAAGCTACGAAGCTTCACCTCGGACCGGCGACGCCAGTCGGCCGACTCCTGCGAACGAGTTTGGACCAGGAGGACCGGCCGATCGAGGTGTATCAGGTGATCCTGCCCGGGGACCGTCACGTCCTGCTGTACGAAGTTGACGCCGAATGAAGCCGACACCGGTGACGCTGACGGGCCGTCTGATCCGACTTGAACCGCTTGGGCCGGGGCATGCCGAGGACCTGCTAGCCGCCGCAGCGTACGACGAGATCTGGACGTACCTTGATGAGCCCACGCCCCGCACCCGCGAGGCGATCGGCGCGTTCATCAGCGACGCGCTACAGGACCAGGGACGCGGTCAACGACTGCCCTTCGCCGTGGTGGATCTTCACAGCGGACGGGCGATCGGGAGCACGAGCTACATCGACATCCGCCCGAACGACCGCACGTTAGAGATCGGCTGGACCTGGCTCACGCCCAGCCACTGGGGAACCGGCGCCAACACCGAAGCCAAGTTCCTCCTGATGCGGCACGCGTTCGAGGTGCTTGGCGCCGGACGGGTAGCGATCAAGACCGACCTGCGCAACGTGAGGTCACAGCGGGCCATTGAGCGGCTTGGCGCGCACCGGGAAGGCGTCTGGCGTAACCACCGGATACTCAGCACCGGTCGATACCGCGACAGCGTCTTCTACAGCGTCATCGACTCCGAGTGGCCCGCCATCCGCGACAAGCTGGCCGCCTCGTTCGCGTAGTGCAGGATGGATGAGACGCGGAGGAACCCACAGGTAGAGCCGGTGGGATAGCTGCCAGGGGCACCGTGGGGGCCGATGAGGGAAAGTCGCCCAGGCGGCAGCATGACGCGCTCGACGGTCACGACGGCCGGGCGCGCGACGGTTGGGGCCGAGAGCATCCGTGGCGATTCTTGGACGACGACGGCCGGCGGGGTGTGTCGTGCCGGCCAGGGTCTGACCCGGAACGCTACCGGTGATTGTCTAGTCCCACCACACGCTTGACGGATCCGTCCCACCTGATGCTTGTCAGACCTCGGTTCGTTGCGTTGTCAAATGTGGCATCAGGTCGCTACGCGGAAATCACGAGATTCGGGCGAGTTGCGCCAGAATCATCGATCATCAGCGGGCCGGATGGCAGCGAGGTTCGTCCCGTCGGTGGTCTTGACAATGAGTTCTTTGAACCGGACCGGGTCGGATTCGGCGATAGCGCGGGCCTGGGCCACCGTGCGGCGGAGGTTCGACGGGTAGAAGGACTCGTCCAGAATGAAGCCTCGGGCCAGCCATTCGCGTGTGGTGTTGTGGTCGCATTCGACGAAGGCGGTGAGACAGGCTGCGCGATACCACGCGCGAAGGTCGGCAACCTCGTCATCTTGGGCTTGGCTAACCGTCGTGGGCTGTCTGCTGGTCAGCGCCTCAGTCGACTCGTACACGAGCACGGCCTGCGACCAATACCAGGCGCGGACTGCGCAGACGCGTTGTAGTAGTGATCCAGAGGTGACGACCGAGATGAGGTACTCCTGGACCCTGCGACGGCCCACCGCCGTCACCATCGGCTCGATGAGTTGGCGATTGGCGGCCGCATCTTCGTCGCAGATCACAGCGGCCAGGACCCTGTCGGCCAGGGCGGCCGCCAGGTCAGGACGTTCTCGAAGAGCGCAAGCAAGCTGCCAGCGCTTGCCGTTGCTCCGGTGGTAGCGACGGAACGACTCGTTACTCGCGAACCTCGGCGGCAGTTCGGGCTCTACCCAGTCTGAGCTCAGCTCAGCCAGGAGGTCGTCAAGCTGCCGCTCGAACTCGCCAGCCAGGTCGCCGTCTGCCCATGCGTCCATGCCGACATCATCTCCGCCGACCCACTCCGTCATCGACTGGCCGAACGGATCTTGTAAAGGCTGTGGTGGGACGCGAGTGTCAAGCATGTCCCGTGACCGGACAGAACGCTACCGGTGATCTGTTGCCGAATTTGCCTGTACTAGATCAAGGCGCTCCGCGCGGCGCGGGCCGGGGCGCGGTAACCGGCTCCTACCGGAGCCGCCGCCCCGGCCGCCTACGGCGCCGGGGCGGAAAGTCAGCCGGCCCGAACCCCACGCCCCGCCCCGCGCGTCCGCCTCGATAGGCAGGGCGATCCGGTGACGAGTCCCAGGGGTGACCGTGAGCCAGGCGGAACAACTTCCCCGCATTTCCGCGATCCAGGTGCGCACGGATGCCCCGTAGCTCACCACGGGCAGGGCCGGAGTTGCCGAACGACTCACGCGGGCCGCTGGGGGCCGCAGGATGAGAGGAAGTGGGGAGGTGAGAGGTGAGGGAGGGGGCGGGGTTAGAGCTGCCTCCGGCGGGGGCCAGACGACTCCAGGATGGAGTTGCCGAACGGTTCCGGTGGGTAGGTGGTTGGGGAGCTGCCATCCCGTCTACCACCGACCCAGGCAAGCCGAGCAGACCAGGGCCAGGGGGACAAGGGGGGAGGGCCGGGTGGGGGGGCCCCCCATTGACCCAGGCCCGGGGCCCCACC
>NZ_JBEXFP010000013.1:31961-145580 GCF_040606825.1 Micromonospora sp. NPDC005367 | reverse complement strand
GTGCCGCGGGCGGGGGCCTCCGCCCCGCGGCGGCGGGCGGCCGGGGCCGCCCCGGCCCGGCGCGGGGGCTGGGGGGGGGCCCCCGGGCGGGCGAGCCGCCCGGCCCGGCCACCCGCGCCGGGTGGCTACTGAGCTGCGTGTCGGGCGGGCCGGCCACTCGCGCCGGGTCGGTTGATCGACTCGGCTTCCTTGTGGTCGGGGTGTCTTCGGCGGGCGGATCCCCCGTCTTCAAGGAAGTCGAGTTGACCATGCCGCCGCAGGTGGTTGCTCGGGGGCGGTTCGCGGGCGGCCTCCCGCCGTGCGGCGGACCGGTCCGACCTGGGGGAATGTGCGGGCACGGAGAATTGTCGTACCTCGGGGCTAGAGTTGCCGAGGCGTTCTTCTGCGCCCAGACAACCGCTCAGAACCGCCTCCGAGCGGACAGATCCGCCTCATCTTCTTCACCCGGGAGTACACGTACCGTGGCCGACCGACTGATCATCCGTGGCGCGCGCGAGCACAACCTGCGTGACGTCAGTCTCGACCTGCCTCGGGACGCCCTGATCGTATTCACCGGGCTCTCCGGATCGGGCAAGTCGAGCCTGGCCTTCGACACGATCTTCGCCGAGGGGCAGCGCCGCTACGTCGAGTCGCTCTCGTCGTACGCCCGGCAGTTCCTCGGCCAGATGGACAAGCCCGACGTCGACTTCATCGAGGGGCTGAGCCCGGCCGTCTCGATCGACCAGAAGTCGACCTCGCGCAACCCGCGTTCCACCGTCGGCACGATCACCGAGGTCTACGACTACCTCCGGCTGCTCTTCGCCCGTGTCGGTGAGCCGCACTGCCCGATCTGCGGCGAGCGGATCTCGAAGCAGAGCCCCCAGCAGATCGTCGACCGGGTGCTGGCCATGCCCGAGGGCACCCGGTTCATGGTGCTCGCCCCGGTGGTGCGGGGCCGCAAGGGCGAGTACGTCGACCTCTTCACCGAGCTCCAGGCCAAGGGCTACGCCCGGGCCCGGGTCGACGGTGTGGTGCACCCGCTCACCGAGCCGCCGAAGCTCAAGAAGCAGGAGAAGCACACCATCGAGGTCGTCATCGACCGGCTCACCGTCAAGGCGAGCGCCAAACAGCGGCTGACCGACTCGGTCGAGGCCGCGCTCGGCCTCTCCGGCGGCCTGGTTCTGCTCGACTTCGTCGACCTGCCGGAGGACGACCCCGACCGGGAGCGGCGCTACTCCGAGCACCTGGCCTGCCCCAACGACCACCCGCTCGCCATCGAGGACCTGGAGCCGCGGGTCTTCTCCTTCAACGCGCCCTACGGCGCCTGCCCGGAGTGCACCGGCCTCGGCACCAAGAAGGAGGTCGACCCGGAGCTGGTCGTCCCCGACCCGGAGCGCACCCTGCGCGAGGGCGCGATCCAGCCCTGGTCCACCGGGCACAACCTGGAATACTTCCTGCGCCTGCTGGAGGCGCTCGGGCAGGCCGAGCACTTCGACGTGGACACGCCGTGGCGGGCGCTGCCGTCGCGGGCGCAGAAGACGATCCTGCACGGCTCCGACGACCAGGTGCACGTCCGCTACCGCAACAAGTACGGGCGCGAGCGCTCCTACTACACCGGCTTCGAGGGTGTGGTGCAGTGGATCGAGCGCCGGCACAACGACACCGAGTCGGAGTGGTCGCGCGACAAGTACGAGGGCTACATGCGGGACGTGCCCTGCGCGGCCTGCGGTGGCACCCGGCTCAAGCCCGAGGTGCTGGCGGTCACCATCGCCGGCAAGAGCATCGCCGAGGTCTGCAACCTGTCCGTGGGGGAGTGCGCCGACCTGCTCGCCGGCATCGAGCTCACCGACCGGCAGAAGATGATCGCCGAGCGGGTCCTCAAGGAGATCAACGCCCGGCTGCGGTTCCTGCTCGACGTCGGCCTGGACTACCTCTCCCTGGACCGCCCGGCCGGCACCCTCTCCGGCGGCGAGGCCCAGCGCATCCGGCTGGCCACCCAGATCGGGTCGGGCCTGGTCGGCGTCCTCTACGTGCTCGACGAGCCGTCGATCGGGCTGCACCAGCGCGACAACCACCGGCTGATCGAGACCCTGGTGCGGCTGCGTGGGCTGGGTAACACGCTGATCGTGGTCGAGCACGACGAGGACACCATCCGTACCGCCGACTGGATCGTCGACATCGGGCCGGGCGCCGGTGAGCACGGCGGCCGGATCGTGCACAGCGGCTCCGTCCCCGAGCTGCTGGAGAACCCGGAGTCGGTGACCGGGGCGTACCTCTCCGGTCGCAGGTCGATCCCGACGCCACAGCAGCGCCGGCCGCAGACCCCCGGCCGGGAGTTGGTGGTGCACGGCGCCCGCGAGCACAACCTGCGCAACCTCACCGTGAACTTCCCGCTGGGCCAGCTCATCGCGGTCACCGGGGTCAGCGGCTCGGGCAAGTCGACCCTGGTCAACGACATCCTGCACGCCGTGCTGGCCAACCAGATCAACGGCGCCCGGCTGGTGCCGGGCCGGCACACCCGGGTCACCGGCCTGGAGCACGTCGACAAGGTGGTCGGCGTCGACCAGTCGCCGATCGGTCGTACCCCCCGGTCGAACCCGGCCACCTACACCGGTGTCTGGGACCACGTCCGCAAGCTCTTCGCCGAGACGGCCGAGGCGAAGGTACGCGGCTACGGGCCGGGACGGTTCTCGTTCAACGTCAAGGGCGGGCGCTGCGAGGCGTGCTCGGGTGACGGCACGATCAGGATCGAGATGAACTTCCTGCCCGACGTGTACGTCCCCTGCGAGGTCTGCAAGGGCGCCCGCTACAACCGGGAGACCCTGGAGGTGCACTACAAGGGCAAGACCGTCGCCGAGGTGCTGGACATGCCGATCGAGGAGGCGGCCGAGTTCTTCTCCGCCATCCCGGCCATCCACCGGCACCTCAAGACCCTGGTCGACGTCGGTCTCGGCTACGTACGTCTCGGCCAGCCCGCGCCGACGCTCTCCGGCGGTGAGGCGCAGCGCGTCAAGCTCGCCTCCGAGTTGCAGAAGCGCTCGACCGGCCGGACGGTCTACGTGCTCGACGAGCCCACCACCGGCCTGCACTTCGAGGACATCCGCAAGCTGCTGATGGTGCTCGAGGGCCTGGTCGACAAGGGCAACACGGTGATCACCATCGAGCACAACCTCGACGTGATCAAGACGGCGGACTGGCTCATCGACATGGGCCCGGAGGGCGGGCACCGGGGCGGGACGGTGCTGGCCACCGGCACGCCGGAGGAGGTCGCCGAGGTCCCGGAGAGTCACACCGGGCAGTTCCTGCGGCACGTGCTCAAGCTCGACGGCGAGGCGAAGGGTGCCGCGGCGGCGATCTCGCGGGCGGCCAAGGCCAACGGGACGAAGGCCCGTGGCAGCCGGAAGGTGCCCGCCGGGGCGCGTTGAGCTGTCCAGGCTCCTTGCAGCCGGGGTGTCGCGTGCGCCGACCCCCCGGCGCGATAAGCCGAGTCGATCCGGCGTGGCCCGCCATCAGCCGAACCGGTCGACCGCGCGAAGATCCGTCGTGATCTACCGGTCGCCCTGGTCGATCAACCGACCACCGTTGGACGACACCTGGTCTGACCGGGCACTGGACGACAGCGTCGCCACGGATGGTCAACTCGACCTTCTTGAAGGCGGCGCATCAGCACGCCCAGGACACCGCGACTTCAGGAAAGTCGAGTCGATCAACTACCCGGACCGCCTACCCGGCCTCCACCGGCCCGCCAAGGCTTGGCGGGCCGAGTGATGAGCCGGTGGAGCGTTCCGGCACGCTGTGAGTGAACCGTCGGGCACAGTCGGACGTGTGGAAAAGGTGTGGCGCCGGGGGTCGGGACGAGCCGCAGCAGCCGAGAGAAGGGCAAGGCATGAGTGACCATCAGGAGCTGACCCGTTCGGGCACGCAGACGCGGCGGGCGTTGCTCGCCGGTGCCGGTGCGGCCGGAGCGGCCGTCGTCCTGGCGGCCTGCGGCGGGAACGACGCGGGTGACGGCGTGACCGGGCAGCAGCCCACCAGTGGCGGGCCGGTCGTACCCAGCACCGGGGACGCCGGCGGCGGCAACCGGCAGGGCTCGCAGTCGCTGGCGACCACCACCGACATCCCGCTCGGCGGTGGCCGGGTGCTCGCCGCCCAGGGCGTCGTCATCACCCAGCCCACCCCGGGGCAGTTCAAAGGCTTCGACCCGATCTGCACCCACCAGGGCTGCCCGGTGTCGAACGTCGACGGCGGCACGATCAACTGCACCTGCCACGGCAGCAAGTTCTCGATCGAGGACGGCTCGGTCAAGGCGGGTCCGGCGACCAGGTCGCTTCCGGCCAAGCCGGTGAAGGTCGTCGGCGACCAGATCTCGTTCGCCTGATCCGACCGGGCCGCCCGCCCGTCCGGCGGCCGGCGGCCGGTCGGCTGCCGGGCGCGAGGCAGCTCGGTCGGCCTGCCCGGCGGAGGTGGCCGGTCCGTCCGCATGGCGGGAAACGGCCGTTGGCCTGCTCCGGAACGGCCACTGGTGGTGCCCAGCCGCGTGGGACGCCACCAGCTCGTGGCGGCGGACCGGCGGCGGCAAGGTCGACTCGAGTCACCAATGTGCCGGGGCGTCGCGGCGGGCCGACTCGGCTGGCAGCGCCGAGCGCGAGCTGCGCCGCCCGCGGGTCGTACGCATACCGAGAGCGCGTGCCGGGCGGTGAAGCCGGCGCCGACGGCCGCGACGCGGCGTGTCGAGGGGCTGTCGGTGCCGCGGACTAGGCTTGCAGCCGTGGCTGACCCCTCGACCTACCGTCCCGCACCCGGCACCATCCCGGAATCGCCGGGGGTCTACCGCTTCCGCGACGGCACCGGCCGGGTGATCTACGTCGGCAAGGCGAAGAACCTGCGCAGCCGGCTCAACTCCTACTTCGGCGACCTCTGGAACCTGCACGACCGCACCCGGCAGATGGTGACCACCGCGGAGTCGGTGGACTGGATCACGGTCGGCACCGAGGTCGAGGCGCTCCAGCAGGAGTTCACCTGGATCAAGCAGTACGACCCTAGGTTCAACGTCCGCTACCGGGACGACAAGTCGTACCCCTATCTTGCCGTCACGCTCGACGAGGAGTACCCGCGGCTGCAGGTGATGCGGGGCGCCAAGCGCAAGGGCGTGCGCTACTTCGGGCCGTACTCCCACGCCTGGGCGATCCGCGAGACGCTCGACCTGCTACTGCGGGTCTTCCCGGCCCGCACCTGCTCCGCCGGCGTGTTCAAGCGCGCCGGTCAGGTCGGCCGGCCCTGTCTGCTCGGCTACATCGGCAAGTGCTCGGCGCCCTGCGTGGGCACCGTCTCCGCCGAACAGCACCGGGCGATCGTCGACGGCTTCTGCGACTTCATGGCCGGCCGCACCGACACCATGGTGCGCAAGCTCGAACGCGAGATGGCCGACGCCAGCGAGCAGTTGGAGTTCGAACGGGCCGCGCGTGTGCGTGACGACATCGCCGCGCTGCGGCGGGCGATGGAGAAGCAGACCGTCGTGCTCGGCGACGGCACCGACGCCGACGTGGTGGCGTTCGCCGACGACCCGCTGGAGGCGGCCGTCCAGGTCTTCCACGTGCGCGACGGCCGCGTCCGGGGTCAGCGCGGCTGGGTGGTGGAGAAGACCGAGGAACTCAGCACCGGTGACCTGGTGCACCACTTCTGCACGCAGGTGTACGGCGGCGAGCACGGCGAGACCGACGTGCCCCGGGAGCTGCTGGTTCCCGAGCTGCCCGGCGACGCCGACGCGCTGGCCGACTGGCTCTCCAGCCACCGTGGCAGCCGGGTCGTGCTGCGGGTGCCGCAGCGCGGCGACAAGCGCGCCCTCATGGAGACGGTGGAGCGCAACGCCAAGGACGCGCTGGCCCGGCACAAGCTGCGCCGCGCCGGCGACCTGACCACCCGGAGCAAGGCGCTCGACGAGATCAGCGAGGCGCTCGGGATGCGCACGTCGCCGCTGCGCATCGAGTGCTTCGACATCTCGCAGATCCAGGGCACCGATGTGGTGGCGAGCATGGTCGTCTTCGAAGACGGGCTGCCGCGCAAGAGCGAGTACCGCCGGTTCATCATCCGCGGCGCCACCGACGACCTCTCCGCGATGTCCGAGGTGCTTCGCCGTCGCTTCGCCCGCTACCTCGACTCCCGGGCCGAGACCGGCGAGGCGGGCGTCGAATCGGCCGACGACCTGGAGGTGGCGGGCGATTCGGCGGCCGTGGACGAGCCGCGGGTCGGCGTGCTGGTCGACCCGACCACCGGGCGACCACGCAAGTTCGCGTACCCGCCGCAGCTGGTGGTGGTCGACGGGGGCCCGCCGCAGGTGGCGGCCGCCGCACAGGCCCTCGCCGAGCTGGGCATCGACGACGTCGCGCTCTGCGGGCTGGCCAAGCGGCTGGAGGAGGTGTGGCTGCCCGACGACGAGTTCCCGGTCGTCCTGCCCCGCAGCTCCGAAGCGCTCTACCTGCTGCAACGGGTACGCGACGAGGCGCACCGCTTCGCCATCACCTTTCACCGGCAGCGCCGATCCAAGCGCATGACGCAGTCGGCGCTGGACTCGGTGCCCGGGCTGGGGGAGGTGCGGCGCAAGGCGTTGTTGCGGCACTTCGGGTCGCTGAAGCGGCTCTCGGCGGCCACCGTCGAGGAGATCACCGAGGTGCCGGGGGTGGGTCGGCGTACGGCCGAGGCGATCCTCACCGCGCTCGGCGGTGAGTCCGCGAAGGCGTCGTCGACCGACTGACCGCGCCGGTCAGGCCGGGGAGTCGACGAGGACCGTGAGGATCTGCTCGCCGTACTTCGCGAGCTTGTTCTCCCCGACCCCGCTGACCTGGGACAGTTCGGCCAGCGAGGTGGGGGCGTCGGTGGCGATCTGCCGCAGCGTGGCGTCATGGAAGATCACGTACGCCGGGACACCCTGCTCCTTGGCGGCGGCCGCGCGCCAGGCGCGGAGCCGTTCGAAGACCGGCGCGGCGGCCGGCGGCAGCTCGACCGCGACGGCTGCACGGGAGCGCCCGGATCGGGCGGCGGCGGGGCGCTCCGGCTCACGTCGCAGCAGCACCGACCGTCGACGGCCCAGCACCTCGGCGCTCGTCTCGGTGAGCACCAGCGTGCCGTAGTCGCCCTCGACCGCGAGCAGGCCCTCGGCGAGCAACTGCCGGACCACCCCGCGCCATTCGGCCTCCCGCAGCTCGCCGCCGATGCCGAAGACGGTGAGCGAGTCGTGCCCGAACTGGGTCACCTTGTCGGAGCGTCGCCCGAGCAGGATGTCGATGCAGTGTCCGGCCCCGAAACGCTGGTTGCGTTCCCGGTCCAGCCGGAACACGGTGGAGAGCAGCTTCTGCGCGGCGATCGTGCCGTCCCACGACTCCGGCGGTGTCAGGCAGGTGTCGCAGTTGCCGCAGTCGGGTGTGCCCGGCTCACCGAAGTACTCCAGCAGCTGCGAGCGGCGGCAGCGGACGGTCTCGCAGAGCGCCAGCATCGCGTCGAGGTGTCGGGCGAGCCCACGCCGGTGCGCCAGGTCGCCCTCCGAGGTCTCGATCAGCTTCCGCTGCTGGACGACGTCCTGCAGCCCGTACGCCAGCCACGCGGTCGACGGGAGTCCGTCCCGCCCGGCGCGGCCGGTCTCCTGGTAGTAGCCCTCGACCGACTTCGGCAGGTCGAGGTGCGCGACGAAGCGGACGTCCGGCTTGTCGATGCCCATGCCGAACGCGATGGTGGCGACCATCACCAGCCCCTCCTCGCGGAGGAAGCGCTGCTGGTGCGTGGCGCGGGTGGTCGCGTCCAGACCGGCGTGGTAGGGCAGCGCGGCGATCCCGTTGGCGGTGAGGAAGTCGGCCGTCTTCTCCACGGAGGCGCGGGAGAGGCAGTAGACGATGCCGGCGTCGCCCGGATGCTCGTCGCGCAGCAGGCTCAGCAGCTGCTTGCGGGGTTCCCGCTTCGGCACGATCCGGTACTGGATGTTGGGGCGGTCGAAGCTCGCCACGAAGTGCCGGGCGCCGGTCAGGTCCAGGCGGCTGGCGATCTCGGTGCGGGTGGCGCTGGTCGCGGTGGCGGTCAGGGCGATCCGTGGTACGTCCGGCCACCGCTCGTGCAGCATCGACAGGGCGAGGTAGTCGGGCCGGAAGTCGTGCCCCCACTGGGAGACGCAGTGCGCCTCGTCGATCGCGAACAGCGCGATCTTGCCGCGTTCGAGCAGCTGGACGGTCGCGCGGGAGCCGAGTGCCTCCGGTGCCAGGTAGAGCAGGTCCAGGTCGCCGGCTAGGAAGGCCGCCTCGACCCGGCGGCGGGCGTCGAGGTCGAGCGTCGAGTTGAGGAACCCGGCCCGTACGCCGAGCGCGGTCAGCGCGTCGACCTGGTCCTGCATCAACGCGATCAGCGGGGAGACGACGACCCCGACGCCGGGACGCACCAGCGCGGGGATCTGGTAGCAGAGTGATTTGCCGCCCCCGGTGGGCATCAGCACCAGCGCGTCGCCGCCGGCCACCACGTGGTCGATCACGTCCTGCTGGAAGCCGCGGAACGTGTCGTAGCCGAAGATGCGGCGCAGCACCTGCAACGCGTCCGAGGTGCGTAGGTCGGCAGGGGAGGCCATCCGGGAAGTGTACGAGCCGCCCCCGACGACGTCCGGCTCCGGCGAGCGCGTCGTCGGGGCGGTGTCATCGGGACCGGCACGACGGTGGGCCGGCCCGGCCGACCTGTTCGCCGGGGCCGGCGAGGCGTACGAATCGGACAACTGGCTGTTCCGGTCATCACCCTGCGGAATCCCGGACGAGGTCGCAGCCGTTAGAGTCGGCGATTAACCATGCGCGGCCGACCGGCCGCGGCGCCACGGCTGGGGGTAGTGGGTGAGCGAGGCGCGTACGGCTGAGGGGCGGCACGACACGTCGGCGGAGACAACCGTCGGGCAGTCGGCGCCGGCGGAGTCGGACACCACTCTCGTGGTGGTCACCGGCCTCTCCGGCGGCGGGCGCAGCACGGTTGCCCGGGCGCTGGAGAACGTCGGGTACTACGTGGTCGACAACCTCCCGCAGGCGCTCATGCTCGACATGGCCGAGCTCGCGTTCAAGGCGGGCGGAGCGGCCCGGCGAACCGCGATGGTGCTGGACGTACGCTCGCGGGCGTTCTCCACCGATCTGGCGGGCGCGATCCGCGAGCTGCGCGATCGGGGCTTCTCGCCGCGGGTGGTCTTCGTCGACGCGGACGACGAGGTGCTGATCCGCCGGTTCGAGAGCGTCCGCCGTTCCCACCCGTTGCAGGGCGACGGGCGGCTCGCCGACGGCATCGCCGTCGAGCGTGGCCTCCTGGAGGAGGCCCGCGACCAGGCTGACGTGATCATCGACACCAGCCATCTCAACGTCAACCAGCTGCGCCGGCGCATCGAGGAGCTCTTCGGTGGCGAGGACGCGCGCCGGCTGCGCGTCACGGTGCTCTCCTTCGGCTTCAAGTACGGCCTTCCGCCGGACGCCGACTTCGTGCTGGACGCCCGGTTCCTGCCCAACCCGTACTGGGTGCCGGAGCTGCGCGAGCACACCGGCCGGGAGGAGGCGGTCAGCGCGTACGTGCTGGGTCAGGAGGGGGCGGACATGTTCGTGGCCACGTACGCCGACCTGGTCAACGCCACCACACCCGGCTTCGAACGGGAGGGCAAGCGGTACCTGACGGTGGCGGTCGGCTGCACGGGCGGCAAGCATCGCAGCGTGGCCATCGCCGAGGAGTTGGCCGAGCGGCTGCGCCAGTCCGGGCTCGCCGCCAACGCCCAGCATCGTGACCTGGGGCGGGAATGACGACGAGGGTGGTGGCGTTCGGCGGGGGCCACGGCCTCTCCGCCTCGCTGCGGGCGCTGCGTCGGTGCGCCCCCGAGCTGGACCTGGACATCACGGCGGTGGTGACGGTGGGCGACGACGGCGGCTCCAGTGGCCGGCTGCGCGCCGAGCGGGGCGGGCTCCCACCGGGGGACCTGCGGCAGGCGCTGGTCGCGCTGGCCGGCGACCACCCGGCCACCCGGCGCAGCGCGGGGCTCTTCCAGCACCGGTTCATCGAGGTGCCCCGGGCGGACACCGCTGACGGGCTGGCCGGACACGCGGTCGGCAACCTGGTGCTGTGCGGGCTGATGGAGCTGCTCGGCGATCCGGTGGCCGCGCTGGAGCATGCCGGCGCGATGCTCGGCACGGTCGGCCGGGTGCTGCCGATGTCCTGCCAGCCGGTGGGGATCGAGGCGCGGGTCCGCGGCGCCGACCCGGACCGCCCCGACGAGGTACGGACGGTCACCGGCCAGCACCAGGTCGCCGTCACGACCGGGCTGGTGGAGTCGCTGCGGTTGACGCCGGACGAGCCGGAGGCGTGCCCGGAGGCGGTCGAGGCGATCGGTGCGGCCGACTGGCTGATCTTCGGCCCGGGCAGCTGGTACACCAGCGTGCTGCCGCACCTGCTGGTACCGCAGCTGGCCGAGGCGATCGTGTCCAGCCCGGCCCGCCGGCTGGTCACCCTGAACCTCGCCGCGGAGAAGGAGACGCTGGGTCTCTCGGTGGCCGATCATCTGGCCGCGTTGCGCTGGTACCTGCCGAAGCTGAAGGTTGATCACGTGCTGGCCGATGCCAAGGCGGTCGGTGACCCCGAACCGGTCGAACGTGCGGCAGAATCGCTGGGTGCCCGGCTGGTCCTCGCCCCCGTCGCCGTCACCGACGGCACTCCTCGCCATGATCCAGCCGCCCTGGGCGCCGCCCTGGTGCCTGTCCTGGGCGCCGATCGTTAGACACGTACGTAATCTCCGGCGACACGCCGGAACCGGTCCGTGAGGGGACGCACAATGGCGATGACGGCTGCGGTCAAGGACGAGCTGAGTCGGGTCGACGTGCCCAAGCCCTGCTGTCGGCGGGCAGAGATGGCGGCGCTGCTCCGCTTCGCCGGCGGGCTGCACATCGTCTCCGGTCGCGTGGTGGTGGAGGCGGAGCTGGACACCGGCGCGGTGGCCCGCCGGCTGCGGCGGGAGATCGCCGAGGTTTACGGCTACTCCAGCGAGATCCACGTGCTCGCCTCCGGCGGGCTGCGCAAGGGCAGCCACTTCATCGTCCGGGTGGTGAAGGACGGCGAGGCGCTGGCCCGGCAGACCGGCCTGCTCGACGTCCGAGGCCGTCCGGTGCGTGGCCTGCCACCGCACGTGGTCGCCGCGAACGTCTGCTGTGCCGTCTCCGCCTGGCGGGGCGCGTTCATGGCGCACGGTTCGCTGACCGAGCCGGGCCGCTCCAGTGCTCTGGAGATCACCTGCCCCGGTCCGGAGTCGGCGCTCGCCCTGGTCGGCGCCGCCCGCCGGATCGGCATCACGGCCAAGAACCGCGAGGTGCGCGGGGTGGACCGGGTGGTGGTCAAGGACGGCGACGCGATCGCCGCGTTGCTCACCCGGATCGGCGCGCACTCCAGCGTGCTGGCCTGGGAGGAGCGGCGGGTCCGCCGCGAGGTGCGGGCGACCGCCAACCGGCTCGCGAACTTCGACGACGCCAACCTGCGCCGGTCGGCGCGGGCCGCGGTGGCCGCCGCGGCCCGGGTGACCCGGGCGTTGGAGATCCTCGCCGACGACGCCCCGAACCACCTGACCTCGGCCGGTCGGCTGCGGCTGGAGCACCGCCAGGCCTCGCTGGAGGAGCTCGGCGCGCTCGCCGACCCGCCGCTGACGAAGGACGCCATCGCCGGGCGGATCCGCCGGCTGCTGGCGCTGGCCGACAAGCGGGCCCGCGACCTGGGCATCCCGGATACCGAAGCAGCCGTCACGCCCGACATGCTCGTGGTCTGATAGGACGGTGGCGGTCAGCGGAGACGGGCGGGCCGGCAGGCGCGCCCTGCCCTCCGCCGTGGTGTGCGACGGGTCCGGAACGCGAGCCGGTCACCACCCCGCGCAGCGCCCTGTCACGCGCTCGGATAGGGTCGCAGCGTACGGCAAGGGGGCCGGCACCGGTACTCCACGCCGCGCGTACCGCCTCGGGCGGTCAGGTCCTCACAGACCGCGGCGGGGTGGCCGAGATGAATTGTCAACGGCCGGCTCCAACGGTCGGCGCACATCACTCCGCCGGCGACACGTTCTGCGGTCGGCGGACCAGAACGCGAGGAGATGGAACCTGTGACCATCCGGGTTGGCATCAACGGCTTCGGTCGGATCGGCCGCAACTTCTTCCGGGCAGTGCTGGCGTCCGGCGCTGACGTCGAGGTCGTGGCGGTGAACGACCTGACCGACAACGCGACGCTTGCCCACCTTGTCAAGTACGACAGCATCCTGGGCCGCCTCCCGCAGGAGGTCAAGGCGACCGCCGACGAGATCACCGTGGGCGGCAAGACCATCAAGGCGTACGCAGAGAAGGACCCGGCGAAGCTGCCGTGGGGCGAGGTCGGCGCCGACGTGGTGATCGAGTCCACCGGTTTCTTCACCGACGCCACCAAGGCCAAGGCGCACATCGACGGCGGGGCCAAGAAGGTCATCATCTCCGCGCCGGCAAAGAACGAGGACGTCACGGTCGTCATGGGCGTCAACCACGACCAGTACGACCCGGCCAAGCACACGATCATCTCGAACGCCTCCTGCACCACCAACTGCCTCGCCCCGATGGCGAAGGTGCTGCACGACACGTTCGGCATCCAGCAGGGTCTGATGACGACCATCCACGCGTACACGCAGGACCAGAACCTGCAGGACGCGCCGCACAAGGACCTGCGCCGGGCCCGGGCCGCCGCCCTGAACATCGTGCCGACCTCCACCGGTGCCGCGAAGGCGATCGGTCTGGTGCTGCCGGACCTCAAGGGCAAGCTGGACGGTTACGCGCTGCGGGTGCCGATCCCCACCGGTTCGGTCACCGACCTGACCGTCACGGTCGGTCGCGAGACCACGGTCGACGAGGTCAACGCCGCGCTCAAGGCCGCCGCGGACGGCCCGCTCCAGGGCATCCTCGTGTACAACGAGGACCCGATCGTCTCCACCGACATCGTCACCGACCCGGCGTCCTGCATCTTCGACGCGCCGCTCACCAAGGTGATCGGCAACCAGGTCAAGGTCGTCGGCTGGTACGACAACGAGTGGGGCTACTCGAACCGCCTGGTGGACCTGGTCAAGCTGGTCGGTAGCTCGCTGTGAGTGCGCGGAGCGAGCTTGCGAGCCCCGCAGTCGCGAACGGAGGACTGGCTCTGTGAGCATCCGAACCCTCGACGACCTGCTCGCCGAGGGGGTCTCGGGTCGGCGCGTGCTGGTGCGCGCCGACCTGAACGTCCCGCTCGACAAGCAGACCGGTTCCATCACGGACGACGGCCGTATCCGCGCCGTCCTGCCGACCCTGAGCGCGCTGATCGGGGCCGGTGCGAAGGTGACCGTCTGCTCGCACCTGGGCCGTCCGAAGGGCGCGCCGGACCCGCAGTTCAGCCTGCGGTCGGTCGCCGGTCGGCTCGGCGAGCTGCTCGGCGCCCCGGTGCACTTCGCGACCGACACCGTCGGCGACTCGGCCCGTTCCACCGTCGACGCGCTCGGTGACGGTGAGGTCGCCCTGCTGGAGAACCTGCGCTTCAACGCCGGCGAGACCAGCAAGGACGAGGCCGAGCGGGCGTCCTTTGCCGACCAGCTCGCCGGGTTCGGTGAGGCGTACGTCGACGACGCGTTCGGCGCGGTGCACCGCAAGCACGCCAGCGTCTACGACGTGCCGGCGCGCCTCCCGCACTTCGCCGGCCGGCTGGTGCTGCGCGAGGTGGAGGTCCTCTCCACGCTCACCGGCGAGCCCGAGCGGCCGTACGTGGTGGTGCTCGGCGGCTCGAAGGTCTCCGACAAGCTGGCGGTGATCGAGGCCCTGCTGCCGAAGGTCGACCGGCTGCTCATCGGCGGCGGCATGTGCTTCACCTTCCTCAAGGCTCAGGGCCACGAGGTGGGCACCTCGCTGCTCGAGGAGGAGATGGTCGAGACCTGCCGCAACCTCATGGAGCGTGCGCCGGGCAAGATCCTGCTCCCGGTCGACGTGGTGGCCGCCGACGCGTTCTCGCCGGACGCCACGCACGACACGGTCCGCGCCGACGGCATCCCGAGCCACCGGCTGGGGCTGGACATCGGCCCGGAGACCGTGGCCGGCTTCGCCGCCGCCCTCAAGGGCGCACGGACGATCTTCTGGAACGGCCCGATGGGCGTGTTCGAGATGGCGCCGTTCGCCCACGGCACGCGGGGCGTGGCCGAGGCGATCGCCGGTTCCGGGGCGTTCACGGTCGTCGGCGGTGGCGACTCCGCCGCGGCGGTGCGGGCGCTCGGCCTGGACGAGTCCTCGTTCGGGCACATCTCCACCGGTGGTGGGGCATCCCTGGAGTACCTGGAGGGCAAGACCCTCCCCGGCATCGCTGCTCTGGAGAACTGATGGCGGGCTCCACTCGCCGGCCGCTGATGGCCGGCAACTGGAAGATGAACCTCAACCACTTCGAGGCGAACCTGCTCGTGCAGAAGCTGGCGGCGAGGCTCAACGAGAAGCAGCTCACCGACGTCGAGGTGGTGGTTCTGCCGCCGTTCACCGATCTGCGCACCGTGCAGACCGCGGTGGAGGGCGACAAGCTGATGATCGGCTACGGCGCGCAGGACCTGTCGCCGCACGACTCGGGCGCCTACACCGGCGACATCTCCGGATCGATGCTGGCCAAGCTCGGCTGCACGTACGTGGTGGTCGGGCACTCCGAGCGGCGGGTCCACCACCACGAGAGCGACGCCCTGTGCAACGCCAAGGTGAAGGCGGCGCTGTCCCACGGGCTGACCCCGATCCTCTGCGTGGGGGAGGGGCTGGACGTGCGTGAGCAGGGGCGGCACGTGGCGCACTGCGCCGCGCAGCTCGAGGGCGGCCTGAGCGGCATCAGCGCCGAGCAGGCGACCAAGGTCGTCGTGGCGTACGAGCCGGTCTGGGCGATCGGCACCGGCAAGACGGCGACGCCGGAGGACGCCCAGGAGGTGTGCGGAGCGGTCCGTGATCAGCTGGCCTTCATCTACGATCGGGAAACCGCGGACCAGGTCCGTATCCTCTACGGCGGCTCGGTCAAGGCGTCGAACGTCGCCGCGACCATGGCCCAGGGGGATGTGGACGGCGCGCTGGTGGGCGGCGCGAGCTTGGACGCCGAGGAATTCGCACAGATCTGCCGGTTCCCGGAACACATCGCTCGCTGATCGCTCGCTATCCTTGACTCCGCCCGTCCGCCGGTCGGTGCCGCCGTGCCCGACCTGTCCGGGCGAGGATCGCTACGAGAGGACTGACCCCAGCCATGCCGACCTGGTTCGCATACACGTTGATCGTGTTGCTGATCATCACTAGCGTCCTGCTCACCATGCTGATTCTGCTGCACCGAGGTAAGGGTGGTGGGCTCTCCAGCATGTTCGGCGGGGGTGTCAGCTCCAGCCTCGCCGGTTCCTCCGTGGCGGAGAAGAACCTCGACCGCTACACCGTTCTGGTGGGCATCGTCTGGTTCGCCTGCATCGTCGGGCTCGGCCTCTGGCTCCGTCTGCAGATGAGCAGCGGGGCCTGATCGGCCGGTTCGAGTCGTACAATCTGCGCGCGGTCCGTCACTCGACGGGCCGCGCGCAAACTTTTTGCTGCACCGCGTCGCCCGCCGTCCCCTCGCGGCGGTTCCCCTCCGACGACAGGAGCGAGCAACCGTGTCCCAGCACAACGTGATCCGGGGTTCCCGGATCGGGGCCGCACCGGAGCGCCTGCCCCAGCGCTACGAGCCGGCTCCGCGCCGAACGGTCACCTACTGGTGCCGCAACGGCCACTGGATGGAGATTCTGATCGCCGCCGACGCCGTCGCGCCGCCGCAGTGGGACTGCCGGCGGTGCGGGCACCCGGCCGGCCCGGACGCGCAGAACCCGCCCGGACGGGCGCGCGCCGAGCCCCACAAGACGCACCTGGCGTACGTGAAGGAGCGGCGCACCGACGAGGAGGGCGCGGCGATCCTCGCCGAGGCCCTCGCCGCCCTCCACCGCCGCCGCGGCCGATGACCGCCGCGCCCCTCTCTCGCCCAGAAAACATGGAAAGAGTGGCCATTCTCGGCGGAATGGCCACTCTTTCCACGAACGAGGCGGTGCGGGGCGGTGGGTCAGCGCAGGCTGCGTAGGCGCGCGGGCACGTCGGCCGCCGCGGGCCGGTCCAGCAGCCAGAGGGTACGGCTGACGCCGTGTACGCCGGCCGCGGGCAGCTGCACCGGCCCGGCGCCCGCCAGGGCCATGCCGACGGCCCGCGCCTTGTCGGCGCCACTGGCCACCAGCCAGACCTCCTCGGCGGTGTTGATCGTCGGGAGGGTGAGCGTGGTGCGCACCGGCGGTGGCTTCGGGCTGCCCCGCACCGCGCTGACCGGCCGGCTCTCGTAGTGCACCGGGTGTTCGGGGAAGACCGAGGCGATGTGCCCGTCCTCGCCGACGCCGAGCATCAGCACGTCGAAGTGAGGCAGCTCGGCGGTACCTGGCCGCGCCGCCGCGGCCAGCTCGGCGGCGTACCGGGCGGCGGCCTCCTCCGGATCTGACCCGGCCGGGCCGTCCGACGCCGGCATCGGGTGCACCCGGGCCGGGTCCAGCGGCACCGCGTCGAGCAGCGCCGCCCGGGCCTGGGTCTCGTTGCGCTCCGGGTCGCCCGCGGGCAGGAACCGCTCGTCACCCCACCAGACGTCGACCCGCGACCAGTCGACCGCGTCCCGCGCCGGCAGGGTCGCCACGGCCCGGTAGACGGCCGCCGCGATCCGGCCGCCGGTCAGCACCACGGATGCCTGACCCCGTTCGGCCTGCGCGTCGAGCAGCTTCACCACGAAGCGTGCCGCCACCGCCTGCGCCAGCAACCCGGCGTCGGCGTGGACGGCGACACTCGCCTCACTCATCTTGTGCCTTTTCCTGTTCGAGCCGACCGTCTGGCGGTCGGTACGTCGTTGCTCGGGCGGGTACGGCCACCGTCACCGCTGGCTGGTGCCGGTGTGCGCGGTGACTCCCGCCTCCGCCCGCTCGGCCGTGGCGGGGTCCTTCCACACGTGCACCCGCGTGGCTGGGCGCTGCTCCAGGCCGCTGACGCCCGAGATGGCGCCCAGTGCCTCCGCGTAGACCTGGTCGGCGTCGAGCCGGCGCAGCTCCTCGGCCAGCTCGTCGCCGAGCGGGCGGCGGACCAGCGGCAGCTGCCGGTCGTCCTGACCGGTACGCCGGAAGGTGGCGACGCTGTCCTCCCGGGTGAGCGTGAGCTCGTCACCGTTGGTGCACCTCAGCTGCACCTCCCGCATCCGGGGGAACTCGTCGGTGTGCTCCCAGCGCGGGCTGATGCCGAGCCGGCTGCTCAGCCAGCCACACATCAGCGCCGCGGTCGGGTCCTGCCGCGGCGCCACCAGCCGGGCCTCGCTGACCTGCGCCTCGGTGGTGTCGAAGGCGCCCGCGACCAGCGTGCGCCACGGGGTGATCCGGGTCCAGGCCAGGTCGGTGTCGCCCGGGGCGTAGTCGTGGGCCCGCTGGCGCAGCGCCGCGATCGGGTCCCTGGCCTGTGCCGTGTCGGTGATCCGGCGGTCGGCCACCACACCGAGGAAGTCGGTGGCGATCTCCTCCGGCGGCTCGCCGTGCCACCAGGTGACCACCGGCACGTCCGGCACGAGCAGCGGCATGACCACCGACTCGGCGTGCAGCGCCAGCCGGCCGTACGTCCGCATGACCACGGCCTCGCAGGGGCCGAGCCGGCCGCCCACGACGATCTCCGCGTCCAGCCGGTTGCGGTCGCGCTCGATCTCGGAGCGGACCACCACCAGCAGGCGGCAGGGGTGGGCGGCGGCGGCGATGGTGGCCGCCGCCTCCGCCTCGCGTACCCGCTTCTCGTCCACTACGACGATCAGCGTGAGCGCCATCCCACTGGCCACACCGCCCGCGCTGCGCCGTTCTGCGGCGAGCGCCTTGACCACCTCGTTGCCGGTGGTGTCCCACAGGCCGATCACTGGAGCCTCCCGCTTCGCGTGCTCGTGCCGCTCCGCAGCGGCGCGAGCACGTCTCCGCTGTGCCGAATCGTTCGTCCGCTCACGCCGTTCACGCCCGCCGCCAGGCGCGGCCCTCGCCGGCCAGCATCTCGTCGGCGGCCCGGGGACCCCACTCACCGGCTCGGTACGGCTCCGGCTTGGTGCCCTGCCAGGCCCGCTCCAGCGGGTCGATGACCTGCCAGCTCTGCTCGACCTCGGCCGCGTCCGGGAAGAGCGTCCGGTCGCCGATGAGGACGTCCAGCACCAGCCGCTCGTACGCCTCCGGGCTGGACTCGGTGAACGCCTCGCCGTACTGGAAGTCCATCGCGATGTCGCGGACCTCCATGGCGGTGCCGGGCACCTTGGAACCGAACTTCAGCACCACGCCCTCGTCGGGCTGGACCCGGATGACGAGCTGGTTGTTGCCGAGCGACTCCACGTCGGTCGTGTTGAACGGCAGGTGCGGCGCCTTCTTGAACATGATGGCCACCTCGGTGACCCGCCGGGGCAGGCGCTTGCCGGCCCGGATGTAGAAGGGTACCTCCGCCCAGCGCCGGTTCTGGATGCCCAGCCGGACCGCCACGTACGTCTCGTTGATGGAGTCCTCGGGGACGCCCTCCTCGTCGAGGTAGCCGACGGCCCGCTCGCCGCCCACCCAGCCGGGCAGGTACTGGCCGCGGACGGTGCCCTGGGTGACGTCCTTCGGCAGGGTGATCGCCTTGAGCACCTTCAGCTTCTCGGTGCGGATCTCGTCCGGGTCGAAGCTCGTCGGCTCCTCCATCGCCACCAGCGCGAGCAGCTGGAGGAGGTGGTTCTGGAGCACGTCGCGGGCCGCGCCGGCCGAGTCGTAGAAGCCGGCGCGGGTGCCGATGCCGACGTCCTCGGCCATCGTGATCTGCACCGAGTCCACGTACTTGGAGTTCCACAGCGGCTCGAACAGGTTGTTGGCGAACCGCAGGGCGAGGATGTTCTGGACGGTCTCCTTGCCCAGATAGTGATCGATCCGGAAGACGTCCTTGCTGGTGAAGACGTCGTCCACCAGGTCGTTGAGCGCCTTCGCCGACGGCAGGTCGTGCCCGAACGGCTTCTCGACCACCACCCGGCGCCAGCCGCCCGACTTGGCGTTGTCCGCCATGCCGGTGCGGGCGAGCTGCTTGAGGACCACCGGGAAGGCGGCCGGGGGGATGCTGAAGTAGAAGGCCGCGTTGCCCGGGATGCCGTGGGTCTCCCGCAGTTCGTCGAGAGTGGCGGCGAGCTGGTCGAAGGCCTCGTCGTCGTCGAACGACCCGCCCACGAACTTGATGTTGCCGGCGATCCGCGCCCAGACCTCGTCCCGCCAGGGGGTCCGCGCGTGCTTGCGGGCCGCCTCGCAGGCGAGGGTCTCGAAGTCGCCGTCACCCCAGTCGCGGCGGGCGAATCCGAGCACCACGAAGCCCGGGGGCAGCAGCCCCCGGTTGGCGAGGTCGTAGACCGCCGGCAGCAGCTTCTTCCGGGCCAGGTCGCCGGTGACCCCGAAGATCACCAGCGCGCACGGCTCGGGAATCCGCGGCAGCCGGCGGTCCTGCGGGTCGCGCAGCGGGTTGACGCTGCTTCTCCGCTCCGACTGTTCCACGTCGTCCATCCTCACGCTCGCAGCCCACTGGCCGCATCGAGCAGCTGGGCCATGCCGGCGGACCGGTCGGTCAGGTGCAGCCGGAGCACCGGCCGGTTCCGCCCGGCGAGTGCCTGCCGGTCGCCGGCGGCCTGGGCCGCCTGCAGCTCACTGAAGGTGTACGGCTTGCCGGGCACCGGCAGGTCCTCGGTCACCGCGCCGGTCACCTGGAGGTAACTGCCGACCTGCGGGCCGCCCTTGTGGTACTGGCCGGTGGAGTGCAGGAAGCGGGGGCCCCAGCCGAACGTGACCGGTCGCCCGGCCGCCTCGGCCAGCAGCGGGCGCAGCCGGGCCGTGTCCGCGTCGGCGAACCGGTCGAGGTACGCCATCACCGAGAGGTACCCCTCGTCGCCGAGCCCGTCGAGCAGCCAGCGCAGCACGCCGGCCAGGTCGCCCGGGGCGCCGGCCGGGGCGTACACCTCGATCGCGCCCTCGGTGAACGACGGCGTCTCCGCCGGCAGACCCGAGGCCAGGATCTTGTTGGTGTTCTCCTTGGACTCGGTGACGTTCGGCTGGTTGAACGGGTCGATCCCGAGCACCACGCCGGCCACCGCGGTGGCGTACTCCCAGGCCAGGAACTGCGCGCCGAGCGGGCCGTTGATCGTCACGTCCGGGTCGCCCCCGCCGCCGGGCGCCTCGCCCGCGGCCAGCGCACCGCCGTAGCTCACGGAGAGCACGTCCGGGCCCTTGGCGCCGGCGCTCTGCGGCGACTCGACCACCACCGGAAGGATGCCGACTCCGGCCTTGCCGGTGGACTCGGCGATCAGCTGCTCGGCCCAGTCGCCGAGCCCGTCGATGCCGGTGCCGTCGGAGACCAGGGCGACCTTGTCCCGGCCGTCGGTGGCGGCCGCGCCGAGCGCGGCGCCCAGCGCCAGGGCCGGGTTGTCCTTGTCGCCGGCGAGGGTGGCGGCCAACGCGTCGGCCTGGTCGAGCAGCTCGGACACCTCCACGCCGGCCAGCGCCGACGGGACCAGCCCGAACGCGGTGAGCGCCGAGTAGCGGCCACCCACGTTCGGGTCGGCGAGCACGGTGAACGCGCCCATCGCGGCGGCGGTCTCCTCGAGCGGCGAACCGGGGTCGGTGACGATGACGAAGTGCCGTCCGGCCTCCGCCTCGGTCATCCCGGCGTCCAGGAACGCCTGCAGGTAGGCCCGGCGGTGGCTGTCGGTCTCCACGGTCGAGCCGGACTTGCTGGCCACCACGACGACGGTGCGCTCGAGCCGGTCACCGAGGGCCGCGCGTACCTGGCCCGGGTCGGTGGTGTCCAGCACGGTCAGCGGCCGGCCGAGCGTACGGGTGATCACCTCGGGGGCCAGTGACGAGCCGCCCATGCCGGCGAGCACCACGTGGTCGAGGTCGGCCAGCTCCGCCTTCAGCTCGGCGAGCTGGGGGAGCAGCTCCCGGCTGCGCCGGTGGGTGTCCACCCAGCCGAGGCGGATCTTCGCCTCGGCCTCGGCGTCCGAGCCCCACAGGGTCGGGTCCTTTGCGGCCAGCTTGGCCGGGACACCGGCGTTGACCAGCGCGTTGCGGGCGGAGGCCGGGGCGGCCTTGTCGACCGCCTCCGCCCCGTGCACGGTCAGTCCCGCGGCCGACTCGGCCGGGGTCGCGAACAGGTCGCTCATGCCGCCTCCCCGCTGCGCTCGATGGCGGCCCGAGGGTTCCGCACGCTGAGCTCGCTCACGCGTTGCCTCCCGCCTGCGCGGCGGCCTTGGCGTTGCCCTGCGCGACCCGGCCCGGCGTGCCCACACCCTGCGCCGCCGACTCCAGCGACTTGCGTACGCCGTCGAGCAGCTCCAGCCAGCTCGCCTCGAACTTCTCCACGCCCTCGCGCTCCAGCACCGCGATCACGTCGGTCAGGTCCACGCCGGCCGCCTCCAGGTCGGAGAAGGCCTTGCGGGCCGCGTCGTACGCGCCGGTGATGGTGTCGGCCTGGGTCTCGCCGTGGTCGGCGTACGCCTTGATGACCGACTCCGGCATCGTGTTGACCGTGCCGGGCGCGATCAGCTGCTCGACGTAGATGACGTCCCGGAAGTCGGGGTTCTTGGTCGAGGTGGAGGCCCACAGCGGCCGCTGCGGGTGCGCCCCGGCGTCGGCGAGCGCCTGCCACCGCTTCGAGGAGAAGACCTTGCTGTAGCGCTCGTACGCCAGCTGGGCGTTGGCGATGGCCGCCTTGCCGCGCAGCGCCTTCGCCGTGTCCGAGCCGATCTTCTCCAGCCGCTTGTCCACCTCGGTGTCGACCCGGGAGACGAAGAACGAGGCGACCGACCCGATCTTGGAGAGGTCGTGTCCGTTCGCCTTCGCCTGCTCGAGGCCGGCGAGGAACGCCTCCATGACCTGCGAGTAGCGGTCCAGGCCGAAGATCAGCGTGACGTTGACGCTGATCCCCTCCGCAAGCGTCGCGGTGATCGCCGGCAGGCCGGCCTCGGTGGCCGGGATCTTGATGAACAGGTTCGGCCGGTCGATCAGCCACCAGAGGGCCTTCGCCTCGGCGACCGTCTTCTCGCTGTCGTGCGCCAGCCGCGGGTCGACCTCGATGGAGACCCGGCCGTCGACGCCGCCGCTCTTGTCGTACGAGGGGCGCATCACGTCGCAGGCCCACCGTACGTCGTACGTGGTGAGCATCCGGACGGCCTCTTCGACCTCCACACCCCGTACCGCGAGGTCGCGCAGCTGCCAGTTGTACTCGTCGGCGTCACTCAACGCCTTCGCGAAGATCGTCGGGTTCGTGGTCACCCCGGCCACGTGCTTCTCCCGGCGCAGCTGCTCCAGCCCGCCGGAGGCAAGCCGCGTCCGGGAGAGATCGTCGAGCCAGATCGCCACGCCGGCGGAGCTGAGTTCGCCCAGTCTGTCCGTCATTTCGTCCACGCTCCCCTTCAGTTGCCGGTCGTGTAACCGGTGATGTCGCCCACCCGAGTCAGCGCCGCCCGCGCGGCGGCCACGATCCGGTCGGGAGTGAACCCGAACTGCTCGAAGAGCACCGTGTGCGGCGCGCTGGCGCCGTAGTGCTCCAGGCTCACGCTCTCGCCGCAGTCGCCGACGATGTGCCGCCAGGACATCGCGATGCCCGCCTCCACGCTCACCCGTGCCTTTACCCCGCGCGGCAGGACCGACTCCCGGTAGGCCTCGTCCTGCTCGTCGAACCACTCCTGGCAGGGCATCGAGACGACGCGGGTAGGCGTCCCGTCGGCCTCCAGCCGCTCCCGGGCGGTGAGGCAGAGCTGCACCTCGGAGCCGGTGCCGACGATGATCACCTGCGGCTTGGCGTTGGACGCCTCGGCCAGCACGTACCCCCCGCGGGCCACGCCCTCGGCGCCGCCCAGCTTGCTGCGGTCCAGCGTCGGCAGCGCCTGCCGGCTCAGCGCGAGCGCGGTCGGCCGGTCGGTGTGCTCCAGGGCCATCCGCCACGCCCACGCGGTCTCGTTGGCGTCCGCGGGACGGACGACGTCCAGGCCGGGGATGGCGCGCAGCGCGGACAGGTGCTCCACCGGCTGGTGGGTCGGGCCGTCCTCGCCGAGGCCGATCGAGTCGTGCGTCCAGACGTAGATCACCGGCAGCTTCATCAGGGCGGCGAGCCGCACCGAGGGCCGCATGTAGTCGCTGAACACCAGGAACGTGCCGCCGTAGGGCCGGGTGCCGCCGTGCAGGGCGATGCCGTTGAGGATCGCGCCCATGGCGTGCTCACGGATGCCGAAGTGCAGCGTGCGACCGTACTCGTGGCCGGGGAACGCCTTGGTGGCGTGCGAGGCCGGGATGAACGACGGCTCGCCCTTCATGGAGGTGTTGTTGCTCTCGGCCAGGTCGGCCGAGCCGCCCCAGAGCTCGGGCAGGATCGGGGCGAGCGCGTCGAGCACCTTGGACGAGGCGGCCCGGGTGGCGATGCCCTTGGCGTCGGCCGGGAACTCCGGCAGCACGTCCGCCCAGCCCGCCGGCAGGACCCGTCCGGCCAGCCGGTCGTAGAGCGCCTTGCGCTCCGGGTTGGCCTTCGTCCAGCTTCCGAACGTGGTGTCCCACTGCTGCTGCGCCTGCTCGCCGCGGGTGAGCACCTGGCGGGCGTGCGCGAGCACCTGCTCGTCGACGGCGAAGGTCTGCGCCGGGTCGAACCCGAGGATCTTCTTGGTGGCGGCCACCTCGTCGGCGCCGAGCGCCGAGCCGTGGATCTTGCCGGTGTTCTGCTTGTTCGGCGCGGGCCAGCCGATGATGGTGCGCAGCGCGATGATCGAGGGACGGCCGGTCTCCGCCTTGGCGGCCAGCAGCGCCCGGTAGAGCGCCTCGACGTCCTCGTGGTAGTCGCCCTGGTCGGCGTCGCCGCGGCGCCAGTCGACGGTCTGCACGTGCCAGCCGTACGCCTCGTAGCGGGCCGCCACATCCTCGCTCTTGGCGATCCGGGTGTCGTCCTCGATGGAGATCTCGTTGTCGTCGTAGATGACGACGAGGTTGCCCAGCTGCTGGTGGCCGGCGAGGGCGCTGACCTCGTGGCTGATGCCCTCCTCGATGTCACCGTCGGAGGCGATGCACCAGATGTGGTGGTCGAAGGCGGAGGCGCCCGCCTCGGTCTCGGGGTCGAACAGGCCACGCTCGCGGCGGGCGGCCATCGCCATGCCGACCGCGTTGCCCAGGCCCTGGCCGAGCGGACCGGTGGTGGTCTCCACACCGGGGGTGTGCCCGTGCTCCGGGTGACCCGGGGTGAGCGAGCCCCACTGGCGCAACGACTTCAGGTCCTCCAGGTTGAGCGGGTAGCCCGAGAGGAAGAGCTGGATGTAGAGCGTCAGGCTCGAGTGGCCCGGGGAGAGCACGAACCGGTCCCGGCCGGGCCAGGCGGGGTTGGCGGGGTTGTGCCGCATCACGCGGTTGAAGAGAAGGTGCGCCGCGGGCGCGAGGCTCATCGCGGTGCCGGGGTGGCCGTTTCCGGATTTCTCCACGGCGTCCATGGCGAGCACGCGTACAGTGTCGACGGCCCGGCGGTCGAGGTCAGACCAGTTGAGTTCGGTCTCGGATTGGTTGGCAGCCACGTTGGTTGTGCTCCTCGGCAGATGGGCGGAACCCTCATTGGTGACCCTATCGAGTCGTCCTAAACGTCCGCCCGGGGATCACTGCATGGTCCTTGGTACTCCTTCCGGAGGATTCGGCGGTAGGTCGGAACGTGTGACGGCCCGCACCGTTGCCGGGTCGGCCGGGCAGCCAAAACGACAGCGCGTAGTGTGTGGGCGGTGTGGGGCCCGATCTGGGCCCGGCCGATCCGAATCTCCCGCGCCGACGCCGGAAGGTGGCAATCCGTGAGCATGATCACCGAGCGCCCCGTCAGCAACTCCGCCGGGCAGCCGCCCGTGCGGACGGCGGCGGAGGGCTCGGTCGCGCCCCGGCGGGACGTCCGGGCGATCGTTCGGGCGTACGTGACGCTGACCAAGCCCCGGATCGTGGAACTGCTTCTGGTGACCACGGTGCCGGCGATGATGCTCGCCGCGGATGGCCTGCCGTCGCTCTGGCTCGTCGCCGTGGTGCTGGTCGGTGGCTCGCTCGCGGCCGGCGCGGCCAGCGTGATCAACTGCTACATCGACCGGGACATCGACCAGTTGATGCGGCGGACGAAGCGCCGCCCGCTACCCGCGCACACCGTATCGCCGCGTAGCGCCCTCATCTTCGGCCTCACGCTCGCGGTGATCTCGGTGGCGCTGATGGCCGTGTTCACCAACCTGCTGGCCGCGGGGCTCACCCTGGCCGCGATCGTCTACTACGACCTGGTCTACACGCTCTGGCTGAAGCGCACGACGACGGCGAACACCTTCTGGGGTGGCGCCTGCGGCGCGGCCCCGGTGCTGATCGGCTGGGCCGCGGTCACCGGCTCGCTCTCGCCGGCCGCGTGGGGTCTGTTCGCGGTGGTCTTCTTCTGGCAGATGCCGCACTTCTACCCGCTGGCGATGAAGTACAAGGACGACTACGCCCGCGCGGGGATCCCGATGCTGCCGGTGGTGGCCTCCACCCGCCGGGTCAACGCCGAGATCCTGATCTTCACCTGGCTGACCGTGCTGACGTCGTTGGCGGTCTGGCCGCTGGGCATGAGCTTCGTGTACGGCGTACCGACGCTGGTGGTCGGCGGCGTGCTCGTGGTCGAGGCGCACAAGCTCGCCCGTCGGACGGCGCGCGGCCAGGCGGTCAAGCCGATGCGGCTGTTCCACTGGTCGACGACCTACCTGACCATCGTCTTCGCCGCGGTCGCGCTGGACGCGCTGCTCTGACGGCCGGCGAGTCCGGCGGCCGGCGAGGCCAGCCGCACTGTGAACCGTGGGGAAGTCCCCACAAAATCATCATCTTGGATTAGTTGTCCAGGTTTAGCGGCACATCGTGCCCTCTGTCAGTATGAGTCGGATCGACTCAACTTGCGCCGGATAGTGTGCGGTTTGTCGAAGAGCTATGCAGCGAAAAGTGTTGAAAAATCTGGGCAAAACTCCTGTGGTCTTCCTTAAACGTCCAGGTAACAGGCATCACAAAAGGTTCACTGTTCTCGTCCGTCTCAGTGGCAACCTGCATAGGCTTCGCGTCATGGCAGATGGTTCCGATACGACGCTGACGGCTGAGCACAGCGATCAGGCCCCGAACGGCCTGGTCGCCGGGATCAAGTCGTTCGCCGCCGGACACGGCGGTGCGAAGGCCGTCATCGAGTACGTCGGCAAGCGCGGTGCACGCATCGTCCTCGTCGGTGAGGACGGCGAGTGGGGCGACCAGATGGCGACCGACACGGTCACCGCGCGCGAGGCGTGCGCCAAGGCGGGAGTCACCGTCGAGAACGCCTGGGAGCGGGAACTGATGGACCAGATGCGGCCGAGTAACGACCTCTGGCGGTCGATGGCCCGGCGCACGATGGCCCGTTGAGGACGAGTTGAACAACCACCAGCCGGCCCGGGGGAAACCCCGGGTCGCTCTCATAACCTGCGGCGAACTCGCCGACCTGGACCCGGACGACCGGCTCGTGCTCGCACCGTTGGCCGCCCGGGGCGTCGACGCCGAACCCGTCGTCTGGGACGACCCGGCCGCCGACTGGGCGGCGTACGACCTCGCGGTGCTCCGCTCGCCCTGGGACTACATGCCCCGCCGGGACGAGTTCGTGGCCTGGGCACAGCGCGTGCCGCGGCTGGCGAACCCCGCCGACGTGGTGCGCTGGAACACCGACAAGCGCTACCTCGACGAACTGCGGGCGGCGGGTGTCCCGACGGTCCCGACGGCGTGGGTCGGTCCGGGCGAGTCCTGGACGCCGCCCGCCGACTCGGGCGAGTACGTGATCAAGCCCGCGGTCAGCGCGGGCAGCCAGGACACCGGCCGGTACGACCTGGCTGACCCGGAGCACCGCGAGCTCGCGGTGGCGCACGTGCGGCGGCTGTCG
The DNA here is from genome assembly GCF_040606825.1 of Micromonospora sp. NPDC005367. Classification (NCBI taxonomy): domain Bacteria; kingdom Bacillati; phylum Actinomycetota; class Actinomycetes; order Micromonosporales; family Micromonosporaceae; genus Micromonospora; species Micromonospora sp. NPDC005367. The sequence continues at coordinate 118,605 of NZ_JBEXFP010000013.1, read as the reverse complement.
GCCGCCGGACGGGTGACGATGGTGCAGCCGTACCTCGCCGCGGTCGACACCGCCGGCGAGACCGCGCTGCTCTTCCTGGCCGGCGAGCGGGGGCTCGAGTTCAGCCACGCCATCCGCAAGGGGCCGATGCTGACCGGGCCCGACTTCGGGGTGGACGGGCTCTACCGGCCGGAGGAGATCACCGCTCGTACGGCCGCCCTGGAGCAGCTCGCGGTGGCCAGGAAGACCCTCGCGTCGGTGCCCGGCGGAACGGACCGGCTGCTCTACGCCCGGGTCGACCTGATCCCCGGCCCGGACGGCCGGCCGGTCCTGGTCGAGCTGGAACTCACCGAACCCTCGCTCTTCCTCGGGCACAGCGACGGCGCCGCCGACCGGCTCGCCGACGCGATCCTCACTCGGTTGGTAAGCGAAACCTGATCCCCTCGTCCACCATTTCGGCGATCATGCAGTGGTGGCATGGCACAAGAGGCGCGAACGCGGGCATACCGTCCGAGGGTGCCTCCACGTCGGCCCTGTCGCCGGGCCGGGCCGACGGCCGCGCCGTGGCGGGTCAGACGGCGACGGTGACGGGTTCGGCGGCCGGGGTGGGCGCCGGGGCCGCGGGCACGGATCGACGTTCCCGGGTCGACCACTGCACGTGCAGCGCGGCCAGCAGGACCAGGCACGAGCCGAACATGTGCGCGCCGACCAGGACTCCGGGCAGGTGGGTGAAGTACTGCACGAAGCCGATCAGGCCCTGACCGAGTTCGACAGCGACCAGCAGCAGCGCGGCCCGTCCGGCCCGTGCCGCGCCCACCGCGCGGAACGCGAAGACCAGCGCCACCGAGAGTCCGAGCAGCAGGAACACGCTGTCGGCGTGCACCTGCGAGATCGACTCCGGGTCCAGTCCGTTGCGCGCCGCGCCCTGATCACCCGCGTGCGGTCCGCTGCCGGTCGCCCAGGTGCCGATCACCAGCACCGCGACGGCGACCACCGTGGTGAGCCGGGCCAGCGCCCGCAGCGGTGCGGGCACCACGGCCACCACCGGCCCGTCCGGGTCCGCGGTGCGGCGCCAGAGGGCGTACGCGGCGGCGATCACCGCCATCGAGGCGAGGAAGTGCAGGCCGACCACCCACGGGTTGAGGTCGGTCAGCACGGTGATCCCGCCGACCACCGCCTGTGCCGGGATGCCGAAGAAGACCGCGACGGAGAGCGGCAGGACTCCGCGCCGGCGTGGCCGGTGCGCCAGCGCCGCCAGCACGGTGGCGAACGCGATGACGCCTACCGCGAACGTGAGCGTCCGGTTGCCGAACTCGATCACCCCGTGCACGCCCATCTCGTTGGTGGGGACGTACGAGCCGTCGGTGCATCGCGGCCAGGTCGGGCAGCCGAGCCCGGAGGCGGTCAACCGCACCGCCCCGCCGGTGACCACGATGCCGACGTTCGCGATGATCGAGGCGAGCGCGAGCCGGCGCAGCAGTGCCGCCGGGACCGGAAACCGATCGAGCAGGCGGTGCAGCGCGGCGGGGACCGGGAACCGGACGTATCGCTTCACGGCGCAAATCCTACGCAACGTAGTGATCGATCTTCCTTCGAGTCCGGTGACACGGTGGTTGGAATCACCGGGACATCGGTTTGCGGGCCTCGGACGAAATACGTAACGTGGACGTTGTGAAAAAGGCGGCGGGAATCTCCCGGCACCGATCGGCGACCGATCCGGTCGCCGGTCAGCGCGCGTCCGCCACCGTCGGGGCCGACCTGTCCACCCGTGACCGGGTGACCCAGCTGCTGCTGGAGCAGGGCGCGACCACCGCGGCGCAGCTCGGTTCGGCGCTCGGGCTCAGCCCGGCCGCGATCCGCCGGCACCTCGACGCGATGCTCGCGGACGGTGACGTCATCGCCCGCGACCAGACGATCCACGGCCACCGGGGCAGGGGGCGCCCGGCGAAGGTCTTCGTGCTGACCGAGGCCGCCCGGGTCCGCTGCGGCACCCACCACTACGACAACATGGCCACCGCCGCGCTGCGCTGGATCGCCCGCAGCGGCGGTTCGGAAGCGGTCGAGACGTTCGCCGCCGAGCAGGTCTCCGCCCTGGAGGCCCGCTGCCGGGCGGCCATGGAGGACGCCGGCGACGATCCGCTCGCCCGGGCGGAGGCACTCGCCGGCGCATTGACCGCCGAGGGTTACGCTGCGAGCGCATCCACGATCGCCTCCGGCGGCCAGCTCTGCCAGCACCACTGCCCGGTGGCACACGTGGCCGCCGAGTTTCCCCAGCTGTGCGAGGCCGAGACCGAGGTGATCTCCCGCCTGGTCGGCACCCACGTGCAGCGCCTGGCCACCATCGCGCACGGCGACGGGGTGTGCACCACGCACATCCCCGCCCAGCCGGGGCGTGTCCAGTCCGGAAAGACCCGTCACCACTGTGAGGACAGATAGATGACCGAGCAGATCGTCCAGCCACTCACCCAGGAGGAGCAGCTCGCCGCCCTGGGCCGCTACGAGTACGGCTGGGCCGACCCGGACGTCGCCGGGGCCGCCGCCCAGCGGGGCCTCAACGAGGCGGTGGTGCGGGACATCTCGGCCAAGAAGAACGAGCCGGCCTGGATGCTCGACCTGCGCCTGAAGGGCCTGCGGCTGTTCGAGCGCAAGCCGATGCCGTCCTGGGGCGCCGATCTCACCGGGATCGACTTCGACAACATCAAGTACTTCGTCCGGTCGACGGAGAAGCAGGCCACCAGCTGGGAGGACCTGCCCGAGGACATCAAGAACACCTACGACCGGCTGGGCATCCCCGAGGCGGAGAAGCAGCGGCTGGTCGCCGGTGTCGCGGCACAGTACGAGTCCGAGGTCGTCTACCACAAGATCCGTGAGGACCTCGAGGAGCAGGGCGTCATCTTCCTCGACACCGACACGGCGCTGCGGGAGCACGAAGACCTGTTCAAGGAGTACTTCGGCACCGTCATCCCGGTGGGCGACAACAAGTTCGCCGCGTTGAACACCTCCGTCTGGTCCGGTGGCTCGTTCATCTACGTGCCGAAGGGCGTGCACGTGGAGATCCCGCTGCAGGCCTACTTCCGGATCAACACGGAGAACATGGGCCAGTTCGAGCGGACGCTGATCATCGTCGACGAGGGCGCGTACGTGCACTACGTCGAGGGCTGCACCGCGCCGCTCTACTCCTCGGACTCGCTGCACAGCGCCGTGGTCGAGATCATCGTCAAGAAGAACGCCCGGTGCCGCTACACGACCATCCAGAACTGGTCGAACAACGTCTACAACCTGGTCACCAAGCGCGCCACCTGCCAGGAGGGCGCGACCATGGAGTGGGTCGACGGCAACATCGGCTCCAAGGTCACCATGAAGTACCCGGCGGTCTACATGCTCGGTGAGCACGCCAAGGGCGAGGTGCTCTCGGTGGCCATGGCCGGCGAGGGGCAGCACCAGGACGCCGGCGCCAAGATGGTGCACGCCGCACCCCACACCAGCAGCACGATCGTCTCCAAGTCGATCGCTCGCGGTGGTGGCCGCACCTCCTACCGCGGCCTGGTCCAGGTGATGGAGGGCTCGCACCACAGCAAGAGCACGGTCAAGTGCGACGCGCTGCTGGTCGACACCATCTCCCGCTCGGACACCTACCCGTACGTCGACATCCGTGAGGACGACGTGGCGATGGGGCACGAGGCGACCGTCTCCAAGGTCAGCGAGGACCAGCTCTTCTACCTGATGAGCCGGGGAATGTCCGAGGACGAGGCGATGGCGATGATCGTGCGCGGCTTCATCGAGCCGATCGCCAAGGAGCTCCCGATGGAGTACGCCCTGGAGCTCAACCGCCTGATCGAGCTCCAGATGGAGGGCGCGGTCGGCTGACGCCGCCGCTCCCGAGCGGCGGGCCGGGATCCGGCCCGCCGCGCCAGCCCATAGACCGTCGTCACGGAACAGACAGACCAAGGAAGAGATGACTACCCAGGCTTCCGCGCCACCGACCACCAAGTCGCAGGCGCTGCGCTCGTACGACGTTGCCGACTTCCCCGCCCTGACGGGTCTGGAGGAGGAGTGGCGGTTCACTCCGCTCAAGCGCCTGCGCGGCTTGGTGGGCCCGGCGCAGGCCGCCACCGGAACGGTCCGGCACGAGCACGGCGACCTGCCCGCGGGCGTGACGCTCGGCCGCATCGCGAAGGACGACCCGCGGGTGGGCAGCGTGCTCACCCCGTTCGACCGGGTCAGCGCGCTGGCGTACAGCGGTGCCGGTGAGGCGCTGCTGATCCAGGTCGCGCGGGAGGCTGTGGTCGCGGCGCCGGTCACCGTGCGGGTGGTCGGCGACGGTGCGGACGGCCTGGCCTTCGGGCACACCTTCGTCGAGGTGGGCCGGTTCGCCGAGGTGACCCTGGTGCTGGAGCACGTCGGTTCGGCCACGCTGGCCGACAACGTCGAGGTGTCCGTGGCCGACGGGGCGAAGCTGACCCTCGTCACGGTCGCCGACTGGGCCGATGACGCGGTGCAGGCGCAGCACCTCAAGGTGAAGCTCGGCCGCGACGCGAAGGTGGTGCACGTCCAGGTCTCGCTCGGCGGTGACCTGGTCCGGCAGTTCACCTCGGTGGAGTACACCGGCCGGGGCGGCGAGGCCGAGCTGTACGGCGTCTACTTCGCCGACTCGGGCCAGCACCTGGAGCACCGGCAGCTGGTCGATCACAACACCCCGGACTGCCGTAGCTACGTCGGCTACCGGGGCGCCCTGCAGGGGGAGAGCGCGCACACCGTCTGGGTGGGCGACGTGCTGATCCAGGCCGAGGCGACCGGCACCGACACGTACGAGATCAACCGGAACCTGCTGCTCAGTGACGGCGCGCGGGCGGACTCCGTACCGAACCTGGAGATCGAGACCGGCGAGATCGCCGGTGCCGGCCACGCGAGCGCGACCGGCCGCTTCGACGACGAGCAGCTGTTCTACCTCATGGCCCGGGGTATCCCGGAGGGCGAGGCCCGCCGGCTGGTGGTGCGTGGCTTCTTCGCCGAGCTGATCAACAAGATTCCGGTCGAGGAGCTGCGTGAGCGGCTCGGTGCGGCGATCGAGGAGCGGCTCGCCAAGGCGGGCGCCTGATGATCCGGATCTGCTCCACCGAGGACGTGCCCAAGGGCGCCGTGATCAGCGCGGACGTCGACGGCACCCAGATCGCGCTGGTACACGGCGAGGACGACAACTTCTACGCCGTCTACGACGAGTGCTCGCATGCCTCGGTGGCTCTCTCCGAGGGCGAGGTCGAGGGCTGCACGCTGGAGTGCTGGCTGCACGGCTCCCGCTTCGACCTGCGTACCGGCGAGCCCACCGGGCTGCCCGCCACCGAACCCGTCCCCGTCTATCCCGTCGAAGTCCGCGACGGCGACATCTACGTCAGCCTGACGCCGAGCAATGGAGTGACCCGATAATGAGCACCCTGGAGATCCGCGACCTGAAGGTGTCGGTCAAGCTGCCCGAGGGTGAGCTCAAGCCGATCCTGGCCGGTGTCGACCTGACCGTCCGCTCCGGTGAGACCCACGCCATCATGGGCCCCAACGGCTCCGGCAAGTCCACTCTCGCGTACTCGATCGCCGGCCACCCGAAGTACGAGATCACCGGCGGTTCGGTGACCCTCGACGGCGAGGACGTGCTGGCCATGTCCGTCGACGAGCGGGCCCGCGCCGGTCTATTCCTCGCCATGCAGTACCCGGTCGAGGTGCCCGGTGTGTCGGTGGCCAACTTCCTGCGTACCGCCAAGACCGCCATCGACGGCGAGGCGCCGAAGCTGCGCACCTGGGCCGGCGAGCTGCGCGGGGCGATGGAGCGGCTGCAGATGGACCCGGCGTTCGCCCAGCGCAACGTCAACGAGGGCTTCTCCGGCGGTGAGAAGAAGCGGCACGAGATCGTGCAGTTGGAGCTGCTCAAGCCGAAGATGGCGATCCTCGACGAGACCGACTCCGGCCTCGACGTGGACGCGCTGCGTGTGGTCAGCGAGGGCGTCAACCGGGTCCGCGACACCGGTGACACCGGTCTGCTGCTGATCACCCACTACACCCGGATCCTGCGCTACATCAAGCCGGACTTCGTGCATGTGTTCGTGGCCGGCCGCATCGTCGAGCAGGGTGGCCCGGAGCTGGCCGACAAGCTCGAGGACGAGGGCTACGAGCGGTACATCGCCGGGGCCGGTTCGGCCCGGGCCTGAGCGTGAGGAACGCGGAGATGACCACGATCGCGATCCCGCCGGGGATGCCGCAGTACGACGACGTGCCGCGCTACGACGTAGCGAAGGTACGCGCCGACTTCCCGATCCTCGACCGCGAGATCAACGGGCACCCGCTGGTCTATCTCGACAGCGCCAACACCTCGCACAAGCCGCGTCAGGTGCTCGACGTGCTCGCCGAGCACTACGCGCGACACAACGCGAACGTGTCCCGGTCGGTGCACACCCTGGGCACCGAGGCCACCGAGGCGTACGAGGGCGCCCGGGCGAAGATCGCCGCGTTCATCAACGCGCCGAGCCCGGACGAGGTGGTGTTCACCAAGAACTCCACCGAGGCGATCAACATCGTGGCGTACGCGTTCTCCAACGCCTCGCTGCGTCCGGACGCCGACCCCCGGTTCCGCCTCGGCCCCGGTGACGAGGTGGTCATCTCCGAGATGGAGCACCACTCGAACATCGTCCCGTGGCAGCTGCTCTGTGAGCGCACCGGCGCGACCCTGCGTTGGTTCCCGGTCACCGACCAGGGGCGGCTCGACGAGTCGGGCCTGGACGACCTGATCACCGAGCGGACGAAGATCGTCTCGCTGGTGCACATGTCGAACATCCTCGGCACCGTGAACGCCACCGCGCGGATCACCGAGCGGGTGCGTCAGGTGGGGGCGCTGCTGCTGCTGGACTGCTCGCAGTCCGTGCCGCACCTGCCGATGGACGTGGTCGACTACGACGCCGACTTCATCGTCTTCACCGGTCACAAGATGTGCGGCCCGACCGGCATCGGGGTGCTCTGGGGCCGGGCCGAGCTGCTGGCGGCGATGCCGCCGGTGTTCGGCGGCGGCTCGATGATCGAGACGGTGGCGATGTCCGGCTCCACGTTCGCCGCGCCGCCGGCCCGGTTCGAGGCGGGCACCCCGCCGATCGCGGAGGCCGTGGCGCTCGGCGCCGCGGTGGACTACCTCAGCGGCATCGGCATGAAGGCCATCCAGTGGCACGAGAAGGAGCTGACGGCGTACGCGCTCGACGCCCTCGCCACGGTGCCCGGCCTGCGGATCTTCGGGCCGACCGTGCCGGTCGGCCGGGGCGGCACCATCTCGTTCGCGCTCGGCGACGTGCACCCTCACGACGTGGGTCAGGTGCTCGACTCGCTGGGTGTGCAGGTGCGGGTGGGTCATCACTGCGCCCGCCCGGTCTGCACCCGCTTCGGGGTGCCGGCCACGACGCGGGCGTCGTTCTACCTCTACACCACCACCGAGGAGATCGACGCTCTGGTGGCGGGTCTGGAGCAGGTGCGGAAGGTGTTCAACTGATGGTGCAGCTGGACCAGCTCTACCAGGAGATCATCCTGGATCACTACAAGCACCCGCACGGGCGCGGGCTGCGCGACGCCGACGGCGGAGCGCACTTCGCGGAGGCGCACCACGTGAACCCGACCTGCGGGGACGAGGTCACCGTGCGGGTGGCGACGGACGGCAGCGTGTTCACCGACATCTCGTACGAGGGCATGGGCTGCTCGATCAGCCAGGCGTCGGCCAGCGTGCTGCACGAACTGCTGAGGGGTCGGCGCGCCGGGGAAGCTTTCGAGGTGCACGAGGCGTTCGTCGAGTTGATGTCCGGGCGTGGCCAGGTCACGCCGGACGAGGATGTGCTCGGTGACGGGGTGGCGTTCGCGGGTGTGGCCCGCTACCCCGCACGGGTGAAGTGTGCGCTGCTGCCGTGGATGGCGTTCAAGGACGCCGCGGCACGCGCCGGGGTGGGCGTGAGCCCGGAGGTGAAGGCATGAGCGACGAAACCACCACCGCCGCGACGCCGGCGACCGGCGGCGGCAAGGCCGCCCTCGCCGACATCGAGGAGGCGATGAAGGACGTCGTCGACCCGGAGCTGGGCATCAACGTGGTCGACCTCGGCCTGGTGTACGGGATGCACGTCGACGACGAGAACGTGGTCACCCTCGACATGACGCTCACGTCGGCGGCCTGCCCGCTGACCGACGTCATCGAGGACCAGGCACGGCAGGCGCTGACCACCGGCCCGGGCGGCGGACTGGCCAACGACATCCGGATCAACTGGGTGTGGCTGCCGCCGTGGGGCCCCGACAAGATCACCGACGAGGGACGCGACCAGCTCCGCTCCCTCGGCTTCAACGTCTGACCGATCCTGCTCGTCGGGCGCGCCACCCATGCGGGTGCCGCGCCCGACGTGTCTTCGGCGCCCGTTCGCCAAGTTCGCCGTCTCCGCCGGGGCGGTGGTTCGACGCGGATGAACTCGCGGGTCGGCTCCGGTCGCGCGGCGGCCAGGACACATGTCGACGCGAGACGTGATACCTGGGAGGCATTTTTATACCTCTCAGGTATCACGCTCGCCGGGTTGGGGCACGTGCGGCCGGCATCTGGGCGCTGTTGTCGGTGGGCGGCTCCGACCAGGCCCGTCAGGCGGACGGGTTTAGCCGGACCGGACCCGGGCGGCGGAAATGCGGCCGTGCCCGTCCGGCCGGCCGCGGAATCGGGGTGAAATCGGTCGCGGGCGCGGATGGTGACGGCCAGGATGACGGCGTGTTCGAGACGTACCGGATGAGGCATGTTCCTGTCGCCGCGGCCGCTGGCGTCCGTCGACAGCGGCGGCCGCGCGGTCGCGTCACGACCCGCCGCCCACCGTCGTGACCGGGGCGTTCCTCGCCGGCTTGGTCGCCGGCTACGGCGTCGCCATTCCGGTCGGCGCGATCGCGGTGCTGATCCTGGGGCTGAGCGCCCGCACCTCGTTCCGGGTCGGCGCCGCCGCGGCGCTCGGCGTGGCCACGGCGGATGGCCTCTACGCCGCGGTCGCGGCGCTCGGCGGCGCCGCCCTGGCCGCGGTGGTCGCGCCGCTCGCCGGTCCGTTGCGAGCCGTGGCCGCGGTCGTCCTGCTCGCGATCGCCGCCCTCACGACATGGCGGGCCTTGCGCCCCCGGCCGGCCGACGGTCCGCGCGACGGCGCCCGAGGGCTGGACAGCCCGGGGCGGGCGTTCGCCGGCGTGCTCGCGCTGACCCTGTTGAACCCGGCGACCGTGGTCTACTTCGCCGCGCTGGTGCTGGGGCGGAGCGATGCCGCTGATCCGGATCCGTCGGACGCTGTGCTTTTCGTGCTGGGCGCGTTCGTCGCCTCGGCGAGTTGGCAGTTGCTGATCGCCGGCGGCGGCACCCTGGTCGGCCGGGCGCTCGCGGGTCCGCGTGGGCGTCTGCTGACCGCGCTCGCGTCGAGCACCGTCATCGCAGCCCTGGCCCTGGCCACCCTGCTGCACAGCTGACCGCGACCACCGCGCCCCTGGCGGGTCCGGCCGCCAACCTCATGATCGACGCGGGCCGGTGGGGCGCGGCGGCGAGTGGTCGTTGCGTGCCGTACGGTCGGAGCCATGTCGAGTCGACCCGCTGCCGGGGGCGGCCGGTGGGTCGAGATCGACCCGGCCCGGACGGCCCGCTGGGTGGAGGGCTTCGCCAGCCGCCACGGCCCGCCCCGCGTCAACACCGAGCCGTACGGGCTGCTGCTCGTGGCTGCGGACGGCGCGACCGCCGAACTGCACGCCCCACCCGGCGCCTCCGTGGCCGCCGACGTGCCGGGCTTCGTGGCCGCCGCCACCACCCCCCGCCGGCTCGGTCTGCTGCTCGCCCGCAAGGGCGGGGTCGCGGTCGGGATCGCCGAGGGCGTGGACCTCGTCGTGTCGAAGGTGGACACCCGATACGTGCAGGGGCGGACGGCGGCGGGCGGCTGGTCCCAGCAGCGCTTCGCCCGGCGGCGCGACAACCAGACGAAGGCGGTGCTGGGCGACGCAACCGAGCTGGCGGTGCGACTGCTGTTACCGCAGGTCTCGTCACTTGCCGCGGTGGTCTGCGGCGGTGACCGGCGGGCAGTCGACACGGTGCTCGCCGATCGGCGGCTCGCCCCGCTGGCGGAGCTGCGCGCTGACCGGCTGCTGGACGTGCCCGAACCCCGCCACGCCGTACTGGTCGACGCGATCGCCGGCGCCCGCGCCGTACACATCCTGGTCCGCGATGCGGGCGGCGACGCCCCTCGCTGACATGCCACCGCACCGCTCTGGTCGGGCAGCAAGATCGTGCTGGATCCAGGGTGTAGTGGCATCCGGCCGTCGGTGAGGCCACTACTTCGCAGTGCGAGCGCGATCTTCGGCTGGCTCCGCTCCGAGCGGGATTCAGCCGTTGCCGAAGGTGTCGCAGGACTTCGGGTCGCCGGTGGAGTAGCCCCGGCTGAACCACTGTTTGCGCTGGGCGGACGAGCCGTGGGTGAACTCCCCCGGGTTCACCGGCCGGTTCGCTCGCTCGGAGATGGCGTCGTCGCCGATCTTCTCGGCCGTGTCGATCGCCTGTTGAATGTCCCGCTCGGTGATGCTGGCGAAGATTTTCTGGCCGCCGGCGTCGGCGGTGCCGGTGGCGTTACGCGCCCAGGCACCGGCATAGCAGTCGGCCTGCAGCTCCAGCTTCACCGAGAGCGCGTTGGCGTTGCCGGGATCGCGTTGCTGCTGGCGGCGCATCTGGGCCGCGGTGCCGATCAGGTCCTGCACGTGGTGGCCGTACTCGTGGGCCAGCACGTACGGCTGGGCGAACTCGCCCTGGGCGCCCAGCTGCTCGGCGAGCACGCGATAGAAGCCGAGGTCGATGTAGACGAGGTCGTCGGCAGGGCAGTAGAAGGGGCCGACGCCGGAGTCGGCCGCACCGCAGGCGGTGTTGACGGCCCGGCTGAAGAACACGGTCCTCGACGGCCGGTACTGCTCGCCGAACTCCCGCGGGAGCGCAGTGCGCCAGTACGCCTGGATCGAGTTGACGTAGAGGGTGTTGCGGCAGTCGAGCTGCCGCAGCGCGTCGTCCGCCGAGCACTTCTGCTCCAGGGAGGTGTTGTCGCCCGCCGGGTCGCCACCGTCCATGGCGGCGTTGAGGCCGAAGCCGCCGCCGACCAGGGCGACGAGGACGGCGATGACCACGCCCACGATCCCACCCCGCCCACCACCGATCGGGATGGGTATCCCGCCGAGGCCACCCCCGCCGGAATCCCGTCGATCGTCCACCTGGCTGGTGTCTATCTGCGCGTTCTCGTTCAGCTCCATCTGTCCCCGATCGCCGATTCGTCCGTGTTCGTGCGGTGCGGTACCGGACCGGGTCCGGACGCCTGGTTCCGTACCCGATGATCTTGAACGGTAATCCAGCGGGGCGGTCGGGAAGCGGCCGGTACACTTGTCGGGTGCTGCGCTGCGAAGGCTGAACCGCCCCGCGCCGACGGGCCCGTCGCCCGCCGGCGTTTTCGCGTGCCCTGAGTCAGCCTTCCGGACCCCGAGAGCGAGCCTCACACATGATCACTGCCACCGGCCTGGAGTTGCGCGCCGGCGCCCGGATCCTGCTGTCCGACACCACGCTGCGCGTGCAGCCCGGTGACCGGATCGGCCTGGTCGGGCGCAACGGCGCGGGTAAGACCACCACCCTGAAGGTGTTGGCGGGGGAGGGTCAGCCGTACGCCGGCCAGATCGACCGCCGCAGCGCCATCGGCTACCTGCCGCAGGATCCGCGTACCGGTGACCTGGAGGTGACCGGCCGCGACCGGGTCCTCTCCGCACGCGGCCTGGACGTGCTGATGGCGCAGATGGCCGAGGTGGAGGCCAAGCTCGCCGACAACGCCGACGAGAAGCTGGTCCGGCGTTACGGCGCCCTGGAGGACCAGTTCGCCTCGCTGGGCGGGTACGCGGCCGAGGCGGAGGCCGCGCGGATCTGCGCCAACCTGGGCCTACCCGACCGGGCGCTCGCCCAGACCATCGGCACCCTCTCCGGCGGTCAGCGCCGCCGGATCGAGCTGGCCCGGATCCTGTTCCGCGACGCGGGCGAGAACGGCGGCGGCATCCTGCTGCTCGACGAGCCGACCAACCACCTCGACGCGGATTCGATCACCTGGCTGCGCAGCTTCCTCGCCAACCACAAGGGCGGGCTCATCGTGATCAGCCACGACGCCTCGCTGCTGGAGGCGGTGGTCAACAAGGTCTGGTTCCTGGACGCCACGCGGTCCGTGGTCGACGTCTACAACCTGGGCTGGAAGGCGTACCTGGAGGCGCGGGAGACCGACGAGCGGCGACGCCGCCGGGAGCGGGCCAATGCCGAGAAGAAGGCCGGCGCCCTGATGGCGCAGGCGGACAAGATGCGGGCCAAGGCCACCAAGACGGTCGCCGCGCAGAACATGGCCCGCAGGGCGGAGAAGCTGATCGCCGGGCTGGAGGAGGTGCGGGTCGCCGACAAGGTGGCCAAGGTGCGCTTCCCCACTCCCGCGTCGTGCGGCAAGACGCCGCTGACGGCGAGCGGGCTCTCCAAGTCGTACGGCTCGCTGGAGATCTTCACCGACGTCAACGTCGCGGTGGACCGGGGCTCGCGAGTGGCGATCCTCGGGCTCAACGGCGCCGGTAAGACGACCCTGCTGCGGATGCTCGGCGGCCTGCTCGAGCCGGACACCGGCGAGGTGCACGCCGGGCACGGCCTGCGGCTGGGCTACTACGCGCAGGAGCACGAGACGCTGGACGTGACCCGGACGGTGCTGGAGAACATGCGGGCCGCCGCGATCGAGCAGACCGACAGCGACCTGCGCAAGATCCTCGGCGCCTTCCTCTTCTCCGGCGAGGACGTGGACAAGCCGGCCGGTGTGCTCTCCGGCGGTGAGAAGACCCGGCTGGCTCTGGCCACGCTGGTCTGCTCGGGCGCCAACGTGCTGCTGCTCGACGAGCCGACCAACAACCTCGACCCGGTCAGCCGCGAGCAGGTGCTCGACGCGATCGCCCGTTATCCCGGGGCGATCGTGCTGGTCACCCACGACCCGGGCGCGGTCCTGGCGTTGAAGCCGGACCGGGCCATCCTGCTCCCCGACGGCGACGAGGACGCCTGGAGCGACGACCTGCTCGAACTTGTCGAGCTGGCCTGACGTCCGGCGGATCCGCTCGGCCCCCGGGCGGGAGGTCCCCCTCCGGCGGGTACGCCAATCCGCCGGCGGGGACGCCTGTCGATCAAGAGATTGCCGGCGGACCTCGCCGACTTCCTGATCGGTGCAGGTCGGGCCCGTTCTGATGTCACCTATCGGGAAGCTGACATCGCATAGCGTGTCGGTTGGCGAATAGTTGATATCTGGCGCATGATCGTTCGAGGCGGTCTAATAGGTGGGACCGTATCCGAACCGCACAGTCTGGGACGTGAGGACACAGCATGGCAGCCACCGGCACAGCCACCAGCACTGAGAAGGGTCGCCGGATCGTCGGGGCCGAGCGCCAGACGCTCGCCAAGGACCTGGTAAAGCGGTACACCTCGGGGGAGAGCATCCGGGCGCTCGCGGCCTCGACCGGCCGTTCCTACGGGTTCATCCACCGGGTGCTCACCGAGTCCGGGGTTCAGCTGCGCCAGCGCGGCGGTGCCCGGCGCCGCAAGAAGGCGTGATCAGGCCCGATACGTCGTCCATCAGCGCCGTCCCTCGGGTCGCCCGGTGACCGCCGACGCGACCGGAGTGCGGCTGGAATGCGACGGGCCGGTAGCGACGGTGACGTTGTGCCGGCCCGACGTGCTCAACGCTCAGACACCGGCGATGTGGCGCGCGATGAGCGCCTTCGCCCGTGAGCTGCCCGGTGACGTGCGGGTGGCGGTCGTACGGGCAGAGGGGCGTGCGTTCTCCGCCGGCCTCGACCTGTCGGTAGCCGGTGCCTCCGGGCCAGGGTCCTTCGCCGAGCTCGCCACCCTGCCCGAGCAGGAGTGCGCGGATCGCATCGCCGAGTTCCAGGCCGCGTTCACCTGGCTGCACCGCCCTGACATCATCTCCGTCGCGGCCGTGCAGGGGCACGCCATCGGAGCCGGTTTCCAGCTGGCCCTCGCCTGTGACCTGCGGGTGCTCGCCCACGACGCGAAGTTGTCGATGGCCGAGGTGACGCTCGGCCTCGTGCCGGACCTCGCCGGCACGAAGCGCCTCGTCGAGCTCGTCGGCTACTCCCGTGCGCTGGAGATCTGTGCCACCGGCCGCCGCATGGACGCCGCCGAGGCGGACCGGATCGGCCTGGCCACTCTCGTCGTACCGCCGGGCGAGCTGGACGGCGCGGTGCGCGACCTGACCATCGGGCTGCTGGCCGGCAACCGGGACGCGGTGATCGAGATCAAGGCGTTGCTCGCCGGCGCCGCCGGTCGCTCACCCGCCGAGCAGCAGCGGGCGGAGCGCGAGGCGCAGACCCGCCGGCTACGTGACCTCGCCGGCCGAGGGGAATAACCGGTAAGGACCGTTCGGGAAGATCCGGGTTGCGGTCGAGGTTGTCAGAGGCGTCGGGAGAATTGACCTGGCCGTGTGGTCAACCCGACGACCTCGGAGGTGAGCGTGTCCAACCCGATGGGCGGCGGTGGCATGGGCGGCGGCTGGAGCATGCTCCGGTCGATGCGCAATCAGGACGAGGTCTCGGCGCACCAGCTCAAGCGGGGCACCGCGAAGCGGATCCTCGCCTTCGCCCAGCCGTACCGGCGCGACGTCGTGATCTTCCTGATCACCGTGGTGATCGCCGCGGTGATCGGTGTGGCGACGCCGCTGCTCGCGGGCGAGGTCATCGACGCGATCAACCAGGGCGGTAGCGAGGCCGGATCGCTGGTGATACGCCTCGCCCTGGTCATCGGGGGCCTCGCCATCGCCGACGCGCTGCTCTCCCTGGCCCAACGCTGGTACTCCGCCCGCATCGGTGAGGGCATCATCCTCGACCTGCGCACCCGGGTCTACGACCACGTGCAGCGCATGCCGTTGCAGTTCTTCACCCGGACCCAGACCGGTGCGCTGGTCAGCCGGCTCAACAACGACGTGCTCGGTGCGCAGCGGGCGTTCACCTCGACGCTCTCCGGCGTCGTCAGCAACGTCATCCAGCTGGTGCTCACCGCCGGCGTCATGTTCACGCTCTCCTGGCAGATCACCGCGCTGTCGTTGGTGCTGCTGCCGGTCTTCATCATCCCGGCGCGTCGGGTCGGCCGGCGCCTCGCCGACATCACCCGTGAGGCGTACAACCTCGACGCCAGGATGAACGCCACGATGACCGAGCGGTTCAACGTAGCGGGAGCGCTGCTGGTGAAGCTGTTCGGCCAACCGGACGGCGAGGCACGCCGGTTCGCCGGCCGCGCGGAGCGGGTACGCGACATCGGAATCCAGTCCGCCATGTACTCGCGGACCTTCTTCGTGGCCATGCTGCTGGTCGCCTCGCTCGCCCAGGCGCTCACCTACGGCCTCGGCGGGTGGCTCGCCGTCAGCGGCAACGTCAGCGCCGGCACCGTCGTGACGCTCGCGCTGCTGCTCACCCGCCTGTACGGCCCGCTGACCGCGCTCTCCAACGTCCGCGTCGACGTGATGAGCGCCCTCGTCTCCTTCGACCGGGTCTTCGAGGTGCTCGACCTGCGCCCGGCGATCGAGGAGAAGCCGGAAGCCCTGCCGGTGCCCCGGGACAACGGCCGGGTCGAGTTCCGCGACGTGCGGTTCCGCTACCCGAGCGCCGCCGACATCTCGCTCGCCTCGCTGGAGGAGGTCGCGGCTCTCGACCGTACGATCACCGAGCCGGTTTTGCGTGGCGTCTCGTTCACCGCCGAGCCGGGGCAGATGGTCGCCCTGGTCGGCCCCTCCGGCGCCGGCAAGTCGACGCTGTCCATGCTCATCCCGCGGGTCTACGACGTCACCGACGGCCAGGTGCTCGTCGGCGGCGTCGACGTACGGGACGCCACGCTCGCGTCACTGCGCGACGAGATCGGCGTGGTCACCCAGGACTCGCACCTGTTCCACGAGTCGATCCGGGAGAACCTGCGCTACGCCAAGCCGGACGCCACCGACGACGAGCTGTGGGCGGCGCTGGCCGGCGCGCAGATCGCCGACCTGGTCCGGTCGCTGCCCGACGGGCTGGAGACCACCGTCGGTGAACGCGGCTACCGGTTCTCCGGGGGCGAGAAGCAGCGGATCGCCATCGCGCGGCTGCTGCTCAAGGCCCCGTCGATCGTCATCCTCGACGAGGCGACGGCCCACCTCGACTCGGAGAGCGAGGCTGCCGTCCAGCGGGCGCTGTCGGTGGCGCTGGCCGGGCGTACGGCGCTGGTGATCGCGCACCGGCTCTCCACCGTCCGGGACGCCGACCAGATCCTGGTCCTCGACCGCGGCCGCATCGTCGAGCGGGGGCGGCACGACGAACTGGTCGCTGTCGGTGGCCTCTACGCCGAGCTCTACCGGACGCAGTTCGCGGTCGCCGAGTCGCCCACCCCGTACGTGGACGCGACCGGCCCCGAGCCGCTGGTCATGCCGATGGGCACGTACGTGGCCGAGGAGACGATGCCGCCGGCCGCCGCGAACTGAACGCGGCTCCGGTCGACGCGACGGTGCGGGCCCACGCCCGGCACGCGCGGCGCGGCCGAGACGCGGTCCGGCGACCCGGACGGCCCGCAGCGACGAGCACTGGGTGGGTCAGAGCCTCTTCGATGCCTGGCGAAGCTCGGCGAAGGCGGCGCCCAGACTCTCGGGCGTGAAGTGTGCGTTGAGCCCGCTCGGATTGGGCAGCACCCAGAGCCGGGCGGCCGCGAGCAGCTCCGGTTGCGCGCCGAACGTCGCCTTGGGGCGGGCGAACCCGATCCGATACGCGGTCACGCCGACCACCGCCACCCAGCGTGGCCGGTACCGCGCCGCCTTCTCCCGTAGCGTCTCCGCCCCGGCGACCAGCTCGGCGGCGGTCAGTTCGTCGGCGCGGGCGCTGGCGCGGTCCACCATGTTGGTGATGCCGATGCCGTACCCGGGCAACTCGTCCTGTTCGCTCGGGTGCAGCAGCCGTGGGGTGAAGCCGCCCCGGTAGAGCGCCGGCCAGAACCGGTTGCCCGGCCGGGCGAAGTGCCATCCGGTGGCCGCCGACCACAGGCCCGGATTGATGCCGACGAAGAGCACGTCGAGGCCGGTCGCGATGAGATCGGGGAGGGTACGGTCCGCGGCCGCCGCGAGTTCCTCCCGGGTCGGCCGCGGGTACCGGCCGGCGGGACCGGGACGGCGATCGCCGAGCGGCCCGGAGCCGGGGCGGCGGTCGCCGGGGGCGGGCGCGCCGGGACGTGACCGGCCGGGCCGGCGACCGCCGGGCGGGTCCGGGTTCACAGCCCGCGCAGCGAGCCGCCGTCGACGGGGATGGTGACCCCGGTGACGTAGCTGGCGGCGGGGGAGAGGACGAATGCGGCGACGCGGCCGAACTCGGCGGGATCGCCGATGCGGCGCAGCGGGATGGCCGCCTCGATCTCGGTGAGCGCGCGGTCCGGGTCACCGGTGGCGGCCAGCAACTCCCGGCTGCGGTCGGTGAGGATGCGGCCGGGGAGCAGACCGACGATACGGACGCCGCGCGGGCCGCACTCGTCGGCGACGTCCTTGGCCGCGCCGACCAGGCCGGGCCGGAGCCCGTTGGAGATGCCGAGCCCGGGTAGGGGACTGCGGGCCGAGCTGGACAGGACCAGCCCGATCGCGCCGCCGTCGGTGAGGTTGGCGGTGACCGTCCGTACCGCGCGGACCGTGCCGAGGAAGATCGTCTCGAAGGAGGCGCGCCACTGCTCGTCGGTGACCGAGACGGCGCTGCCCGGCGGCGGGCCGCCGACCGAGATCAGTGCGCCGTCGAGCCGCCCGAAGTGGTCCTTGGCGGCCGCGACCAGGCGTTCCGGCAACGTCGGGTCGCCCAGGTCGCCTGGTACCCCGATCGCCCGTTCCGGGCCGCCGAGGCGGCCTGCGGCGGCGGCGACCAGGTCGGCGTCCCGGGCGGAGAGCACCACGCGCGCCCCGTCGGCGACGAGGCATTCGGCGGTCGCGTAGCCGAGGCCCCGGGAGGCGCCGGTCAGCACGTACACCCGTTCGCTGAGTCCGAGATCCATGCTGCCGATCCTGCCGTACCGGAGTCAGCGGTCGCGACCCGCGGGGTCGAAGCTCACCCGAGGTGCGGGGCGGAGCAGGCGTACCCGGCCGGCGAGCTGGACCGCCACGGCGCCGCACACCCGGCCGACGGCCGGCAGGCGGCGTGGGCGGGGCGGACGTTGCCCGTCGTAGCGGGCGCCGGCCTCCCGGACGGCCAGCTCCTCCGCCCCGAGCGGTGGCAGTATGCCTTCGTCGCGAAGGGCGCGGGCCAGGTCCCAACCGTCGCGGAGCGCACCGTGAGTCGGCCGGTCGGCCGCCCACGCCGCGAATGTCGTCGGCCAGTCCGGGCCGAGGGCGGCGGCGAGCAGCGGCCAGTGCCGGGCCACCCCGCCGGCGCGCTTGCGCAGTAAGGCGGCCCGGGCCGCGGCCAGCGGCGCGGGCGCGAATCCGGATGGCACCGGCCCGCCGGCGACCAGGGCGGCGACCAGCTCCGCCTGCCGTGCGGCCAGGTTGTTCGCCCGGTCGGTCCCGGCGTCGCCGGTCACGTCACCACCGGGAAACCCGACGCGCCCGCGAGGGCGTCGAGCTCGGCGCGGAGCGCCTGCGCGGGTGGGTAGTGGCCGTCCCGCTCCAGCAGCAGAGCCGGCGGCCGCCGGCGGGCACAGAGCTCGCCGACCAGCTCCAGCACCGGCCGGGGCACCGGGTCGGTGTGCGTGTCGTGGTAGAAGCCGCCAAGCTCGGAGCCGCCGGCCACGTGCACGTAGGCGACCCGGTCCAGCGGTAGCCGGTCGAGCAGGTCGAGCGGGTCGGTGCCGCGGTTGCGTGCGTTCGCGTACACGTTGGCGATGTCGAGCAGCAGCAGCGCGTCGGAGCGTTCGAGGATCTCGGTGAGGAAGGCGGCCTCGTCCAGCTCGTCGTCGGGCCAGTCGAAGAGCGCAGCGATCGGTTCCAGCGCGATCGGCACCGGCAACCGCTCCCGGGCGCGGGCGACGTTCGCGCAGACCGCGTCGACGGCCGCCCGGCTGCGCGGCAGGGGCAGGAGGTGTCCGGCCTCCAACCCGCCGGCCCGGACGAAGGCGATGTGCTCGCTGACCAGCGGCGCGCTCACCAGTTCGGCGACCGCGGCGAGGTGTTCGATCCGGGCGGGAGCGACCGGCTCCGCGCCGCCGAGAGAGAGCCGCACCCCGTGCGGTACGACGGTCACGCCTCGCCCGCGCAGCGCGGTGAGCCCCGAGGGCAGCGGACCGGAGGACGCCAGCGACTCCGCCACCACCTCGACGAAGCGCAGCCCGGGCAGTTCGGCGACGAAACCGGCGATCTCGGGGCGCCAGCCGATGCCGACGCCGGTCGGCCCGTTCATCCGCCGCAACCGCCGCCACAGCCACCGCCGCCACAGCCACCGCCCCCGCAGGAGCCGCCGCCGCACGAGCCGCCATCGCCGCCGGAGCCGCCGTCACCACCCGACGAACCGACCCCTCCGCTGGAGATGGGCTGTCGCGGGATCTCGGCCTGTGCGGCGAAGCCCGGGTCGAGCGCCCAGAGCGAGGCGGCGCCGAAGAGCGCCACACCCGTGGACACGCCGACCGCGCCGTACGTCGGGTACGACGGGGCGGCGGACGGTGCGAGGTGGGCGTGCTGGCGGCGCATGTCGTGCAGGGCCTGCCGGCCCGCCCGGGTCATCCGCGGGACCCGGCTCAGGAACAGGGAGGCCACGACGAGCGCCACCAGGCTGAGCAGCAGGTAGCCGACGGGCCGGCCGTCGGCGAGCCCGAGGAACATCCGCACCGCGCCGATCGCGATCAGGGTGAGCAGGGTCAGCGAGGCGCGCCGGGCCGCGCCCCGCTGCGCCGGCGACAGGAGCAGCTCGCGCCGCTCGAGACCCTCGCGCAGGTCGGTGAGCGCCCGGTCCACCCACTGGTCCCGGCGCAGCTCACGGACCCGGGCACGCTGCCCGGCCGCGTGGTGGATCGCCTGTTCCAGTGGCGTCGCCCCGGCGGGCAGCGGGCCGGTGGCCTTCAACTGGTGGTTTCGTTCGACGCCGATCGCGCCGTGGGCACGCAGTCCGCCGAGCGCGGCGTGCACGGCGAGCGTGTCGCCGCCGTTGAGGTACGCCGCCTGCTGGGGGGCCAGCGGATCGCGGCCATCCTCCCGTGCGCCGCTGATGAGCCGGATCCGGTGGACCACTGCGACGGCCACCAGCAGGGCGGCCGCGGTGAGGTAGAACCGGAGGAAGGTCGGACCGGAGATGCCCCACGTGTCGCCGGAAGCGGCGAAGTCGAGATCGGCCATCGGTTGCTCCTGTCACCGAAGGGTCGGCGGAACCATTGTGGAGCAACTTCGCCAACGCCACGACCCCTTACGGGCGGGCGCGGCCGCCGGGTTCAACGCCGGCGGACCGCCTCCTCGACGAGGTCGAGCACGGGGTCGAGGTCGCCGGCGGGGCGTCCCATCGCCAGGTGCAGCACGAGGCCGTCGTAGGCCAGTTCGAGGAACTGGGCCAGCACGTCGATCGGGACGTCCTCACGCAGTACCCCGGCGTCGCGCTGGCGGGCCAGTCGCTCGCGGGTCGCCTCGGCGATGGCCGCGGACCGTTCGGCCCAGCGGCGGGCGAACGCCGGGTCGGTACGCAGCCGGCGGGACACCTCGAGCTGGGTGCCCAGCCAGCCGGTGGTGTCCGGCGACATGGCTCCCGCCAACAGGTCCCGCATCACCTGGACCAGGCCGTTGCGGGCCACCGTCTCGACCATGGCCACCGCGTCGTCCTCGGCGACGGCGAGGAAGAGGGAATCCTTGTCGCGGAAGTGGTGGAAGATGGCTCCCCGGGAGAGCCCGGTGGCCTCCTCGAGGCGGCGCACGGTGGCGCCCTCGTAGCCGTGCCGGGCGAAACACGCCCGAGAGGCGGCGAGGATCTCCTGGCGGCGCGCGTCGAGCTGGTCCTGGCTTACTCTGGGCACGCGTCGATGGTCCCAGGTGGCCGGGCATCATGCAAACCGTACGTACGGCTTGGGATTGCGGGCTCGTGGCCGTCGGACCGCGGGTCTAGCATCACCCCCGTGACGCCGCCCCCCGCCACCCTGCCCTCCGCCCCGCTGACCGTCGCCGCCGTCCAGGCCGAGCCGGTCCCCGGAGACGTCGCCGGCAACGCGGCCGCCGCCGCCCGCCTCGTCGCCCGGGCCGCCGACGCGGGCGCCCGGATCGCCGTCCTGCCGGAACTCTTCCTCACCGCGTACCACCCACCGACCCTCGCCGCCGACCCGACCGGGACCGACGTGGTGGCCGCCGGCGACCGTACGGTCGACGACCCGCGACTGGCGCCGCTGAGCGCCGCGGCGGTGGCCGGCGGCATCAGCGTGGTGATCGGCGCCGCGGTGCGTCACCCTGACGGCCGGCGGACCATCTCGTCGCTGGTCGTCGACCGTCGTGGCAACGTTCGGGCCGGCTACGACAAGCAGCAGCTCTGGGATGGCGAACGGGAACTGTTCGTGCCCGGCACGCGAGGGGCCACCCTGCTCGTCGACGGCTGGCGGCTCGGGCTGGGCATCTGCTACGACGGCTGCTTCCCGGAGCACGGGCGGGCCGCCGCTGTCGACGGCGCGCACGGCTACCTCTGCCCGAGCGGCTACGTGGCCGGCTCCGAGCACCGCCGCGACCTCTACTACGCGGCCCGCGCGTTGGACAACACCATGTACGTGGTCTTCGCCAACTCGGTCGGGGGTGCGGACCCGTGGCGGTTCAACGGCGGGGCCGCCGTCCACGACCCCGAGGGGCGCACGTTGGCCCGAGGCGCGGACACCGGCGAGGACGTGCTGGTCGTGACGCTGGACCCGGCTCAGCTGGCGGCCACCCGGGCCGCGCACTCGATGCTCGTCGACCGGCTGCCCGATCAGGGCCCCACCCGGCTCTCGTTGCTGGGATGAGGAGTTAACGTAACGGATCTGTCGCTGGAAGCGCTCATTCCCGTAGGGTGCCCGAGTGCCATTGCTCCTCCTGGATCTGGACAACACCCTGCTCGACCGGGCCGGGCCGTTCCGCGCCTGGGGGCAACGCTTCCTGGACGGCATCGGCGCGCCTCCGGCCGACATCGAATGGTTGCTCTCCATCGACGCCGACGGGCTGACCGACCGCTGGGACGTGGCCGACGCGATCCGGGACCGGTACGACCTGCGCGTCCCCTCGATCGACCTCGTCGAGGAGCTGCACGACGGGTTGGTCGCGCACACCCGACTGGATCCGCTGATCGCCTGCGCGCTGCGGATCGCGGACGACGCCGGCTGGGTGCCCGTGGTGGTCACCAACGGCGCCGTCCGGCAGCAGGAGGGCAAGATTCGCGGGACCGGGCTGGACCGGTACGTCGCCGACTGGGTGATCTCCGAGGAGGCGGGCGTCAGCAAGCCCAATCCCCGGATCTTCGCGCTCGCCGCCCAGCGCGTACGGATGCCGCTGCGGGGCGCGTGGATGGTCGGCGACAGTCCGGAGGCGGACATCGGCGGCGCGACGTCGGTCGGTCTGCCCAGCGTCTGGCTGCACCGGGGACGTACCTGGTCGGACGACAGGTTCCGGCCGACCCGTACGGCGGACGGGTTGATCGCGGCGGTCGCCGCCGTGCTGGCCGGCTGAAGGCCGCTGCCCGGTCGTCGGCGTGCCCGCCGGGATGACAGCCGTTGCGGGCCGCCCGCACCGTGATCGGCCGGCCGATTCCGCCCCGGAGCGAGCGGCCGTATTTCGGTTGACTGCTGCCGGACCGCGGATGAGCATGGTCCGCGCATCGTGCACCCGGGCGTACGCCCGGTCGAGGAGGGGAGGTCGGTCATGGCCGTCTTCGCAGGTCGTTCCCACCGGCCTTCATCAACCTCGAACAAGGGACGAGCACCGCAGTGCGCGAGTACGACTTCCCGGCGCCGCAGCGCCGGGCCCGCGGCCGACGCCGCTTCGACGATGACGAACCACAGTTCCTGAAGCACGGCCGGCGAACCGAGCCGGTCGACGGTGGCCCGGACGACGAGTCCGACCCGGAGACCGGCCAGCGCTGGTCGTCCTGGGACGACGCCGTACACGGCCCGCAGCCGCACCCCGCCTGGCTCGTCACCGAGCTGGCGGCGAAGGACACCGACCTCGGTGTGCTCAAGACCGGCAAGGAGGCGGACGTCCACCTCGTCCGCCGGGCGGTGCTCGGCACCGACCGGGCCTGCCTGCTGGCCGCCAAGCGATACCGGGACGCCGAGCACCGGCTGTTCCACCGGGACGCCGGCTACCTGGAGGGGCGGCGGGTCCGCCGCTCCCGGGAGAACCGGGCGATGGCCGGGCGGACCGCCTTCGGGCGGCAGCTGATCGCCGGGCAGTGGGCGGCGGCCGAGTTCGCCGCGCTCGCCCGGCTCTGGGAGATCGGTGTCGAGCACGGCACGATCGCCGTGCCCTATCCGGTGCAGCTGCGCGGCACCGAGCTGATGCTCGAGTTTCTCGGTGACCCGGAGGGCGGGCAGGCCGCGCCCCGGTTGGCCCAGCTCCGGCCGGACCGGGCCGGTCTGCGCGACCTCTGGACCCAACTGGTCGACGCGCTGGTGGTGCTGGCCCGCGCCGGGTACGCGCACGGCGACCTGTCGCCGTACAACCTCCTGGTGCACCGTGAGCGGCTGGTCATGATCGACCTGCCGCAGGTGGTGGACCTGGTGGGCAACCCGCAGGGGCCCGAGTTCCTGGCCCGGGACGTCCGGGTGGTGGGCGACTGGTTCGCGGCGCGGGGACTGCCGGCCGAGCTGGCCGACCCGACCGCGCTGACGGGGGAGCTGCTGCGGGAGGCGGGTATCCGCTGAAGCGGGTGGGCCGGGCGGCCGCGCCACGGTCTCGGCGTGACCGGGCATCGCCCGGGCCGGGCACCGTGGCGGCGAAGCCGCCCCGGCCCACCCGTCAGGTCACTGCATGTAGCGCTCGACCTCGGGCTTGGGGCGTGTGCCCTGGGCGTCCGGGTCGTCGTGGGTGGCCCGTGCGGCGCGGCGCCGGCGCAGCAGGTCCCAGCACTGGTCGAGCGACTCCTCCAGCTCGCGCAGCCGGTTCTGCGCCTCCTCGTCGGTGCCCTTCTCGTGGGCCTGTGCGGCCGAGCGCAGCTGGTGCTCCTCGTCGACCAGCTCGGAGATCCGGTTCAGGATGTTCTTGTCGTCCATGACCATGAGCCTGGCACAGGGGGCCTGGAGCCGCGCAGGTTACCCCGCCGATCCGGTCGTCCGACCTGCCGGTAAGGCCTGATCATGACCCGTCGCGGCTGCCGCTCGGCGGCCCCTGCCGTCGCCTCGTGCCTTGGCCGGCGCCGCCCCGGCGGGTGCGCCCGACCTTCCCCGCGCCGGGACGGCGCGGGTCGACCTTCCCGAAGTCGGACGGCGCGGGTCGACCTCGCCGGGGCTGGAGCGGCGGGGTCGACCTTCCGGCGGGCCGGAGCGGCGGGCCAGGCGACCCGGTCGACGGGTCAGTCCGTTGGCCCTGGGATCCGCGTGAGGCGTAGATGTCGTCGAGCTGTCTTCCCAGGGGCGCATCTGTTGCGCATGAAAATTTCTCTAGACGCGTCTAGAGAAGTTTCACGGTGCAGTGGCATGCTCGCTGAGTCCTGACTCCAAATGGTCATTCCACGACGGACAGTCGCAAAAGAGGGGGTTCGGCCCAGGTGCAATCGCTAGATTCCGGGCAGTCCCGCGCCCGACGAGCACGCACCGTTCCGCTGCACCAGATGGTGCCGAGCCTGCTCCGCGACCCGGCCCGCGCGCTGATAGCAGTCGGTGAGCGGGCCGGCGGGGAACTGGTCCGCCTCAACCTGGGCTCATTCCGGCCGTACCTGGTGACACACCCCCGGCACGTGCAGCACGTACTACGCGAGCGGTCGGAGAACTACGAGCGGGCCGGCGACGGGCTGTTCTGGCGGCCCGTAAAGCGGCTATTCGGCGAGGGGATCCTCGGCGAGGGGCAGATCTGGTCGGCGAGCCGCAAGATGCTCCAGCCGATGTTCACCGCCAAACGGATCGAGGCGCTGGTGGATGGGATGGCCGAGGCCATCCGGGACGCCGTGGACGAGCTCGACGAGCCGTCGCGGGACGGCCGCACCGTCGACATCGGAGTCGAGCAGACCCGCATCGTGTGCCGCGCCATCATGAAGGTGCTCTTCGGTGACAAGATCTCCGTATCGGACGCGATGCGGGTGGTCGACGCGCAGGACGTCATCGCGACCGCGGTGATCCCGCGCATCGTCGTGCCGTTCGCGCCGCTGTCGCTGCCGATGCCGGGCGACCGGCCGTTCCGCCGCGCCAAGCAGATCGTGGACGACGTCCTGCTGCCGATCGTGCGCGCGTCCAAGGCCACCGCCGACGAGGGCGACGACGTCATCTCCACGCTGTGGCAGGCGCGTACCGAGGACGGCCGGCGGCTCAGCGAGCAGCAGGTACGCAACGACACAGTGGCCATGTTCGCGGCCACCACCGAGACCACGATCAACGTGCTGACCTGGCTCTGGCCGCACCTCGACGAGCGGCCCGACGTGGCCGAGCGGCTGTACGGCGAGATCGCGCAGGTGGTCGGCGACGGGCCCGTCCGGCGGGAGCACCTCAACCAGCTGCCCTACACGCGGATGGTCCTGGACGAGCTGCTGCGGCTCTACCCGATCGGCTGGATCATTCCGCGTCGGGCGGTCGCCGACGACGTCATCGACGGGGTGGAGGTGGAGGCCGGCGCGACGATGGTCGCGAGCCCCCTGATCACCCAGCGGATGACGGCGTTCTGGGACCGGCCCGACGAGTTCGACCCCGACCGGTTCACCCCGGAACGTATCCGCGGCCGGCACCGCTACGCCCACTTCCCGTTCGGCGGCGGGCCGCACCAGTGTCTCGGCATGTACCTGTTCTACCTGGAGGCACAGCTGATTCTCGCCACGATGCTGAGCCGCTACCGTTTCCGGCTGCGCCGATCGGGCGTACCCGGCCTGCGCCTCGCCGCCGCCCTGCGGCCCCGCCGGCGCGTGGAGTTGACGCTCGCCACCATGGCGGACGCGGCCTGAGGATGAACACGTACCGATCTGACGACGCCATGACCCTCGCCGCCGAGCAGGGCCGCATCTGCGCGCTCGCCGCGAAGGGCCAGCGCGACCTGCAACGGCAGGCAGCTGCGCATCCCGAACTCTTCTCCGCCCGGCCGTTCGACCCGGCGCTGTACAGCAGCATCGCGATGGCGATGGCCTTCAGTTCCCCGTCGTGCACGACGGAGGAACTGAGGTTCGCCAACCGGGCGGTGCTCTGGGGCTTCGCGCTCGACTGGCAGGTCGACTACCTCGCCAAATCGCGCGAGGCGGTCGACCGGATCACCGCGGACACCCTCGCCGTGGTCGACGGCGCCGCGCCGACGGTGGAGGATCCACTGGGGCGGTTCCTGGCCGAACTGCGCGACGAGTTGGCCCGGTCGCCAGGCTATCCGACGGCGCGGTCGCTCTGGCGGGACGCGGTTCACCGCACCCTCGCCGCGATGGCACGCGAATGGGACTGGCGTGCGTCGACGGCGGCCGGTCGGCCGCCGAGCTACGAGGAGTACCTCGACAATGCCGACAACCTCGCCTGCACCGTCGTCAACGTCGCCCACTGGATCCGTACCGGGGATGCGGACGTCCACCGCCGGTTGCCCGAACTCGTCGCGGCGAGCGACCAGGTGCAGCAGGTGTTGCGGCTCGTGAACGACCTAGCCACCCACGAGCGGGACCGGGAATGGGGGGATCTGAACGCCATCACCCTGGTCGGTGATCCGGCCGAGGTGGCGCGGCGGGCGGCCGATTTGACGGAGAGCTGCCGCAAGACGCTCGCGGATCTGGCCGACCGGTGGCCGAGGGAGGCCACCTACCTGACCCGCCAGCTCGGCTACACCAACGGCTTCTACGGCTCGACCGACTTCTGGGGCAACCGGTGAGCGGGCACGCGTACCACGAGGCCGGGTCGGAGCGCGTCTCGCGGGCCGGTGCGGCGGTGGTGGATCGGGCGTCGGCGCCCGATCTGATCGTCGAGATGCTCGCCGAGCCCTCCGGACGGTCCTCCCCGTCGGTCTACGAGACCGGGCGGCTGGTCAGCCTGGCCCCGTGGCTCGTCGGTCACGACGAGCGGATCTCCTGGCTGGTGGGGCGGCAGCGCCCGGACGGCGCCTGGGGTGCCCCGGACGGCTACGCCCTGGTGCCGACGCTCAGTGCCACCGAGGCGTTGCTGACGGCCCTGCGGCGTGGCGACGGCGGCGCGGTCGGGCTCGATCGTCTCGCCCAGGCGGTCGAGGACGGGCTGCGGGTGCTCCACGGCACGCTCACCGGCCCGGCCGCCCCACCGCCGCCGGACCTGCCGGCCACCGACCTGATCGTGCCTGCCCTTACCGAACTGATCGCCGGGCACCTCGACCTGCTGGACGACCGGCCGGGCTTCGACCACTGGCGTGGCATGTTCCGGCTGCCCCTGCCGGACGGGATGGGCCATCGCCGGCTGGCGAGTGCCCGGGCGCTCTTCGCCGCCGGCCGGCCCCTGCCGGAGAAACTCGCGCATGCGCTGGAGGTGGTCGGCCCGGCCGCGCGGCGGGCCGCCAGGTTCGGTCCGGTCGGCCCTGGCACGGTGGGTGCCTCGCCGGCGGCCACCGCCGCCTGGCTCGGCCCGCAGCCCGGCCACGGCGAGCCGGGACGGACCTATCTGGAGGACCTGGTCCGGCAGTATGGGGGACCGGTGCCCTGCGCCAGCCCGATCACCGTGTTCGAGCGGTCCTGGGTGCTCGGCACGCTCTCCCGCGCCGGTGTCCCGGTGCGGGTGCCGGCAGTGCTCACCGACGACCTGCGCGCGGCCCTCGGTCCGGCCGGCACGCCGACCGGACCCGGTCTGCCGGCGGATGCGGACACCACCTCGATGACCATCTACGCGCTCGCGCGGCTCGGCCACCCGGTCGACCCGCTGGTGCTGCGGCCGTACGACACGGGCGAGCACTTCTGCACCTGGCCCGGTGAGGATGGCGCCTCGGTCACCACCAATGCGCACGTGCTCGACGCGCTCGGGCACCTGCTGCCCTCCGGCGGCCCGGCCACACCCTGGCTGGAGTCCGCGGTGCGCCGGCTGACCCGCTGGCTGCTCGACCAGCAGGAACCGGACGGGCGGTGGTCGGACCGTTGGCACGCCTCGCCGTACTACGCCACCTGCTGCGCGGCACTGGCCCTGGCCGAGTACGGCGGTACCGACGCCGCGCGGCACGCGGTCGACCGGGCGGTGAACTGGGTGCTGGCGAGCCAGCGGGCGGACGGCTCGTGGGGCCGGTGGGCCGGCAGCGCCGAGGAGACGGCGTACGCGGTGCAGACGGTGCGTACCGCCGAACCCCGATTCGGTCCGTCCGCAACCGAGGCCGTCGGGCGCGGCGCGGCCTGGCTGTCCACAACGGAAATTCGCGATGACGGCCCGGAGCTGTGGCACGACAAGGACCTGTACCGCCCGGCCCTGATCGTGCAGGCAGCGGTGCTGGCGGCCAGGTGGATTACCCGTCCGAGCAATGTGGATAGTTGACCGGGCGGTGACTCTAGTCGGCGGTTGCATGATCAGGACCGCTTGAGTGCACATCCCGACACTGCTAGCGTGCGCCGGTGTCGATTAGTGCGCCGATACCCATGCTCGGGCACATGACCAGATATCCGGCCAGGACGGTGTGATGGGTTCCCGAAGTACGAATCTCCGTACCAAAGTCGTTGCCCTGCTCGTGTCGCTGGTCGCGCTCTGGGCCTTCGCGGCATGGGTGACCGTCCGGGACGGGTTCAACCTGCTCGGCGTCCAGGCGCTGAACTCGCGCGTCTTCGAGCCGAGCGACCCGCTGCTCACGCAGCTGCAGAAGGAGCGGCGGCTGTCCCTGGCCTACTTGGGCGGCCCGGACGCGACGCAGTTGGAGCAGCTCGCGGCGGAGCGGCGGCGCACCGACGACTACGCGGCGACGTTCCGCGAGTCGGTACGGGACTGGCGTACCGAGGTGCCGGCGAGCGCGCAGCTGGAGCAGCGCATCGACGAACTCCTCGCCGACCTGGACGGGCTGAGCGAGACCCGGGCCGGGGTGGACGCGCGCAGCATCGACCGCACCACCACGATGAGCGCGTACGTCGGAGTGATCGACTCGATCTTCAACGTGTTCGACGCGCTCGGCGGTCTGGACGACCGTCAGATCGCGCAGGAGACCGGGGCGCTGATCGACCTGAACCGGGCCCGTGAGCTGGTGTCGCAGGAGGACGCCCTGCTCACCGGGGCGCTCGCCGCAGGCCGGATCACCGCGGCGGAGCAGGCCCAGTTCGCCCGGCTGGTGGGCGCGCAGCGGTACACCGTCGAGCAGACGACGATCGACCTGGCCGGCACCGACCGGAAGCGCTACGAGGCGGTGGCCGCGGGCGAGACCTTCCAGAAGTTCCGCGCCCTGGAGGACGAACTCGTCCGGACCCGTAACGTCCCAGGGCGTCCGCCGGTGCAGGCGGCCGAGTGGGACGCCGCCGTCACGCCGGTCGAGCAGAGCCTGCGCGACGTCATCATCGCCGGTGGCAACGACGTGGTGTCTCGGGCGATGCCGGTCGCGGTCGGCGTGATCGTGCGGCTGGTTCTCGCCGCGGGTCTGGGTCTGATCGCCGTCGTCGCCTCGATCATCGTGTCGATCACCACGGCGCGGGCCCTGCTGCGTCAGCTCGAGCGGCTGCGCGACGCGGCCTTCCGGCTGGCCGACGAGCGCCTGCCCAGCGTGGTGGAGCGCCTCGGTCACGGCGAGGAGGTCGACGTGGCCAAGGAGGCGCCGCCGCTCGAGTTCGGCGACGACGAGATCGGCCAGGTGGGCAAGGCGTTCAACGCGGTCCAGGAGACCGCGATCCGGACCGCCGTCGAGCAGGCCGAGCTGCGCCGTGGTGTCCGCGAGGTCTTCCTCAGCCTGGCCCGGCGTACGCAGGCGCTGGTGCACCGCCAGCTGACCCTGCTGGACGCGATGGAGCGGCGCGAGCAGGACGCCGAGGAGTTGGAGGACCTGTTCCGGGTCGACCACCTGGCCACCCGGATGCGGCGTAACGCCGAGAACCTGATCGTGCTCTCCGGCTCCACGCCGGGCCGCGCCTGGCGACGCAACGTGCCCATGGTGGACGTGATCCGGGGCGCGGTCGCCGAGGTCGAGGACTACACCCGGGTCAACGTGCTGCCGATCGGGCCGGTGTCGCTCGCCGGTCGGGCGGTCGGCGACATCATCCACCTGCTCGCGGAACTGATCGAGAACGGCCTGTCTTTCTCCCCGCCGAACACCACTGTCGAGGTTCGGGGCCAGATGGTGGCCAACGGGTTCGCCATCGAGATCGAGGACCGTGGCCTCGGCATGACCCCGGAGGACCTGGCCGCGGCCAACCACCGGATCACCGACCAGTCCGAGCTGAACCTCGCGAACGCCTCCCGGCTCGGCCTGTACGTGGTGAGCCGGCTGACCGAGCGGCACGGCGTCAAGGTGCAGCTGAAGGAGTCCGCGTACGGCGGCACGACCGCTGTCGTGCTCATCCCGATCGACCTGGTCACCGACGCGGGTGAAGACCTTGAATCCTCCGGCGGCCTGCCGAGCACCCGGGCGGCCGGCGTAGCGCCCGAGGCGGCCGGCGCGACGCCGGCGGCGATCGCCCCGGCCGTCGCCCAGCCGGCGGCCCCGGTCGCGTTGGCCGAGCCGCCCGCGCCGGAGGCGCCCGAGCGGGCCGAAGCGGCCGTCGACGGGTCGGCGCTGCCCACCCGGACCCGCTCCGGGCCGCCGACCGCCGAGGGACTGCCGAGCCGTACCCGACGCGTCCCGGAACAGCAGGCGGCGCTGGAGGGACCGACGGTGCCGACCGGGCTGCCGCTGGCCGTACCCCGCATCGCGGCGGATGCGTCGGCGCCCGTCCGCTCCGAGGGTGGCCCGCTTCCGTCCCGGGTCGAGCCGCCGCAGACGGATTCGGGCCTGCCGGTCCGCGTCCGGCAGGCGAACATCGTGCCGGAACTGCGTGACGATCCCGCAGTGACCGGCGCTGACGAGGACGAGGAGATGGTGCGGCAGCCCGAGCAGGTGCGCCGGATGATGAGCTCGTACCAGAAGGGGACCCGCCGGGGGCGGACGGAGGCGGCGCGCCTGCTAGGCGACGATGACGCGCCGGAAGCCGGGCCCGGCCCGGACGCCGACGAGCAGCAAGCGACCTGACCAGTGCCGGCGGCGCGGAAGTCCGCCCGCGACGGAGCGGTCAGCACCAGACGAAGACGGCTACATCAGCCGTGGGAGAAGAGGACGACGAGTGGCCCAGAAGACGGCATCGGGTGCCGACCTGACGTGGTTGCTGGATGACCTGGTCGGCCGGGTGAAGCAGGCCGAACACGCGGTCGCGCTCTCGACGGACGGCCTGTTGATGGCCTCCTCGCAGGGGCTCAGCCGGGACGACGGTGAGCATCTGGCGGCGATGGCGGCCGGGATCCAGAGCCTCGCCCGGGGTGCGGGGAAGCGGTTCGGTGGTGGGCAGGTGCAGCAGACCATCATCGAGATGCAGTCCTCGTTCCTCTTCGTCACAGCCGCCGGGCGAAACGCCTGTCTCGCGGTTCTGGCCAGTGAGGACGCCGATGTCGGGCTGATCGCGTACGAGATGGCGATGCTCGTCACCCGGGTCGGCAAGCACGTGGCCTCGCCGACCCGGCCCGCCGAACAGCCGACCGGCGAGAAGTAGCCGCGATGACGGTGCAGGGGGAGTCCGCGGAGCATCAGTGGGTGGACGACCATGCCGGGCCGGTCGTGCGTCCGTACGCGGTCACGCGCGGCCGGGCCCGCCCGGTCACCGGCACGTTCGACCTGATCTCGCTGGTCACGGCGACCCGCGCCGATGTGGGCACGGAAATCGGCCTGGGGCCGGAGCACGTGGCGATCGTGGGGCTCTGCCAGCGCATGCAGTCCGTCGCCGAGATCGCCGCCCACCTGGACCTTCCGGTGGGCACCATCCGGGTCCTGCTGGGTGATCTGGTGGCCCGCAACCTGGTCCAGGTCCGCGAGCCGCGTACCTCGGCCGGGCTTCCCGACAACAGTGTTTTCGAGGCGGTTATCAATGGACTACGGGCCCTCTGAGCGGCCGGCGGGAGCGACCCCACTGCCCACCGCGATCAAGATTTTGGTCGCGGGCGGGTTTGGGGTGGGTAAGACCACCATGGTCGGCGCGGTCAGCGAGACACGCCCGTTGCGCACCGAGGAGGTGCTGACCGAGTCCGGGGTCGGCATCGACGACCTGTCCGGTGTGGAGAGCAAGAGCACCACCACCGTCGCGATGGACTTCGGCCGGATCACGATCAGCGACGACCTCGTGCTCTACCTGTTCGGTACGCCGGGGCAGGACCGGTTCTGGTTCGTCTGGGACGAACTGGCGCTCGGCGCGATCGGCGCGGTGGTGCTCGCCGACACCCGCCGGCTGGCCGACTGCTTCCCCTCCATCGACTACTTCGAGGGGCGGGGGACGCCGTTCGTGGTGGCGGTCAACTGCTTCGAGGGGGCCAGGCACTACCGGCTGGACGAGGTCCAGGCGGCACTGAACCTGGATCCGGGTGTGCCGGTGCTGCTGTGCGACGCGCGTAGGCGGGAATCCAGCAAGGAGGTGCTCATCACCCTGCTGGAGCACGCCATGAAGACCCGCGACGCCCGCCGCGCCTCCGACTGACCGGACGGCGGGCGCCCCTGCCGCCGGCGGGCGCCGACGCGTCCACCCGGCGGTGCGCACGGTCTCGTCCCGGGTGTCCCACAACGGCGAGGGCCCCTTCCCGCGAAGTGCGGGAAGGGGCCCTCGTGCGTGGTGCGTCAGTTGCTGATCATCCGGCGCAGCACGTACTGCAGGATGCCGCCGTGCCGGTAGTAGTCCGCCTCACCGGGGGTGTCGATGCGGACGACGGCGTCGAACTCGAGGCCGGTGTCGGTGGTGACCTTGACCGTACGCGGCGTGTCGCCGTCGTTCAGCGCGGTCACCCCGGTGATGGAGAACGTCTCCGTGCCGGTCAGGCCCAGCGTCTCGGCGTTCTCGTCGATCGGGAACTGCAGCGGCAGGACGCCCATGCCGATCAGGTTCGAGCGGTGGATGCGCTCGTACGACTCGGCGATGACCGCCTTGACGCCGAGCAGCATGGTGCCCTTCGCCGCCCAGTCGCGCGACGAGCCGGAGCCGTACTCCTTGCCGGCCAGCACCACCAGCGGCACGCCCGCGTCCTGGTACGACTGGGAGGCGTCGTAGATGCTGGTCTGCTCACCGGTGAGGTGGTTGACGGTGAAGCCGCCCTCGACGCCGGGGACCAACTGGTTGCGCAGCCGGATGTTGGCGAAGGTGCCGCGGATCATCACCTCGTGGTTGCCCCGGCGCGAGCCGTACGAGTTGAACTCGTGGCGGGCCACGCCGTGCTCCGCCAGGTACTTGCCCGCGGGGGAGTCGGCCTTGATCGATCCGGCCGGCGAGATGTGGTCGGTGGTCACCGAGTCGCCGAGCTTGGCCAGCACCCGAGCGCCGGTGATGTCGACGACGGCCTTCGGCTCCCGCTCCATGCCCTCGAAGTACGGGGGCTTGCGCACGTAGGTGGAGTCACCGCTCCAGGAGAACGTGTCACCGGTCGGGGTGGGCAGGGACTGCCAGCGCTCGTCCCCGGCGAAGACGTCCGAGTACGCCGAGCTGAACCCGGTGGCGCCGATCGCCGAGGCGATGACGTCCTGGATCTCGGCGCTGTTCGGCCAGATTTCGCGCAGGTAGACCGGCTCCCCGGAGCTGTCCTCGCCGATCGGCTCGTTGGCCAGGTCGATGTCCATCGTGCCGGCCAGCGCGTACGCGACCACCAGCGGCGGGGACGCCAGGTAGTTCATCTTGACGTCCGGGTTGATCCGGCCCTCGAAGTTCCGGTTGCCGGAGAGCACCGAGACGACCGACAGGTCGGCCTCGTTGACCGCGGCGGAGATCGCGTCCGGCAGTGGGCCGGAGTTGCCGATGCAGGTGGTGCACCCGTAGCCGACCAGGTGGAAGCCGAGCTTCTCCAGGTACGGCGTGAGCCCGGCACGCTCGTAGTAGTCCATGACGACCTTGGACCCGGGGGCCAGGGTGGTCTTGACCCACGGCTTGCGGTTCAGGCCACGCTCCACGGCGTTGCGGGCCAGCAGAGCCGCGCCGATCATGACCTGCGGGTTCGAGGTGTTGGTGCAGGAGGTGATCGCGGCGATCACCACCGCGCCGTGGTCGAGCTCGAACTCGGTGCCGTCCTCGCCGGTCACCCGGATCGGGTTGGTCGCCCGCCCGCCGGCGCCGACCGCCGCGGTCTCCAGGTCACGCGGGGCGTCGGCCGGGTCGTTGACTTCGTTGGCCGGGGAGTCGCTGGCCGGGAAGGACTCGGCGCTGGCCTCGTCGGCGTGGCCCACGATCCCGTAGGGCGGGTTGGTGCGGACGCCGCCGCGGGCGTCGGTGTCGCCACCGGTCTGGTCGTCGGCCACGTAGTCCTTGAGCGCCGAGCGGAACAGCGTCTTGGCGCTGCCCAGCGGCACCCGGTCCTGCGGGCGCTTCGGGCCGGCCAGTGACGGCTCGATGGTGCTCAGGTCGAGTTCGAGCTTCTCGGAGTAGTTCGGCTCGGCGGCCGGGTCGTGCCAGAGGCCCTGCTCCTTGGCGTACGCCTCGACGAGCGCGACCTGCTCCTCGCTGCGCCCGGTCAGCTGCAGGTAGCGGATGGTCTCACCGTCGATCGGGAAGATCGCCACGGTCGAGCCGTACTCCGGCGACATGTTGCCGATGGTGGCCCGGTTGGCCAGCGGCACGGCGCTCACGCCGGGACCGTAGAACTCCACGAACTTGCCCACCACGCCGTGCTTGCGCAGCATCTCGGTGATGGTGAGCACCAGGTCGGTGGCGGTGGTGCCGGCCGGCATCTCGCCGGAGAGCTTGAAGCCGACGACCCGCGGGATCAGCATGCTGACCGGCTGGCCGAGCATCGCGGCCTCGGCCTCGATGCCGCCGACGCCCCAGCCGAGCACCCCGAGGCCGTTGACCATGGTGGTGTGGGAGTCCGTGCCGACGACGGTGTCCGGGTACGCCTGGCCGTTGCGCTCCATGATCGTGCGGGCCAGGTACTCGATGTTGACCTGGTGCACGATGCCGGTGCCGGGCGGGACGACCTTGAACTCGTTGAACGCGGTCTGCCCCCAGCGCAGGAACTGGTAGCGCTCCTTGTTGCGCTCGTACTCCAGCTCGACGTTGCGCTGGAACGCGTCCTCGCGGCCGAACAGGTCGGCGATCACCGAGTGGTCGATGACCAGCTCGGCCGGGGCCAGCGGGTTGACCTTGGTGGCGTCGCCGCCGAGCTCGCGGACGGCCTCGCGCATGGTGGCCAGGTCGACCACGCAGGGCACGCCGGTGAAGTCCTGCATGAGCACCCGCGCCGGGGTGAACTGGATCTCCACGCTCGGGTCGGCGGTGGGGTCCCACGCGCCGAGCTGCTGGATGTGGTCGGCGGTGATGTTCGCGCCGTCCTCGGTCCGCAGCAGGTTCTCCAGCAGGATCTTCAAGCTGTACGGCAGCCGGTCGTGGCCGTCCACCTTGTCAATCTTGAAAATCTCGTAGCTCGCGTCACCGACGCGTAGCTGGGTCTTCGCACCGAAGGTGTCGAGGCTCGCCACGTCGTACTCCTTCACACCAGCGACCGTGTCCTGAGCAGTCTGTCGCACCGGTCGGGGGGCCGCCGAGGTTAGGCGACACTTACCCGCTTACCGCGTGCCAACAAAACCGTACGTCCGTCTTGCTATTAACGCAACCTCGTGCCATGGTCCGATACGAGGAGGTGCCTTCATGATCCACCACGTCCAACTCGCCTGCCCGCGCGGCTCCGAGGACGCTTCCCGCGCGTACTACGTCGGCCTGCTCGGCATGACGGAGAAGGCCAAACCGCCGGTGCTCGCGGCACGTGGTGGCTGCTGGTTCACCGGGTACGGGGCCGAACTGCACCTCGGCGTCGAGGACGACTTCCGGCCCGCCCGCAAGGCCCACCCCGCCCTGCTCCGCCCCGACCTGGACGCCCTGGCCGCCCGGCTCGCCACGGCCGGTGCCCCGGTGATCTGGGGCGACGACGAACTGCCCGGGATGCGCCGGTTCCACACCGAGGACGCGCACGGCAACCGGCTGGAGTTCGTCGCGCCGGTGGCGTGAACGCTCCCCGTCCTGCGGGAGCGCCACCTCTCGCGCGGGGCTGAACTGCGGATTCGCGTCGTGCGC
This sequence comes from Micromonospora sp. NPDC005367, assembly GCF_040606825.1. Lineage (NCBI taxonomy): Bacteria > Bacillati > Actinomycetota > Actinomycetes > Micromonosporales > Micromonosporaceae > Micromonospora > Micromonospora sp. NPDC005367. The sequence continues at coordinate 82,287 of NZ_JBEXFP010000013.1, read as the reverse complement.
CGGAGACGTTCGCGGCGCCCGCACGTGACGTGACGGGAAACGCGTCAACGCGCCTCGCTGGTCGTCCCCGGGCGCAGGTAGCGTTCGAGCGCCGAAGCGGGGAGGGTGGCGTGCTGGACGTACAACAGTGGCTCGGGGCGCTGCCGCCGCTGGTGATCTACCTGACCGTCGCCGGGATCATCGGGGTGGAGAGCATGGGCATACCGCTGCCCGGCGAGATCACCCTGCTCAGCGCGGCGCTGCTCGCCGCGACCGGGGTCGTCGAGCCGGAATGGGTGGCGTTGGCCGCCGCGCTCGGCGCGATCGTCGGTGACTCGCTCGGCTACACCGTGGGCCGCCGGGGTGGCAGACCACTGCTCGTCCGGCTCGGCCGGCGCTTTCCCCGGCACCTGGGCCCGGACCACCTCGCCCGTGCCGAGCAGACCTTCGCCAGGCACGGCGTGTGGGCGGTGTTCTTCGGCCGGTTCGTCGCGCTGCTGCGCATCCTCGCCGGGCCGCTGGCCGGCGCGCTGCATGTGCCGTACCGCCGGTTCCTGCTCGCGAACGCGACCGGCGGCCTGGTCTGGGCCTTCGCCACCACGTACCTGCTCTTCCACCTCGGTCGGGTCGCCGAGCACTGGCTGAAGAACTTCTCCTGGGCCGGGCTGGCCGTGGCGCTGCTGGCCGGGGTCGGCAGCACCTGGTGGCTACGGCGACGGGCGCACCGCACGCCGGAGCACGACGAGCCGGTCTCCACCAAAACCCCGTGACACGACCGAGGGCCGGCCCACGTGGGCCGGCCCTCGGTCGGTGGTGGTTACTCCGAGTCAGCTGGTGGAGTAGCCGCGGGTGGCGATCCAGTCGGCGAGGTTGTCGACGTTCATCCGGTAGGAGGCCATGTTCGGGTTGGCCGAGTCGGCGATGGTGACGGTCTTGCCGCCGTCGCGGTAGCCGATGACGCTGATGTAGTGGCCACCCTCGTAGGAGTGGACGTTGCCGTCGGTGTCGGTGGCGGTGCCGAAGATGTTGGCCACGACGGCGCGGCCGTCGTCGACGGTGCGGACGATGTCAGCCTGGAGCTGGTTGGTCTGCTTGTCGTCGGCGGTGGGGCTGGACATCTCGACGCTGTGGTAGGCGTTCTTGCCGGTCTCCTTGTTCAGCACCGGGGTGATGTCGAAGATGGAGTTGGTGCCGTGCACGTTGGTGCCCATCTCATTGGCCATGGCGTCGATGCTGATGTCCTTGCCCTGGACGGAGAGGGCGTTGCGGGCGGCGGCGGGGCCGCAGTAGAAGAAGTTCGGCTGCGCCTGGTAGTGCATGGTGAGTTCGTGTTCGCCGTGGCCCTTGCGGTCGCTCTGCTGGGAGGCCGTGGTGTTCGGCTTCTCGGCGGGGGCCGCGTTGGCGGCGATGGCGGGGCCGGCGATGCCGCCACCGGCGGCGGCGATTCCAGCGGCGGTCAGGACGGTCTTGCGGATCAGATCGGTACGCATGATGTGTGCCTTTCTGGTCGGGTGTCCGTGCGGCAGGGGGTGTCGCACGGGTGAAGTCGTGCAGAAGGCGCCCGACGGCGTGGCGTGCTCGGGCGGCCCGGGGTGTAGCGGCGAGGGCCGGTTCGGCATTGCACCAGGGGCCCGGTTCCCGCGATGGTCACCGCGGGGCTGCGGAGTGTAACGGTGCGCGCCGGCAGGTCATTCCGGGCGCCGGGGTGGGGCTACCTCACGTCCGGGCTCTGGGCCTGGTCGTTCCCGGTGCTGTCGCCGTCGCCCGTGATTCCGAGTGGTGTGGGCGCGACCTGCGCGTCGCCCGCGATGTCGGGTTGCTGTGGGCGCGACCTGCGCGTCGCCCGCGATGTCGGGTTGCTGTGGGCGCGACCTGCGCGTCGCCCGTGATGCCGGGTGCTGTGGAGGTGACCTGCGCGTTCGGCATTTCAACGAGCCTGGGGCCGGCGGTGTTCCCGCTCTCTGCCTGACGCCGGGTCGGGCGGTACGCCGTCTTCAACGCCCCGGCTCCTGGCGGGATTCCGGCGCGGGGTCGCCGCAGGCAAGGGACGTTCACCTCGATACCGGACATTCGACGCGGTATGCCGCCCACCGGACCGCCAAAATTAACCAATGAGGCCGATCGGCGACATGATCGACTCGCCTTCCATGAAGTCGCGGTAACCCGGCGCCTCGGACACCCCGACATCAATGACCCCGAGTCGATCATCCCAGTCGTGCTCCCGGGGCCGGACCTCCCGCTGGGCCGGGGCCCGGAGGCCGGAGGCCGGTGGCTTTTCGACGGGGCGCACGGCGTCGGGCGTTTTCGGCCGAGGCGAGCGGGAAAGCGTGCCGAGCTTGACGGGACCTACCGTGGAGGGAGCGCCGGGTGTCGCAGCACGGGTTGCCGACCGTCGCGCAGCGGCCCACGCCGGTCGCCGGCGCGCCTCTCTACTGCGACGCACGCGAGTGCGGTTTGCAGGGCGACGGTGTGACGAACGACCAGCCGGCGCTCTCCGCTCTCGTCGACCGCCTCGGCACCGGGTACGTCTCCGACGGCCGTCCCCGGGTCATCTACTGCCCGCCGGGCATCTACTCGATTCGTGACGCCGGCACGGTCTGGCGCAGCGGGGTGTCACTGATCGGGGCGGGCCCGGCGGCCACCCGCTTCGTGCTCAGCAACGAGGGGAACCGCGCCGATCCGACGCCCCTCGCGTACTGGACCACCGTGCAGCACGGCGCCGACCGGGACCGGCACATCGCCGACTGCTCGTTCGCCGACTTCGAGATCGACGGATCCGGGGTGGCGATGGCCGAATACAGCTACCTCGCCAAAGGGCTCGGGCTTCAGTACGTCGTACGGGGCGTGTTCCGCAATCTCTACATCCACCACACCGGGGCGACCGGTCTCGGTTGCGACTTCCTGCAGGACAGCCTCATCGAGGGATGCGTGGTGGTCGGCTGCGGCCGGCTGGACAACGGCGAGGAAATAGGCGGCGCCGGGATCGGCGTCGGCATCGGCGGCTGGGGCGAGGTGGAGCGGCTCACCATCGCCAACTGCACCACGATCGGCAACGGCACCAACGGCATCTTCCTGGAGTTGCAGAAGGACTACTGGACGCCACCGCGAGGATTCCGCATCATCGGCTGCCACAGCCAGGCCAACCGCTTCGGCATCTCCGACTGGGGCGCGGACGGCCTCATCGTGTCGGCCTGCACGCTGACCGGCAACCTGGAGGCCGGCTTCGACGTCTCGGGCAACGGCACCGCCGGCGTCGCCGGTCGCGGCGGGCTGTTGACCGACTGCGTCATCGATCGCAACGTCGGCGACGGCGTGAGCATCGGCAACACGCCGGGCCCGTACACCGTGCGGGGCAACCGGATCAGTGGCAACGGGGCGCACGGCCACCACGAGCACGACCTCGGGCCGACCTACCCGGGTCCGGCCGAGCACGTCGTCATCGAGAGCAACGAAATCTGGGACAACGGCCTCGACGGGATCCGGATCGACCGTCCGATGTCCGACGCGGCCATCGTCAACAACCGGATCCGCAACAACGGCCGCCGGCGCGCTCCGGCCGCGACCGGCGGCGGCGATGCGGTGCGGTACGGCCCGCGGTCCGCGACGGACCGGACGGCGCGCTGGCCCGCCGACGGCCATCGGGGCAAGGTGCTGCGGGTCGATTCCCGGGTCGCGCTGGTGGCGGGCAACACCGACACGGAACTCAGCCTCGCCGAGGTACGTCCGGACGCCAACTCCGGTTGGAACGAGGCCGTCCCCGGCCCGGGCACGGGGTACGAACTGCCGGAACCGCCGCCGGTGCGGGCCGGTATCACCGTGAACGCCGCCCTCGACTCGGCCACCGTACGGGGCAACCGGATCTGGGACCACCGCGACGAGCAGGGACAGACGTACGGGATCTGGCTCACCGCGCGGGGAAGTTGCGTCAGTTGCCGGGTCCAGGACAACGACTTCGCCGGCAACGCCGAGGGGCCGCTACGGCTGGACACCCCGCCGATCGGCGGGCGCTGGGACGGCAACCATCACGACGAGGACTGACCCGGCGCGTTCACCGGACGTCGTCGCCCTGCGCCGTGGCCTCCGCGTGCCGGGCGAGCAGTCGTGCCCGGATCTCCTCCGGGGTGTACGCGCGGCGACGCCGCTCGGCGCGGGCGATCACCACCCCGGTGGCCGCCACACCGGCGAGACCGGCCAGCCCGAGCACCTTCCACCACCGCATCCGTCGCCGCACCGCTCCAGGGTAGACGTCCGGCCGTCGCGAGCAGGTGCGACACCCGCCGGGACGACTCCGTCGGCGCGTCGTCTCCGGCACCGTTCGGCACGAGAGCGTGCGTCGACTCCGGCGTGGGTCGGCACGAAGAGCATGACGCCCCGCAGGTTGAGATCCAGCCGGCGGGTCCACCGGCCCGTCGAACATGTCCATGGCAGCGACATCGGCATAGGCTCAGCGCCTATGAGCGTCAGTCTCGACGAGGCGGTGGAGCTGACCCGCACCGGCGACCTGTGGGTCTTCCGTGGCCGCAGCGTGCCGGACCGAGCCATCCAGCTCACCACCAACAGCCCGGTGAACCATGTCGGGATGGCCGTGGTGCTGGACGACATGCCGCCCCTGATGTGGCACGCGGAGCTGGGCAGGTCGCTCCCGGACCTGTGGTCCGGCGGGCACCAGCGCGGCGTGCAGCTGCACGACCTGGCGGACGCGGTCCACGTCTGGGCCAACCGCTACGGGCAGCGTGCCTGGCTGCGCCAGCTCGACCCGCCGGCGGGGGCGGAGGCGGAGCAGGCGGTGCTCCGTACGATCGCCCGGCTCGACGGCACGCCGTTCCCGTCGACCGCGCAGCTCGCCTGGCGCTGGCTGCGTGGCCGTCTGCCGCAGCTGCCCCAGCCCGGCCGGGACATGCTGGCGCGTGCCGGCGGGAACAGAACGCCCCGGCCGGCGACGGTCCCCGATCGGGCGCTGGAGACGGCGTACTGCGCCGAGGTGGTGGCGGTGACCTACGAGGCGATGGGTCTGCTGCCGCCCGGACGCCGCCCGAACTGGTACGACCCGGGCCGGTTCTGGAGCGGCGACGACCTCGGTCTGGCCGGGAACGCCCGGCTCGGCGCCGAGATCGAGGTACACGTCCCGCCGCGCTGAGGTTTGCCGACTCCGACGACCGGCAACTGCTTGCGCTGTGAGAGCCTCCACCGATCTCGATGCACTGACCGACTTCTTCGACCGGTACGGCGTGGCGCTGACCGCCGGCGACGTGCCTGCCCTCGCCGGCTGCTACGCCCTGCCCGGGCTGGTGGTCGCCGGCACCTACAGCTTCTCCTTCAGCTCGCTGGCGGCGGTGGCGCTCTCCTTCGTCGGCGCGGCGCCGGACTACCGGGAGCGGGAACTGATCGCCGCGCACGCGCTGATCGAGGACGTGCAACCGGTCTCCGCGTTGCTCACCATGGTTGCCGTGGAGTGGGAGTTCCTGGACAGTGCCGGCGCGCGGGTGCCGGGCGAGCGCTACCGGTACCTGCTGCGCCGCACCGACACCGGCCCGGTCATCTGTACCGTCGTGCGTACCGGCTGACCGGAGCGTTCCTTCCGTCCGGACGGCCGGTGCCTTCCGTCGAGACGCCGTTTCCCCAGCGGTTAAGCCTGACTACGCTGCGGGTCGGCTTCGAGGAGAGGGGACACATGCCTGTGCGGCCTGCCGGGGCGTCGGGACCGGGGACCGCGTCCAAGGTGGTGGCGTCCGTACCGTGGGTCGTCGTACTGCTCGGCGTCCTCACCCTGGCGATCCTCCTGCTCGTCGCGTCGCTGTCCTTCCGGGTCCGTGAGCCGGAACCGGCTGCGGCCCCGGGGCCCCCGCCGGTGTCACCGGTCTCGCCGGCGGCGACGAACAGTCCCACCGCCGCGTCGCCCACCGCCAGGACCAGCCCTTCCCGCGCTGCGGTAGCTCCGTCCCGTGCGGTACGCCCGTCGCCGACCGTGCCGCCGCCCCGGTCTCCGTCCGCGCCCCGGTCCGACCAGCCGGCGTCGGTCGACGGCGCAGCGTTGACGGCCACTTACCGGGTGCGGGACGCCGACCGGGACGACGTCGTCGCGGAGCTGGTGCTGCGTAACGAAACCGGCCGCGCCGAGCGGTGGACGGTCGACCTCAGCTTCACCGGCCGGGTCCGGGGCCTGCGGGTCTCCGGCGCGCCGGTCTGGGTGGCGCCCAGCGGTGACGGCCGGTACGTGCTGCGCGGCCACGGCTCGCTCGCGCAGGGGCGGAGCATCGAACTACGCCTGCGGTTCAGCCGCGGCGACCGCGGCGGCCAGCTCAGCGAGTGCGCGGTGAACGGCAACGCGTGCGTCCTCGCCTGACCCGTTACGCTCCCCGGGCGACCAGGAGAGGGAGGGACATGTCCGGCACGGATCAGGGCACCCGACGCAGACATGGCAGGGCTGTGGCGTCCTCGCCTTGGATCGTGGTCTTCGCCGGGGTGGTGGTCATGGTGGTGCTGCTGGTCATCGTGCTGAGCACCTACCGGGGACGCTCCGATTCGGAGGTGCCGCGCGGACTCGACGTCGGAGCGCCGATGCCGACGCCACCCTGGCTGTCCGCGTCGCCGACCGGTTCCGCTTCCGCCGACTCGACCGGTGGGACGCGTCCACCGTCGGTGTCGCCCACGCCGACACCCTCGTCGTCCTCGGCCGTCCCGACGTCGTCGGCGTCGAGCGCGACGGTGGCTCCGCCCGGTTCGCCCTCGTCCACCCCGAGCCCGCGGGTCTCCAACGCGCCGCAGGTGTCCGCGGCGCCGCCGGCTCCGCCCACGTTGACCGGCCGGTACCGGGTCAGCAGCACCTTCAGCGGCGGCTTCATCGGGGAGGTGCAGGTCAGCAACGTCTCCGGAAGCGATCAGGACTGGCAGGTACGGCTGGAGTTCTCCGCTGGCCGCGTGACGACGGCCTGGGTGATGAACGCTCCGCAGGGAAGGCTGCGCGAGAACGACGACGTCTACACCTACACCGGTGGGGCCGACCTCGCGCCGGGCGGCTCGGCGCGACTCATGTTCCATGTGGAGCGCGCGGAGACCCGCCCGGTGGCGTGTTCCGTCAACGGCGTCACCTGCGGCGGTCTCTGACTTGTCTGCCTCCGAGGCTCGCGGTACGGGCGGCCGACCAGCGGCGTCGTGTTCCTAAGCAAGTGGTGTTCGGGCAGGGCACCGGGCTTCGTCACCGCCGACGCCGAACGTACGCCCGGCCGCTGCTGGCCGATCCGGCACCGCTGCCGGACTGCGCGGCGATCGACACCACCGACGCCCGCTGTGTCGAGCTGTTGCGGGTCCGGGCCTCGTCGCCGGTCTTCTGACTGGCCACGGCCGAGGAGGTGCAGCGGAGGTTGTCGTTCCCGCTGTCCGGTACGGCGGAGACGCCCGGCGTGCTCACCATGACGCTGGACGGCGGGGGCTGGATCAGCGCTGGGCGTCGGTGACCGTGGTCTTCAACGCCACCCCGCAGGCCGCGACCCAGCGGTTGCCCGAGTTACGGGGTGCGGACGTGTCGCTGCAACCGGTGCTGCGTACGTCCGCGGATCCGGCGCTGCGGGCCGCCTCGTTCGACCGGGCCACCGGCACGTTCACCGTGCCGCCGCGCAGCGTGGCGGTGTTCGTGCGGGAGCGCTGACGTACGACGCGACCGGCCCCCTCCCGCTGGTGCGGGAGGGGGCCGGTCCGCGCCTGCGATGGCTTGCCTGCGTCACCAGATCAGTAGCCGCAGCCAGGGACGTTGACGCAGTTCCTCGGCGGGTTGAACTTGACCCAGGTGTTGTTGGCGAGTGTGACGGTGCCGTTGTTGTTGTGGATGCCGCCGGCGCCCGCCCTCGTGCTGGCGAAGTTTCCGATGATCCTGCTGCCGCTCACCTCGAGAGTCGCGCCGGTGTCGTTGTATATGGCGCCGCCCTGCCTGGCGTGATTGCCCAAGAAACCCCGGTCGTGAAGGTTCCGGGTTCTGCTGTCGAACAGGCCCGCGATGTCGAGGGTGAAGGTGGAGTTCCGCACGGTGGCGGTGGCTCCGCCCTGGAAGAGCCCGCCGCCGTTGCGGGCGGCCTTGTTCCCGGCAACCTTGCTTGAGTCGAGCAGCAGCGTGGCGTTCCCGTCGTTGTGGAGGCCGCCGCCGTCGTTGCTCGCGCTGTTGTGGGCGATCTGGCTGGACGTGATGCTGGCGGCACCGCCTCCATCATTGGCGATGCCGCCGCCGTCGGCGCCGCTCTTTCCGGTGCCTTTGGCGGTGTTGTTTTCGATGCGTGAACTTTGGATGGTCAGCTCGCCCGCGTTGTAGATGCCGCCGCCGGCGACGAAGGCGCGGTTCTTTGACACCACGGAGTCGCGCAGGGTGGTCGTGCCGAAGTTGGCGATTCCGCCGCCTCGCCCGCAGCTCTCGTTCTCTGTGATGACGCTGTCCTCGATGTCAGCGGTGCCGCCCGGCTGCACGAGGATGCCGGCGCCGTCGCCGGATCCGGGTTCGGGGTCGATGGGGGATGGACACGGCTGAGGCTTCGGTCCGCTCGTGTCGCCGCCCCTGATGGTGAAACCTTTCAATATCAGGTGACCGCCAGCGCCGACGTTCAGGATCCGAAAGCCGAGCTCGCCGCCGTGGGCGAACGTCGAGCCGTTGCCCAGGATCGTGATCGGCTTCTCGATGACGGGGAAGGAACTGTTGCTGGTCTGCGCGGCGTCCGCGCCGGGCTCCGCCAACGTGTACGTGCAGTTCGTCGCCAGGTTGAGTACTCCACCGTTGGTCCGGTTGGCCTTCGTCAGCTCCGCTAGCAGCGCGCTGGTGTCGCACGACACGTCCTTGGCTGTCCCGCCGATAGCCGCCTCGCCGGTGGACAACGTCACGCCGGCGGGACGCTGGACACCGGCAGCGTTGGCGCCAGCAACGGAAACACCAAAGACGCCGAAGATGCCGGTCAGCCCCGCCACGCCAGTGGCGAGCCAAAGCGTGCGTCGGCTGGTCGACGCGCTGTTGTTATTGGGAAGTTGGTTGTTCATCGGGCTCTCCTCGTGCCACACGGGTCGGTCAGTCATGATCTGCGCCGAACGCTTCAAATACGGAGGAAGTGCATAAACCGACGATAAGGCCCACTACGTCCACAAGCGGCAAAACATGAGAATGACTTGCTTTGGCGTCGGCGGTGCCTCGCACTGTCGGCCCCGGGTTCGACTGGCAGGGATCGGCCCCCTCCCGCTGGTGCGGGAGGGGGCCGGTCCCTGTCTCGACCCGTGCCGTCGCCGTCGGCGGCGTCACGTCACCCGGGGGTGTCAGCCGAAGCAGTTGGGGGGTGTGGCCCCCAGGCCGAGGCAGTTGGTCGGCCGGTTGGCGGTGACCGCCGACTTGTCGTCGATGATCACGCCGGAGTTGCTGGTGAAGATGCCGCCCGGCGGCAGGGTGGAGAAGTTGGCCGCGACCTTGGTCTTGTCCAACCGGACCTCGCCGCCGAGGTTGAAGATGCCGCCGCCGATGCCGATCGGGCCGACTGCCCGGTTGCCGACGACCTCGCTCTTGCGCAGCACGGTGATGCTGCGCTCGTTGAACAGGCCGCCGCCGAAGAAGGCCGCGACGTTGTCCTTGATCGAGGTGTTCTCGATGTTCGCCCGGCTGCCGAAGGCGATCGCGAGACCGCCGCCGACACCGATGGTGCTGTTCTTCTCGACCTTCACGTCGTAAAGGTTGAGCGAGGACTCCGCAGCGGCGATGCCGCCACCGGCGACGAGCGCGGTGTTGTCGGAGATCTTCGACTGCTTCACCGTGGTGTTGCCCTCGATGTCGAGGAGGCCACCACCGAAGCCGATGGTCTTGTTGCCGCTGATCTCGCTCTTCTCGACCCAGACCGTGCCACCGTCGACGTCGTCGGTGAAGATCTCCGCGGCGCCGTTGGAGATGCCGGCACCACCGATGCCCGCCTCGTTGTTCGTCACCTTCGAGTCGAAGACCCGCAGGACGCCGGCGTTGAAGACACCACCGCCGAAGAAGAAGGCGGTGTTCTGGGCGACGGTGCTCTGCCGGATGCTGGTGGTGCCGAAGTTGGCGATGCCACCACCGTTGCCGCCGGACTGGTTCTGCAGGACCTCGCTGTGCTCGATGTCGGCCGTGCCGCCCGGCTGTACCAGGATGCCGGCGCCGTCGTTGAACTCCGGCTGCTCGACCAGGGTGCTGACGCCGTCCTTCGGGGTCGCCTTGGGCGCGGCCTGCAACGTGGTGCGCGGTGTCATGGCCACGGCCTTACCAGCCTTGGTCGCGGCCGCCTGCGCCTCGACCGAGGTCGAGTACGCCGACCAGACCGCGGCCGGGGCCGGCGCGCTGAGGTAGTTCAGGGTCTGGCCACCCTTGATGGTCAGGCCCTTCACCGTCAGGTGCCCGCCCGGACCCACGTTCAGGATCCGGAAGTACTGGGCGGTGGCGTCCCGGACGATCTTGGTCTTGTCGCCCTTGAGGGTGACCCTTTCGGTGATGACCGGCAGGCCGTCTCCGTACTGGTTGTACCGGGTCAGGTTGTAGGTGCAGTCCTTGGCGAGTTCGAGCGTCGCGCCGTGGTTCTGGTTGGCGAAGACGATCGCCTGGATCAGCTTGTCGGTGTCGCAGGGCACCTCCCTCACCTTGTCGTCCCTGCGGTTCTTGTCGCTCTTGTCGCCTTTGTCGTCGCGGTGGTCGCGGTCATCCTTGCCGCCCCAGTCGCCGCCCTTGTCGCCGTCCTGGCTGACCTGGGCGGTGGCCCAGCGCAGGCCGTCGACGCCGGCTGCGCCGGCACCGGTGGCGACGCCGACTCCGGCAAGGCTGACCACACCGGTCAGACCGGCGACACCGCTGGCGAGCCAGACCTTACGACGGCGCTTGGCCGCCGTCGCCGGCTCCGCGGCCTCGTTGTTGGTTAGGTGATTGGACATCGGAGCTCTCTGCCCTCTCCTCGTACCAGACAGGTTCGCGCCGCCACAGGCGTGCGTCCCCTGCTACAAATCGGTTGTAGCTCCCGAAACCCAACTTATGAGAATGTTCTTCGCCTCGGGCTCGTATCCGAGATAAGTCCACATTCCGTACCCGATTGGGCAATCAGGGTCGCGAACCCCCGGCAGGATCGAGACCGCTTGACAGGGCCCGGACGGGGTGGAGGGTGATGGCAGCTCCGGTGTGGCCCGGACGGCGCGGAGCGCGCCAGACTGCCCGGCCGGGACGCCGTGCGGCAGGCCCGATGGAAATGGAAGGCCCCTCCGTGTCGTCCGAAACGACGCGGAAGGGCCTTCCTCTATGTGAACCAGCCCCTCGCCGGTCAGGCGAAGCAGCCGGGAACGTTGAAGCAGTTGGTCGGACGGTTGGCCGTCACGGCCGACTTGTCATCGAGCTCCACCTCGCTGCTGGGCGAGTTGAAGATGCCGCCGGGCGGCAGGGTGGCGAAGTTGTCCTTCACCTTGGTCTCGTCCACCCGGACCTCGCTGCCGAAGATGGTGAAGATGCCACCACCGATGCCGAGCGGCCCGACGGCGCGGTTGCCGGCGACCTCGCTCTTGCGCAGCGTCACGGTGCTGTCCTCGACGAAGAGGCCACCACCGAAGAACGCGGCGACGTTGTCCTTGATCGAGCTGTCCTCGATCGTCGCCACGCTGTCGAACGCGATGGCCAGACCACCACCGACGCCCACCGTGCTGTTCTTCGCCACGGTCACGTGCTTCAGCGTGAGCTGGCTGTCCGCCGCCGCGATGCCACCACCGGCGAGTACCGCCGTGTTGTCGGTGACCTTCGCGTACTCCAGCTTGGTGTCACCCTCGACGTCGAGGATGCCGCCACCGAAGCCGACGGTCTTGTTGCCCGTGACCTCGGTCTTGTAGAGCCAGAGCGAGCCACCGTCGACGTCGTCCCTGAGGATGCCCGGGGCGCCGTTGGCGATGCCGGCGCCGCCGATCCCGGCCTCGTTGTTCCTGACCGACGACTCGTCCACCTGGAGCACGCCGGCGTTGAAGATGCCGCCGCCGTAGCGGAACGCGGTGTTCTCCGCGACGGTGCTCTTGCTGATCCGCGTGTGCCCGAAGTTGGCCAGCCCGCCGCCCTTGCCGCCGGACTGGTTCAGCAGGATCTCGCTCTGTTCGATGTCGGCCGTGCCACCCGGTTGCACCAGGATGCCCGCGCCGTCGCCGAACTCCGGAATCTCCACGAGGACGCCGGCGTCGGTGGCGGCCTGGTCGGCCGGAGCCGGCGCGGCGGCCGCCCCCGCGGCGGTCGCCGGTTCGACCGCGGTGGCCTTCGCCTCAGCCGCCGCCTTCGCGTCGGCCGCCGCCTTCGCCTCAGCCGCCGGCTTCGTCGCGTTGCCCGCCGGCTTCGTGGCGTCGACCGGCTTCGCGTCGGCCAACGCCTTCAGCGTGTCGGCCTCCACAGCGGTGGGCGTGCCCACCTTGACCGCCTCGGTCGCCTGGACCGAGGTCGAGTACGCCGACCAGACCGCGGCCGGGGCCGGCGCGCTGAGGTGGTTCAGGGTCTGGCCACCCTTGATGGTCAGGCCCTTCACCGTCAGGTGCCCGCCCGGACCCACGTTCAGGATCCGGAAGTACTGGGCGGTGGCGTCCCGGACGATCTTGGTCTTGTCGCCCTTGAGGGTGACCCTTTCGGTGATGACCGGCAGGCCGTCTCCGTACTGGTTGTACCGGGTCAGGTTGTAGGTGCAGTCCTTGGCGAGTTCGAGCGTCGCGCCGTGGTTCTGGTTGGCGAAGACGATCGCCTGGATCAGCTTGTCGGTGTCGCAGGGCACCTTCTTGACCTGGTCCTTGTGCTCGCGATCCTTGCTCTCGCCGGCGCGGTCGCTCTGCCCGCTCCAGTCGCCGCCGCTCCACTCGTCGCCGCTCGCGTCGGCGCCGCTCCAGTCGTCGCCGGACCGGTCGTCCGCGCCCTTTTCGTCGCCCGCGTCCGCCGCGCCGGCGTCGCTGACGTTCTGCCTCGAGGTGGATGACTGCGCGTCGGACAGCCGGTCCGTGCCACCAGCCTTGTCGTCACGTGCGGCCATGCCGCCCAGAGCCGCCAGGCCGACCACGCCGGTCAGGCCCGCGACGCCGGCGGCCACCCACAGTTTCCGTCGTCCTGATCTCGGCGGTGGGGCCGGTGCCCCGCCGTCGGGAGTGGTTACGTCATTGGACATCAGAGCCTTCCGCCCTTTCCTGCTACCAGACGGGGTCGCTCCGCTCTAAGTCGGTGCGACCAGCTACAAATCGGTTGCAGCCTCTGATGGCCACCGTATGAGAAGGATCCTCGCGACGGGGATGTATCTGAGAAAACCCCACATTGTTCTCACATCGGTCATCGGTCGAGGCAACCGGTTCGCCTAGGTAGGAAGGGCCCGACCAGCACGAACACGGACGGGCCCCGCAGCCGGCGCGGAACGTTCGAAAACGTCACCGTCCGGCGGCGGGGCCCGCCGCGTTCGGTCCTACCTGTCAGCCCGGGAGGCGGGGACCCGCCTCCCGCTGCGCGGCCAGCCAGGTCTCCACCTCGTCGGCCGCCCGCGGCAGGCCGGCCGAGAGGTTCACCGCACCGGACGCGGTGACCAGCACATCGTCCTCGATGCGGATGCCGATGCCGCGCAGCTCCTCGGGGACCAGTTCGTCCTCCGGCTGGAAGTAGAGCCCGGGCTCGACCGTCAACACGTAGCCCTCGCCGAGCGTGCCCTCGCGGTATTTCTCCTTCGAGGCGTTGGCGCAGTCGTGCACGTCGATGCCGAGCATGTGCCCGAAGCCGTGCAGCGTCCAGCGCCGGTAGACCGTCGACTTCTCGTCCATCGCCTCGTCCACGCTCACCGGAAGCAGGCCCAGGTCGGCCAGGCCCTCGGCGAGCACACGCATGCAGGTCCGGTGCACCTCGCGGAACTCGACTCCCGGCTTGATGAAGTCGATGCCGGCCTGCTGCGACGCGTACACGATGTCGTAGACCTGGCGCTGCAACGGCGTGAACCGGCCGTCCACCGGCACCACCCGGGTGACGTCGGCGGTGTAGAGGTTGCGGTTCTCCACGCCCATGTCCATCAGCAGCAGCTCACCCGGGCGGGTGGTGCCGTGGTTGTGCACCCAGTGGAGGGTGGTGGCGTGCTCCCCGGCGCCGACGATCGAGCCGTAGCCGACGTCGTTGCCGTCGTGCCGGGCCCGCAGCGCGAAGACACCCTCCAGAAGCCGCTCGGAGACACCCCGGTCGGCGGGGAGAACCCGCGCCACGTCCTCGAAGCCTCGTACGGTCGCGTCGATCGCCTCCTGGAGCTGCGCGATCTCCCACTCGTCCTTGACCAGCTTCAGCTCGGAGATCACGACGGCCAACTCGTGGTCCCGGGCCGGCTGGCCCTCGGCGCGTGGGCCGTCGTACGGGCGCACGGCCGCATCGACCCGGGAGTCGAACCCGCGCAGCACCCGGGTACGCCGTGGCGCCAGGTCGGCGAGGGCCACGTCCAACTCGGCCAGATCAGCGGTGGGCAGGCCGAGTTCGGCCGACTTCTCCGTCAGCGTCGGCCGCCGGCCCACCCACAGCTCGCCGTGCCGGCTGCGGAAGAACTCGTCGGTCTGCCGGGACGAGCGGGGGCGCATGTACAGCGTCGCGTCGTGCCCGGAGCCGTTCGGCCGCATCACCAGCACGCTGTCCGGCTCGAGATCACCGGTCAGATAGGCGAAGTCGCTGCCGGCTCGGAACGGGTAGGCGGTGTCGTTCGCGCGTACCTTCTCGTTCCCGGTGGGGATCACCAGCGTCTCGCCGGGGAAGGCCGCCGAGAGGGCGGCCCGGCGCTTGGCGTGGTTGGGTGCCTGGGGGGCGGGGGTGACCGCCAGCTCGCTGTCCCGCCAGCCCTGCCGCATGAAGGACAGAAACGCCTCCGGAAAGGCAGGATCGTGTGATTCCGTACCATCCGTCGGCTTTTCGGCGGCCCGCTCCTCGGTCATGCTGCGTTCCTCTCGCGTGGATCCTGGTGCCGACGGTACCTGCGTGCCCGTGTGCTCGTGAACCCGCGGGATCGGCCGACCGACCGCGCGACCCGCGGCGGCGTGAGTAGCCTTCCGGATCGCCGGACGGCCGCGACGGCTCTTCTCCGCGCGTGAAAAGATGACGACCATGTGCGGACTCCTGGCCTTCTTCAGCGCGCGCGGTGACGCCGGCGCGCACCGCGACCACATTGCCGGCGCGTTGGAGTGCCTGCACCACCGTGGCCCCGACGAGACAGGGGTCGAGCTGGTGGGCGACGCGTCCGGCCGGTACGCGGACGCGGTTTTCGCGCACAAGCGCCTGGCGATCATCGATGTGGCTTCCAGCCACGAGCCGCTGCCGTACGCGAACGGCCGCTACCTGCTCACCTTCAACGGTGAGATCTACAACTACATCGAGCTCCGGGACGAGCTGATCCGGGACTTCGGTGCGCAGTTCGCCACGGCCGGCGACGGTGAGGTGATCGTGGCCGGCTACCACTACTGGGGCGAGCAGGTACTCACCCGGCTGCGCGGCATGTTCGCGTTCGTCATCTGGGACCGGCAGGAGCGGCGGGCCTTCGGCGGCCGCGACTACTTCGGCATCAAGCCGCTGCATTACCTGGAGACCGCGGACGGGCTCTACCTCGCCTCGGAGAAGAAGGCGCTGCTGCCCTTCGCGCACTCGAACTACGAGGGCGACGCCGGTATCGACACCGCGAACCTCAGCCACTACCTGACCCTCCAGTACGTCCCGGAGCCGGGCACCCTGCACAAGGGGGTCCACCGGATCGGGTCGGGGGAGTACCTGACCTGGACCCCGGGTGGCCGGATCGAGGTGCGCCGCTGGTACCGGCCGGTCTTCCGGCCCGCTCCGGTGCCCGACGAGCAGAAGCTGTACCACGAGATCCGGGAGACGCTCCGGGATAGCGTCCGGATGCACATGCGCTCGGACGTGCCGGTCGGCTCGTTCCTGTCCAGCGGCATCGACTCGACCGCCGTGGTGGCGCTGGCCCGGGAGTTCAACCCGAACATCCTCACCTTCACCGTCGGCTACGACGTGCCCGGCTACTCGGAGATCGACGTCGCCCAGGAGTCGGCGCGGCACCTCGACGTCACCACCATCCCGACGAAGATCGGGCCGCAGGACATGATGGAGGCGCTGCCGAAGATCGTCTGGCACCTCGACGATCCGGTCGCCGACCCGGCCCTGGTGCCGCTCTACTTCGTGGCGAAGAAGGCCGCCGAGCACGTCACCGTGGTGCTCTCCGGCGAGGGCGCGGACGAGTTCTTCGGCGGCTACACCATCTACCGGGAGCCGCTCTCGCTGAGCTCGGTGAACAACCTGCCGGGTGGTGTGCAGAAGGGGCTGCGGGCGGTCTCCAAGGCCATCCCGCAGGGGGTGAAGGGTAAGAGCTTCCTCGAACGCGGCACCACCCCGCTGGAGGAGCGTTACTACGGCAACGCCCGGATGTTCACCGAGGAGGAGAAGCAGCACCTGCTGCGCCGGTACGACCCCTCGGTGCGTTACACCGACGTCACCGCGCCGATCTACGCCGAGAGCACCGAGCTGGACGACGTCACCCGGATGCAGTACGTCGACCTCTACACCTGGCTGCGCGGCGACATCCTCGTGAAGGCCGACCGGATCTCGATGGCGCACTCGCTCGAGGTGCGGGTGCCCTTCCTCGACCGTGAGGTCTTCGACGTGGCGGCGAAGATCCCGGTGGATCTGAAGCTGCCGCCGCGTTCCGACGCCACGAAGTACGCGATGCGCCAGGCGTTGCAGGGCGTGGTGCCACCGGCGATCGTCAACCGGAAGAAGCTGGGCTTCCCGACCCCGACGCGGGTATGGCTGCGGGGCGAGATGTACGAGTGGGCGCGTCACGTGCTGGCCACCTCGGGCGCCGGTGACCTGCTCGACCTGTCGTACGCGATGCGCCTGCTCGACGAGCACAAGCGGGAGGAGGCGGACCACTCCCGCAAGGTGTGGACCGTCTTGATCTTCTGCATCTGGCACGCCATCTTCGTGGCCAAGACGCTCGACCCGGGCATCCAGCGCAACCAGTCGGCCCTGCTCACGAAGCCGGTCGTCGGCTCGATGGTCCGCTGAGCTCCGCCAGCTCCATCACGATCAAGAGGTTTGCGTCATCCGGCCGTCGTCCGGTGACGCAAACCTCTTGATCATCTCCCGGTGGGGTGGGGGTTAGAGGAGCTTTTCCAGGGTGATCGGCAGCTCGTAGATGCGGCGACCGGTGGCGTGGTGGACGGCGTTGGCGATGGCGGCGGCCGCGCCCACCACGCCGATCTCGCCCACCCCCTTGATCCCGATGGGGTTGACCACGTCGTCCCGCATCTCGACGGTGTCCACCACCACGTCCGGCGCGTCCGCGTTCACCGGCACCAGGTAGTCGGCGAGGCTGGCGTTGGCCCAGCGTCCCAGCCGCGGGTCCATCCGGGTGGCCTCCAGCAGCGCCTGGCCCAGCCCCCAGAGCATTCCGCCCATGAGCTGGCTGTGCGCCAGCTTGCGGTTGAGGACCCGTCCCGGCGCGAACACGCCGACCATCCGGCGTACCCGCACGACACCCAGGTCCGCGTCCACCGCCACCTCGGCCATCTGCGCTCCGAAGGTGTGGATGCCGTAACCGGCGTCCTGCGGCGGCGGGTTCCAGGTGCCGAGCACCTCCACGTCCGGCGTCATCGTGCGGTGCAGCAGGTCGGAGTACGTCTCACCGACGTCGGGACGGTCCGACAGCACCATCTTGCCGTCGCGAACCTCCACCCTGGCCGGGTCGGCGCCGTGCAGTGGTGAGTGGTCGTCGCCGACGGCGCGCCGGATCAGCTGGTCGCGCAGCTCGCACGCCGTCACATGCACGGCGGAGCCCACCGCGCTGGTGCCGGCCGACCCCACCGCGGCGGTGATGTTCGGCAGGTCGCTGCTGCCGCCCACGAACCGCACCCGCTCGACCGGGAGGCCCAGCGCGTCGGCGGCGACCTGGGTCATCGCGGTGAAGACGCCGGTGCCGAACTCCGAGACACCGGCCTCGACGACCGCCGTGCCGTCGTTGTAGATCCGGGCCTTCGCCCGCTGCGGGTTGACCGGCTGGGTCACCGGGTAGAGCGCGCTGGCCAGGCCGGTCCCGATCAGCCACTGCCCCTCGCGCCGGGACCCGGGCCGGGGGTCCCGGTCGTGCCAGCCGAACAGCTCCGCCGCCCGCTGGAAGCACTCCCGGAGCCCACTGCTGGACCAGGGATTCCCGCTCTCGGGGTCGGTGTCGGAGTAGTTGCGCATCCGCAACTCCAGCGGGTCGATCCCGACCCGCTCGGCCAGCTCGTCCATCGCGCACTCGAGCGCGAACATGCCGCTCGCCTCGCCGGGCGCGCGCATGAAGGTGGGGGTGATGGTGTTGCCCCGGACCAGGTGGTAGATGCCCTCGTAGTTGGGGTTGAGGTACGCCACCGCCGCGCTCTGCAACGACGGCTCGGCCCAGTCGTCGAACGACGAGGTCAGTGAGATCTTGTGATGGCGTAGCGCGGTGATCCGTCCGTCGGCGTGGGCCCCGATGGTGACTCGCTGCTCCTGCTCCTCACGGTGCCCGCACGAGGTGAACATCTGCTCCCGGGTGAGCACCAGCCGGACCGGCCGGCCCACGTGCCGGGCGGCCAGCGCGGCCAGCGCCGGGTGGTGCCAGACCATCGCCTTGGAGCCGAAACTGCCGCCCACGGCGTGACTGACGACCCGGATCGAGATCGGCGGCAGGCCGAGCAGTTCGGCGACGGTGAGCTGGACGGCGTTCGGTCCCTGCGTCGAGTCGTAGATGGTCAGCCGGTCGACGTCGTCCCAGACCGCGGTGCTGGCGGACATCTCGATCGGGTTGTGGTGATTGGGCGCGAACCGGTAGGTGGCGTCGACGCGTACCTCGGCCTCGGCCAGGGCCTTCGCCACGTCACCGCGGGAGCTCTGCCCCGGCAGCAGGCCGCCGAAGATCCGCTCCGGCACGTATGCCCGGTCGCGGGCCTGGTCCAGCAGGGTGGTCGCCGGTGTGGTCTCGTACTCGATGCGGATCAGGGTGCCGGCGTGGTCGGCGCGCTCGATGGTGTCGGCCACCACGATGGCGACCGGCTGGCCGCCGTAGTGGATGGTCTCGTCCTGCATCGGGAAGAACGTCTGGCCGGGTGCGGCGAGCCCGGCCAACGACGGCAGCAGCCGCGGCACGTTGGCGACCCGGCCCAGGTTGCGGTGGGTGAGCACGGCCAGCACCCCGGTGGCCTGTTCCGCCGCACCGGTGTCGATCGAGGTGATCCGCCCGCTGGCCACCTTCGCGTTCACCACCACCGCGTGGACCAGGTTGGTCACCGGCACCTCGGCCGAGTACCGGGACTCGCCGCGTACCTTGTAGCGGCCGTCCACCCGGTTCAGGGTTGCGCCGATCGCCGGGCTCATGCCGACCCCTCCCGCTCCGCCATCTCCGTGAGGGCGCGGACGATCGTCCGCCTGCCGAGCTCGATCTTGAAGGCGTTCATCCCGTGCGGTGTCGCCGCCGCCATCTCCGCCTCGGCTGCACGGGTGAAGGACTCGGTGGTCGCCGGCGCGCCGTCGAGCTCACTCTCGGCGGCGCGGGCCCGCCACGGCTTGGTGGCCACCCCGCCGAGGGCCAGGCGGATCTCGGCGATCCGCCCGCCCACCACCGACATGGCCACCGCGACCGCGACGAGCGCGAACTCGTACGACTCCCGGTCGCGGATCTTGATGTAGCGGGAGCGGGCCGCGACGGGCAGCGGTGGCAGGTCGATGCCGGTCACCAGTTCGCCGTGCGTCAATGGGTGCTCCCGTTCCGGGGTCCGCCCCGGCAGCAGGTAGAAATCGTCGATCGGGATGCCGCGCTGTCCGGCCGGGCCCTCGGTCTGCACCACCGCGTCCAGCGCCATCAGGGCGACCCCGAGGTCGGACGGGTGGGTGGCGATGCAGCACTCGCTGGTGCCGAGTACCGCGTGCCCCCGGTTGACCCCTTCCAGGGCGCTGCACCCGGTACCGGGTGCGCGCTTGTTGCAGGCCGCCTCGGTGTCGCGGAAGTACGTGCACCGAACCCGTTGCATGAGGTTGCCGGCGACGCTCGCCATGTTCCGCAGTTGCGGCGAGGCGCCCAGCAGCAGCGACTCGGTCACCACCGGATAACGCCGCCGTACCGTCGGGTGCTCGGCCACGTCGCTCATCCGGGCCAGCCCGCCGAGCCGCAGGCCGCCGCCGGGCAGCTCTTCGACCTGCTTCAACGGCAGGTCGTTGATGTCCACCAGGCGGCGGGGCTGTTCGACGTAGATGCGCAGCAGGTCGACCTGGGTGGTGCCGCCGGCCAGGAACGCGCTGTCGGGGTCGGCGGCGACGGTGCCGATCGCGGTCCGGACGTCGGAGACCCGCGAATAGCTAATGGGACGCACGTTCGCCTCCCTGCTCGTCCCGGACCCGCCGGATCGCCCTGCGGATGTGTGGGTACGCGGCGCAGCGGCAGAGGTTGCCGCTCATCCACTCCTTGATCTCGTCGTCGTCACGGGCGTGCCCCTCGGTGAGCAGCGCGACGGCGGACATGATCTGGCCGGGGGTGCAGTAGCCGCACTGGAACGCGTCCGCGTCCAGGAACGCCTGCTGCATCGGGTGCAGCGTGTCGCCCTCGGCCAGGCCCTCGATCGTGGTGATCTCGCGGTTCTCACAGCTGATGGCGAGCGTCAGGCAGGCCAGTACCCGCCGCCGGTCCACCCAGACCGTGCAGGCTCCGCAGGCGCCCTGGTTGCAGCCCTTCTTGGTGCCGTGCAGGTCGAGCCGGTCCCGAAGCGCATCGAGCAGGCTGACCCGAGGCTCGATGAACATCTTCCGGACGGTCCCGTTCACCCGCAGGCGGACCTCCACCTCGTCCGGGCCTCGGACCACCGCGCTGTCCGGGGCCGGCGCCGTCTGGACCGCCTGGTGCGACTTCACCAACTCACACCCCCTGGTCGTCCGGCCGACCATATATTCCAAATCGCTACATTTTCGTGGGCATGGCCGGACTTAACCCGTCCGGCGGTGAGAGCCCGGCGGTGCGCCGGGAGGTGGGACGGTGCGGGTGCGGGACGCATTCGACGAACTGCACCGCCGCTGGCGGGCCGGGGAAGCGGTGGCCCTCGCCACGGTCGTGGCCACCTGGCGGTCGGCGCCCCAGCCGCCCGGTGCCACGATGCTCGTCACCGCCGACGGCACGGTCACCGGCAGCGTCTCCGGCGGCTGCGTCGAGGCGGACCTCTACGAACGGGCGCGTGGCGTGCTCGGCAGCGGCCTGCCCGAGCTGGTCCGGTACGGCGTCAGCGACGACGACGCGTTCAACGTCGGCCTCACCTGCGGCGGAGTGCTGGAGGTGTTCGTCGAGCGGATCGAGCCCGCCGGCTTTCCGCAGCTCGACGCGGTCGTCGTGGCCCGTCGGGCCGGGGCGCCGGCGGCGGTCGTCACCTGCGTCGCGGCCGACTCCGGCGACCAACCCGGCGCGGTCCCCGCCGACCCGGACGGCCGGTTGGGCCGCAGGCTGGTGCTCGCGGGCGATCGGATCCTCGGCTCGCTCGGCAGCGAACGGTTGGACGCCGCGGCGGCCGCCGACGCGCTCGGGATGCTCGTCGCGGGCCGCAGCGGCATGCTCCGGTACGGCTACGACGGGCAGCGCCGCGGCAGCGGCGTCAGCCTCTTCGTCGCGGCGTACACCACACCACCACGCATGATCGTCTTCGGCGCGATCGACTTCGCCGCGGCGGTCGCCCGCATCGGCTCGTTCCTCGGCTACCGGGTGACCATCTGCGACGCCCGACCGGTGTTCGCCACCGCTCGGCGGTTCCCCGGCGCGGACGAGGTGGTCGTCGACTGGCCGCACCGCTACCTGCAGGCGCAACTGGACGCGGGGCGGGTCGACGCCCGGACGGTCGTCTGCGTGCTGACCCACGACCCGAAGTTCGACGTGCCGGTGCTCGCGTTGGCGCTGCGCCACCCGATGGCGTACGTCGGGGCGATGGGCTCCCGCCGTACGCACGACGAGCGGCGCAAGCGGCTGCGCGAGGCGGGCGTGACGCCGGAGCAACTCGCCCGGCTCGCCTCGCCGATCGGGCTCGACCTGGGCGGACGTACCCCCGAGGAGACCGCGGTGAGCGTGGCCGCGCAGATCGTCGCCGATCGTTGGCGCGGCAGCGGTCGACCGCTGGCCGAACTGGCCGGACCGATCCACCACCCGGGCTAGCCGGGCTGCACCTCGGCGATCGCGTAGCGCTCGACGAGGTGCTCGCGGCCCGCCGGCGGCTCGTCGCGCTCCGGCCAGAACTTGGTGACGACGCTGATCCCAGCCGCCTCGTCCAGGTCGAAGACCCCGTTACCGTGTCTTCGACGTTCGCCGTGGTGCGCACTGTGCCAGCCTGGTACGACAAGATCTCCCCAGGCGTGACGTCGCGCGCGGGTGACCGTCGCGTCGGACGGCGCGGCAGCGGGCGAGGACGAAAGGGACCGGAATGGGATACGCGATGGTGCTCGGCGAGGCACTGGTCGACCTGATCGAGACCGAGTACGACGGGGCGCCGGTCTACCGGCAGGCGATCGGCGGTGGACCACTGAACGTGGCGGTCGGGGTGGCCCGGCTCGGCGGTGCCGTGCAGTTCGTCGGGTCTCTCGGTGACGACGCCCTGGCCGGCCGTATCCGCGACTTCCTCGCCTCCGCCGGCGTCGGTCTCGACGGGGCGGTCACCGCGCCGGCGGCCACCGCGCTCGCGGTGATCACGCACGCCGGTGCGGAACCGGACTTCCGCTTCTACGGCGAGCCGCCCTCGTACGGTCTGCTCGCCGCCGGCGACCTCGACGTCGCGGTGGTGGAAGGGGCGGACGTGCTCTACTGCGGGTCGGTCGTGCTGCTCCGTCCGACGGTGCTGGCCGCCGCGCGGCATGCCTGGTCGCTCGCCACCGGCCTGCGGGTCTTCGACCCGAACGTCCGCCCGCGGCTGCTCGACGATGAGGCCGCGCTCGCCGGGCTGCGCGAGGTGGTCGCCGAGTTCGCCGCCGGAGCGCATGTGGTCAAGCTGAGCGAGGCCGACGCCGCGCTGCTCTATCCCGGCGAGCCGGTCGAGGGCGTCGCCGCGTACCTGCGGGAACTCGGTGCCGCCACGGTGGTGGTGACCCTCGGGGCCGACGGCGCCGTACTCGCCGCGGCCGACGCGGACCCGGTCCGGGTACCGGCGCCAAAGGTCAATCCGGTGGACACGACAGGCGCGGGCGACTCGGTGATGGCCGCGATCATCGCCGACCTGCTGGTGGCCGGCGAGCCGGGGGAACCGGCCGGCTGGATCGAGCGGGTCGCGTTTGCGCTGCGCGTCGCCGGCCTGGTCTGCGAGTCGCCCGGCGGTGCCACGTCGATGCCCACCCGGGCCGCCGTCCTGGCCCGCTTCGCGGACTGAGTCGCGCTCTGCCGCCGGCCGGTACGCGACCTTGGTCGCCGCCCGGCCGGCGGGACGCGAGCGCGACCCGGTGGGCGGCGGGTTCAGGTGGCGGGACCGGAGCGCGTCAGGGCCAGTACCGCGGTGAGGGAGAGCACGACGGCGCCCGCGACGACCGCGGCCATCGGCACCCCGCTGCCCTCGCCGCCGAGACCGACCAGCGGCGCGGCGAGCGCCCCGGCCACCGACTGGACCGTTCCGAGCAGGGCCGCGGCGCTGCCGGCGTGGCGCGGATGGCGGTCCAGTCCGAGCGCGGTGCTGTTCGGCGTAACCATGCCCAGCGAGGCGACGAACACGAACAGGCAGGCCGCCACCGCCCACGCGCTGCCGACCACCGCACCCGCGAGCAGTCCACCCGCGGCTGCCGTGCTGACCACCAGGGTGCGGGTCAGCAGCGTCCGCGGGTCCGAACGGTCGAGCAGCCGCGCGTTGGCCTGCCCGACGGCGACCAGGCCCAGCGCGTTGAGGCCGAAGATCAGGCTGAAGGTGGTGTCGGAGACACCGAAGACGTCCTGGAAGACGAAGGACGAACCGGAGATGTAGGCGTACAGCCCGGCGAAGGCGAGGGCCTGGGTCAGCGCGTAGCCGAGATAGACCCGGTCCATGGCGAGCATCCGCATCGTCCGTACGGTGCTGACCAGGCCGCCGCCGTTGCGACGCTCGACCGGCAGGGTCTCGGGCAGCCGCCAGGCGACCGCCACGGCGAGCAGCAGGCCGATCGCCGCGAGAGCGACGAAGACCGCACGCCACGAGCCGAACCGCAGCACCAGGCTGCCGATGCCGGGCGCGGCGACCGGGGCGACGCCGAAGATCAGTGTGAGCTGGGAGAAGTACTTCGCCGCTGCCCGACCGGAGTGCAGGTCGCGGACCACCGCCCGCGCCACCACGACGCCCATCCCGCCGGCGAAGCCCTGGGCGAAGCGCGCCACCGCCAGCGCGGAGGCGTTCGGTGCGACCGCGCAGACCAGGGAGAGTACGGCGTACGCGAGCACGCCCGCGAGCACCAGCCGGCGCCGCCCCAACCGGTCGCTGAGCGGGCCGGTCACGAACTGCCCGACAGCCATTCCGACCAGGCAGGTGGTGAGCGAGAGTTGGATGTGCGCCTGGTCCGCCCCGAGGTCGCGAGCCATGGCGGGAAACGCAGGCAGGTACATGTCGAGCGACAGCGGCCCGAACGCGGTCAGCAGGCCGAGCAGGGCCACCAGACCCGGGCCGCCGCGCGCCGGGCCGGCGTTCGCCTCGCCGTGACCCGACGAGGAGCGTACGGACGTGCGCGCGAGCTGGACCACGGTGCTTCCCCCATCAAGACGATCTCGGTCGGTAACCATAGCTCTGTAGTCAGAGGTATCTCTCGCGGGTAGGGTCACCTCGTGGGGAACGTCATGTCGGGCGACAGCATGACGCGGCTGGGCGCGCTCGTGGGCGATCTGCACCGGCTGCTGCGCCGCTCGGCGACCCAGCGGGCGAACCGTCCCGAACTGCCCGACGCGCAGGCGGAACTGATGCTGCTGGTCCGGGCGAACCCGGGCGTGAGCGTCAAGGAGGCGGCCAGCCGGATGCGTACCGCGCCCAACACCGTCAGCACCCTGGTACGCGATCTGGGCGCGGCCGGACTGGTGCGACGCGAGCGCGACCCGGTGGACGGCCGGGTGGCCCGGCTGCGGGTCACCGAGGCCGCGGAACAGCGAATCGCCGACCACCACCGGCACCGGGTGGCCCTGCTCACCGACGCGCTGAACCGGCTCGACCCCGAGGCACGGGAGGCAGTGACCGCCGCCGTACCGCACCTGGAGCGTCTCGCCGAGCTGCTCCGCGAACCCGGCTGAACACCGCGCCCGGGGTCACGGCCTCGTCGCGGGTTGATCGACTCGGGTTGCGTGGATGTCGGGGTGTCCAGCGCCCGTGGACGCCCCGACTTCAAGGAACCCGAGTCGTTCTTGAAGGGGGCGGGGGTGCACGCCGATCAGGGGGCGCTGGCCTCTGAAGGGGGCGGGGGTGCACGCCGCTCAGACGGCTGCGGCGTCGAGTTCGGCGTAGCCGCGCCGGATCGCGCTCAGCGCGGCGTCGGGACCGAACGGGGCGTCGGCGGCGAGCCGCTCCGGCGCGACGCCGGCTCGGTGCCCGGCCCGGGTCAGCCCGGCCAGCTCCGCCAGTTGCCGCTGCTGGGCCCGGACGAAGTCCACGTCCACCGGGCGGCCGTGCCCGGGAACCACGACCGTCGTGGCGGTGCACAGCCGCAGCAGGTCGACCACGGCGTCGGGCCAGCGCAGCGGGTACGCGTCCTCGAACGCGGGCGGCCCGCTCTGCTCGATCAGGTCCCCGGCGACCAGCACGTCCACGTCCGGTACGTGCACCACCAGGTCGCCGTCGGTGTGCCCCGGTCCGGGATGGCGCAGCAGCACCGGCCGGCCGCCCACGTCCAGCAGCGTCTGCGTGCGTACCGAGTGGGTAGGTGCCAGCAGCACGGTGGCGGCCAGCGCGGGGGCGAGTTCCGGCCAGCCGGCCGACACCTCGTCGTACGCCTCCCGGCGCAGCCGGTCCGGGTGCTCTCGCAGCGCCGTGGTGACGCGCTCGTGCGCGTAGATCGGGCGGGGTGGCTGCCCGGCGAGGACGGCGTTGCCGAAGCAGTGGTCGAAGTGGTGGTGGGTGTTCACCACCGTCCACCCGGCGGTGGTGACCGCTCGGGCGGCGACGGCCAGTTCGGCGGCCTGCCCGGCGGTGGAGAGCGTGTCGACCAGCAGGGCGGCGCCGTCCCCGACGACCAGCGTGACGTTGACGTCGAGCACCGGCTCGTTGAACACGTGCACGCCGTCGGCGACCTCGACGAAACGGCCGGTCATGCGGTACGGGTGGCCCGCTCCACGAAGCGCCGGCGGTCCACGAGGATCCGCTCCACGCGCCCGTCGGCCACCGTCTCCGCACCGTCGGTCACGCGCACCTCGAACAACAGCCGTCGCCCGTCGACCTCGGCGAGCCGGGCCTGGGCGTGGACCGTTCTCCCGACCGGGGTGGCGGCCCGGTGGTCGAGCTCGACGCGGACACCCACCGTGGTCATGGCGGGCGGCAGGCTCGCCGCGGTCGCGGCCACCGACGCCGCCTCGGCCAGCGCCACGACGCGCGGTGTGCCCAGGACCGGCACGTCTCCGGAGCCGACCGCCTGCGCGGTGTCGGCGTCGGTGACGGTCAACTCCACCCGGGCGGTCAGCCCCGGCGTGAATCCGGGCACGGGCTGTTCCTGCATGGCCAACACCCTAGGCCCCGGGTGGCCCGGGGGCCATGCCCGCGACGGGCGGTGAGCAGGCGGGCTCTACCGGCCCGTAACGCGGCAGCCCGGCCGGCCACCGGCGACGCGCTGGTGGCTGGCGTCGGTCGATGCCACGCCCGCCGTTAACCTTGACCGCGATGGCCGTCGTGACTGACCCCCAGCCCCCCGCCCGGACCGACCCGCCCGCGCCGCCGGACCGCGGGCGTCGCCGTCTGGTCGCCATGACGATCTGGGGGATGGCCTTCGTCGCCGCCTGGTTCCTCATCGGGCTGCCCACCGACCCGGCGTACGCGTTCCTCTGGATCTGGGCGGCCACCATCGCCTGGCACTCGTCCCGGCCCTGGCGCAGCCACCTGCGCTTCGCGCGCGACTGGGTGCCGGTGGTGTTGCTCTTCGCCGTGTACAACCTCTCCCGTGGCTTCGCGGACAACGGCGCGGTGCCGCACGCGTACGAGCTGGTTGCCGCCGACCGCTTCATGTTCGGCTGGGCGACGGGCGGGCAGGTGCCCACCGTCTGGCTCCAGCAGCACCTGTACCGGCCCGAGGTGCAGTGGTGGGACGTGGCGGCCAGTTGGGTCTACTTCTCCCACTTCGTGGTCACCCTCGCCGCCGCGGCGGTGCTGTGGCTGCGTAACCGGTCCCGCTGGGGGGCGTACATGCGGCGGTGGGGTTTCCTCTGCGCCGCCGGCCTGGCCACCTACTTCCTCTACCCGGCGGCCCCGCCCTGGTGGGCCGCCCAGAACGGCCTGATCGAGGAGGTAGCGCGCATCTCCACCCGGGGGTGGAAGGAGTTCGGCATGCACGGCGCCGGCAACCTGCTCAACGCCGGCCAGATCGCCTCCAACCCGGTGGCCGCGATGCCGTCGCTGCACACCGCCTGGGCGCTCTTCGTGGTGCTGTTCTTCATGACGTCCACCCGGAAGCGCTGGTGGCCGCTGCTGCTGGCCTACCCACTGGCGATGACCTTCACCCTGGTGTACTCGGGCGAGCACTACGTGATCGACGTGCTGGTCGGCTGGACGTACGTCGGAGTGACGTTCCTCGTCGTCGGCCTGGCCGAGCGGTGGTGGGCCGCCCACCGTGCCCGCCGAGGCCCGGCCGGCACCGCGGCGGCGAGCCGCGACCCGCTGCCGACCGGCGACGGATCGGCCGCCGCGGCGCCGGCCGAGGCCGAGGACACCGCACCGGCCGCCGATCCGGCGGGGGTACGAGCCACCGGCTGAGCCGGCCGAGATCAACCGGCCCGGCGCGCGGTGTGCGTCCGCGCGGTCAACTCCGCGGCCAGCGCCCACGCCTCGTCGACGTCGCGGGACTCGGCCGCCGCGCCCGAACCGCCCGCGGTGTCCGCGTACACGGTGGCGAGCCGCAGCCAGCGCTGCAACGGCCCCTGCACCACCCGGACGCTCTGAATCCGGGCGTACGGCACGACGGTCACCTGCCGGGTGAGCAGCCCGGAGCGGACCGCCACGACCTGCTCGTGCAGCCCGGCGCCGAGGGCGTTGCGCCCGACCGGGTGCAGCCAGCGCGCCCGGGGTGGCGGCGGGGTGAGCGGCAGCCCGGTCAGCCGTACCCCCGGCAGCACCTCGGCCACGATCAGCTCGGCGGTCGGTAGGTCCCCGACCGGCAGCAGCCGGTCCGGGCGGTTCCGCTCGTCGCCCTCACCGACCGAGTAACCGGCCACCTCCAGCCGCAGCCGCAGCCAGCCCTTCATCCGCCACAGCAGCGGCCAGGTGGCCCGTACGGTCTGCACCCGGCGCAGTGGGACGGTCTGCGCCCGGGTCTCCAGCAGGCCGTTGCGTACGCGCAGCGTCCCGTCGTCCCGCGCGAGCCGGAAGTTCCAGTCGTCGAGGACCCGTCGGACGGGTTGCAGCACCACACCGGCCATCGCCGTGAGCGTGCTCGCCACCGCGATGAACGACCACGAGTCCTCGGAGAGGAACTGCGCGATCACGAACGCCAGGCCGAGCGGCAGCAGGAACGCCTGTGGCGTGAGCAACTGGCTGACCAGGAGGTCCTGGTTGCCTACCGTGTGCAGCGCCCGGCCGGGCGGTGCCGCCGCCGGGGCGGCCGGCCGGCCCGCCACTGCCGGCACCGCCGCGCCGGCCGCCGGTGCGACCGCGGGCTGCCCGACCCGGTCGGCGAGGGCCAGCAGCCGCCCGCGCAGCGCGGCCGCGTCGGCCACCGTGAGGTACGCGAGGGGTGCCTCGGTCTTGCCGCCGCCGACCACCTCGAGACGCAGCTCGGCCAGGCCGGTGAGTTGGGCGAGCAGGGGCCGGACCACCTCCACGGCCTGCAACCGCTCCAGCGGGATGGCGCGGGTACGCCGCCAGAGCAGCCCCTCGTACACCCGCAGTTCCCGGCCGACCACGTGGTAGCCGGTGTTGTACCAGCTGATGATCGAGATCACGGTCGCCCCGAGGGCCAGCACGACCACCATCGCGGCGAACCAGCCGAAGCCCACCCGGGACAGGGTCGACCAGGAGAGGCCGGCGATCACCACGACCAGCGACTTGGCGCCGTGCAGGGCCGGGCTCAGCGGATGCAGCCGCTTTCGCGGTTCCACCGGGTCCGACCAGGCGGGCGGGCCGGGCCGGACGTACATGCCCGGTCCGACCGGCTGCGGCGAGCCGCCGTACGGTGTCGCGGGCCAGCCCCCACCGGGGTACGGCCCGGCCTGTGGCGGCCCGCCGGGGTACGCGGCGTACGGCGGTCCAGCTGGATACGGCCCGGCGTACGGCGGTCCAGCTGGGTACGGCCCGGTGTACGGCGGCGGTCCACCCGGGTAGCCCGGTGGAGCCGGGTGCGGCGGGGCGCCGGGGTGAGCCGGGGTGACGGGGTACGGCGTCGGGGCGCCGGGGTACGGCGGGGCGCCGGGGTGCGGCGGTGGAACCGGCGCCGGCCCGGCAGCGGATGCCTCGGGAGCGGCCGGCGGCATGGGCTGCGTGGGCGGGGCGGGCGGCGCGGGCGTGCCGGCGGCCGGTGGCTCGGACGGCGCGGGCGGTTGGGCGGCCGGCTCGGCCGGGCCGTCGCTCATCGAGCCGGCTCCGTGAGCAGCGGCGACGAGCCGCAGCGGACGATCACAGCCCCTCCGCCCGGTCCTCGCCCAGCGCGGTGAGCCGGTCGCGCAGCCGGGACGCCTCGGCCGGCCGCAGCCCCGGCACCCGGGCGTCGCTCGCCGCCGCGGCGGTGTGCAACTGGACGGTGGCGAGGTCGAAGGCGCGCTCCAGCGGGCCGGCGCTGACGTCGACGAACTGCATCCGGGCGTACGGCACGATGGACAGCCGCCGGACCAGCAGCCCGTGCCGGACCAGCAGATCGTCGGAACGCTCCGCGTAGCCCCAGGCGTGGACCGCGCGGACGATCGAGACGGCACGTGCCGCGCCCAGCAACAGGACGACGGCGAGGCCCAGCCCGAACAGCCAGTGACCGTTGAGCACCCAGCCGATCACCACTCCCAGCAGGAAGACCACCAGTACGGCGGCGAGCCTGAGCAACTCGACCCAGATCAGGTCCCGCGAGATCGGCTGCCAGCGGACGGTCTCCGGCCACGGCTCCAGCGGCCCGGCCGGCGGCGGGCCTGGCACGGACGGGGACGGGAAGGGGCCCGCCCCGGCCGCGGCCGGTGGCTGGTGGGACTCCGCGGCACTCACCGGGGCGTTCCGTTCTGCGCGCTCACGCTTCGAGCGTAGGCGATCCGGCCAGTGGTGCGACCGCACGCAGGAAGCCGCGTGCGTCGAGGAAGTCGCCGAGGGTCTCGCGGTGTGCCGGACATGCCAGCCAGGTCTTGCGCCGGTCGGGGTCGTGCAGCCGAGGATTGTTCCACCGCAGCGCCCAGGTCGCGGGCGCCTGGCACCCCTTTGCCGAGCAGATCAGCGGCTCGTCGGCGGGAGAGGGAATGCTCATCCCGGCCAGTCTAGGCCAGCGGCGGGGAGAGAAGATGAGCGCCGGGCGGCCACGGGGGGAGCCGCCCGGCGACGGGTGAATCGTACACGCGCCGGTGCCGTTCCTGTCCACCCCGAACGTGGCGATCCGGCCGCTCGGGACGGCGCGGCGGAAATCGCCTTCTCCCCACCTCGGTACTCAGCCAGGCATGCGAGTCTTGATACGCACCACGCCGCGACAACCGATCATGCTGTGGAGGACCGGTGGCCCAGCCGACCACGCCCGACGCCCCGACGCCGAACGGGACAGCACCCGAGACGCCCCCGCCGGTGACCACGCCCGCCGAGGACGCGACCCTGCTGGAACGGGCGCTGTTCGAGATCAAGAGGGTGATCGTCGGGCAGGATCGAATGGTGGAGCGGATGGTCGTCGCGCTCCTCGCCCGTGGTCACTGCCTGCTCGAAGGGGTGCCCGGGGTGGCCAAGACCCTCGCGGTCGAGACCCTCGCCAAGGTCGTCGGCGGCTCCTTCGCGCGGGTGCAGTTCACCCCCGACCTGGTGCCGGCCGACATCATGGGCACCCGTATCTACCGGCAGTCGAGCGAGAAGTTCGACATCGAACTCGGCCCGGTCTTCGTCAACTTCCTGCTCGCCGACGAGATCAACCGAGCGCCGGCCAAGGTGCAGTCGGCGCTGCTCGAGGTGATGAGCGAGCGGCAGGTCTCGATCGGCGGGGAGAGCCACCGGGTACCGGACCCGTTCCTGGTGATGGCCACCCAGAACCCGATCGAGCAGGAGGGTGTCTACCCGCTGCCGGAGGCGCAGCGGGACCGCTTCCTCATGAAGATCGTCGTCGGCTACCCCACCGACGTCGAGGAACGGGAGATCGTCTACCGGATGGGGGTGGCCGCCCCCGAACCGGCACCCGTGTTCACCGCCACCGACCTCGTGGCGCTGCAACGCAAGGCCGACCAGGTCTTCGTGCACAACGCCCTGGTCGACTACGCGGTCCGGCTGGTGCTCGCCACCCGTGCCCCGGCCGAGCACGGCATGCCGGACGTCGCGCAGCTCATCCAGTACGGGGCCAGCCCGCGCGCCTCGCTCGGGCTGGTCCGGGCCACCCGAGCGTTGGCGCTGCTCCGGGGCCGGGACTACGCGCTTCCCCAGGACGTGCAGGACATCGCGCCGGACATCCTGCGCCACCGGCTGGTGCTCAGCTACGACGCGCTCGCCGACGACGTACCGGCCGACCACATCGTGCACCGCGTGATGTCCACGATCCCGCTGCCCTCGGTCGCGCCGAGACAGCAGGCGACCCCGGCGCCCATCGCGCCGCCGCCGGGCGCCGGCTGGCCCGGGCAGCGCCCGTGACCTCAGCCACTCCTCGCCCCGCCCCCGCCGACCGGTCGGAGGCCGTCCTCTCCCGCCTGCAACTGCTGGTCACCCGCAAGCTGGACGGCCTGCTCCAGGGCGACTACGTCGGACTGCTGCCCGGCCCGGGCAGCGAGGCGGGGGAGTCCCGCGAGTACCGCCCCGGCGACGACGTACGCCGGATGGACTGGCCGGTGACCGCGCGCACCACCACACCGCACGTCCGGCGGACGGTCGCCGACCGGGAGTTGGAGACGTGGCTGGCGGTGGACCTGTCCGCGAGCCTCGACTTCGGCACCGGGCGGTGGCTCAAACGGGAGGTGGTGGTCGCGGCCGTGGCCGCTCTCACCCACCTGGCGGTGCGCGGCGGCAACCGGGTCGGCGCGGTGATCGGCACCGGGGCCGGCG
This sequence comes from Micromonospora sp. NPDC005367, assembly GCF_040606825.1. Taxonomy (NCBI): domain Bacteria; kingdom Bacillati; phylum Actinomycetota; class Actinomycetes; order Micromonosporales; family Micromonosporaceae; genus Micromonospora; species Micromonospora sp. NPDC005367. The sequence goes on along the minus strand of NZ_JBEXFP010000013.1, from coordinate 49,959 downwards.
CACCGCCCGCCGGTCGCCGTCGCCTCGTCGCACCGGCCGCCGCGCCCGGGACGCTGACCCGGTTGCCCGCCCGCTCCGGGCGCCGGGAGGCCCAGGGCCTGCTCCGCGCCGTCGCCGGCACCGAGCTGCGGCCCGGCCGCAGCGATCTGGGTGCCCTGATCGACATGCTGAACCGGCCGCCCCGCCGGCGTGGTCTGGTCGTGGTCGTGTCCGACTTCCTCGCCCCGCCCGCGCAGTGGGCCCGGCCGCTGCGGAAGCTCCGGGTACGCCACGACCTGCTGGCCGTCGAGGTGGTCGACCCGCGGGAGCTGGAACTGCCCGACGTGGGTGTGCTGCCCGTGGTCGACCCGGAGACCGGCGAGCTGCACGAGGTGCAGACCGCCGACCCGCGCCTGCGCCACCGTTACGCCGAGGCGGCCGCCGCCCAGCGCGCGGAGATCTCCGGCGCGCTGCGGGCCGCCGGGGCCGGGCACCTGCGTCTGCGTACCGACCGAGACTGGCTGCTGGACATGGTGCGCTTCGTGGCCGCGCAGCGGCACACCCGCACCCGAGGGACGACACGATGATCCGTTTCATGCAACCGTGGTGGCTGCTGGCCGTGCTGCCGGTGCTCGCCCTCGCCGCCCTGTACGTGTGGCGGCAGTTGAATCGCCGGGCGTACGCGATGCGCTTCACCAACGTGGAGCTGCTGCGCACCCTGGCGCCGAAGGGTCTCGGCTGGCGGCGGCACGCGCCGGCCACCGCCTTCCTGCTCTGCCTGCTCGTGCTCGCCACCGCGCTGGCCCGGCCGGCCGTCGACACCAAGGAGCCGCTGGAGCGGGCCACCGTCATGCTCGCCATCGACGTGTCGCTGTCGATGCAGTCCGACGACGTGTCGCCGAACCGGCTGGAGGCCGCGCAGGAGGCGGCCAAGCAGTTCGTGGACGAGCTGCCGGAGAGCTACAACCTGGGTCTGGTCTCCTTCGCGAAGTCGGCGAACGTGCTGGTGCCGCCGACCAAGGACCGGGGCGCGGTGACCAGCGCGATCGACGGGCTGGTGTTGGCCGAGGCGACGGCGACCGGGGAGGCCGTCTTCACCTGCCTGGAGGCCATCCGGTCGGTGCCCGCCGACGGGGCCGCCGGGATTCCGCCGGCCAGGATCGTGCTGCTCTCCGACGGCTACCGCACCGCGGGTCGCGCCGTGGAGGAGGCGGCCGCCGCCGCCCAGGCGGCCAACGTGCCGGTCTCCACCATCGCGTTCGGCACGGACGGCGGGCAGGTGGACATCGGTGGGCAGCTGCAACGGGTGCCGGTGGACCGGATGGCCCTGGCGGAGCTGGCCGAGACGACCGAGGGCTACTTCTACGAGGCGGCCTCGGTGACCGAGCTCAAACAGGTCTACCAGGACATGGGCAGCTCGATCGGGTTCCGGACGGAGCCGCGGGAGATCACCCAGTGGTACGCGGGGATCGCGCTGCTGCTGGCGCTCTGCGCCGGGGCGTCGAGCCTGCTCTGGTCGTCCCGGATGCTGTGAGCTGCGGGAAGTATCGCGCTTAGCGCGCCTGGTCCCACGGGCGTGCTGGTATCCGGCCGTCGAGCAGCTCGTCGCAGATCTGGTGGACGACCCGATCGGCGACGAACGGGGCCTCGGTGAGTTTTCCGGGCGATACGCAGTAGACCGCGGACGAGAGGCGCCGGATTTCGGAGTTCACCGAGAGCGGCACTCGCCCCGACCGCATGTCGACCTTGATGCATGCGTACGCGGTGAAGCGGTCGCCATGCTCACCCACGATGGTCCGTCTCATCGCCTCCTGAACGAGGGCGATCCGGCTCGGCTCGACCTCGACGTCGGCCTTCTCCACCTCGATCGCGTCGGTGGTCATTCCGACGACGCTGACCGACGGAGTGTGGTTGACGATCGCGACCTCCAGAGGATCCAGCCAGAAGACCGGCCGGTCCACCAGTTGCGGCCCGTAGAGAATGTGGCTTTTCCACAGCCGCAGCGGAACCGGGCAGCCGAGTTGCGTGCTCAGCCGATTGATCTCGTGTCCTGCCGCAAGCACGGCCCGACGGTAGCGGAGCCTCGAAACGGCGCCGTCGTGTCGACGCACGCATTCTCCGACGGTGTCCGAGACGAAGTGGAACTCCGAGTCGAGTTCGATGCTCACGCCACTTCGCAGCGCCTCCGTGAGCAGCCGGCGATACAGGAGTCGGATGTCTATCCCCACGTCCTGGACGAGGTAGGCGCATACTGCCCGACTGAGGTCGACGTTTGGGAGAGCGGGCTCGACGTCGCGCGGGCGGACCCTTCGGAAGCGGACCTGCGCCTCCTCCCACCGCCCCTCGGCCTGCTGTGAGCGCACCGGTTCGGCGACGAGCGCGATCGCGAGCCCGTTGGACCACTCGAGGGACTCCGGCGCCAGATTCCGTATTTGGTGGTAGCCGTACAGGCACTTGCGGGCGACTTGAACCGCCTCGTGCGGGTCCGCGATCGCCGAAGCGTGGTACGTCCCGGCGTGAAGCCATCCCTCGTTGCGGGACGACGCGGCGGGCGCGATCGTCGACGAGCGCTCGACGAGAGTCACCCGTAGGCCGACCTGCGCCAGCTTCAAGCTGGTCAGCAGCCCGGAGACGCCAGCACCCACGACCACCACATCGGACGCTACCTCACGCGACATCCTCCGACCGCCCTCGTCCGTCCCAGCCGCCGAAGCAGCCGCCGATTCAACCCGGCCAACGCACGGTGATGACTATCGAATCCTCCATCGCCTTCCAGGAATGGGGCACCTCGGGGCCATAGATGACATAGTCCCCTCGCTCACGGAGCAGTACCTCGTCCAGCGCCTCGCCGGGAAAGGAGAAATGGAATGTGCCGGTGACGAGGATCGCCAGGCTCACGAAGTTCTGGTACGCCGCGGCGGGTGCTCGCTCCGCGCCGGCAACATGGGAACTCCACTTCACCTCGATGTCCTTGGTGCTGCGGAGGCCCGCGTCCTGAGCCCAGTACGGCCCGATGAACCAGCCGCGGTGCGCATCGAACTGTCTGTCACCGGCGTTTCCGGTCGAAACTCGTGGATGGTCGAGCAGTCTCATGGCCAGGTGATCCTGTCTCCGGATGACAACGGTGCACGCGGGCAGGGAGGGCTAGGGTCCTCGGCTCTCCAGAGTGAATGCCGGAACGCGCTCAGTCAGCATGCTTTCACACGTGGCCAGGATGGATTCGAGAAGACTCGCCTGGGAGCTGTCCGTGGCTCGAAGAATGAAAGAATGCCGCTTCTCGAAGGGAAGCCCCGCGCCGATCTCCAAGATCCCGCACGGGCCGATCAGGTCCTGGTAATAAGTGAATGAGAAGAGCGGCGCGTTGGGCAGGAAGTACAGCTCGAACGATCCCTCCGCCTGCGCCGAGAGGTGGGGCATCAGGCGGAACTTCTCGACGCTGGGCTGCACATCGAGGGTCGCGTACGCCGATGGCGTCATCCAGGAGTCCTTGGGCAGGGCCGGATCGACCAGCGCGAAGCGAGCGCGGATCGATCGTGTCTCGCACGCCGTCCAGACCCCACGGAACTCGCGAGCCCACGCCTCGAGGCTTCGCCCCACCACGAGCAGGTCAGATGAGGTGGCGATCCGATCCAGCACCTGCGACACCGTGAACCGGCGGAACAGCTCCTGCCGGTCGCTGAAGACGTTGCTGATGCCGAGGCGAACGAGGTGTGCGACCGTCGCGTTGTTCTCCGCTCGAGCTTCCAAGATTCTGGAGACGAGGCGGTCCCACTGGCGGCCCCGCGGATCGACGAAGTCCAACCGGGCCAGGCCGTCGAGCCCGGCCGGCAGAGCCAGCGACGGTTCGTAGATGACCGGAATGACCGGTAGCCGGAGCCCTGAGGCGTACGACCACTCGAAGGTCACTTCGTGGGATTGGACCGACCGGTTGGTGCAGACGACGACCACCGCGGCCGATTCGTGTAGAGCTGAGACGATCGCGCTGCGCCAGTGGTCGCCGGCGCGTATCCGCGAGGAGTCGATGAAGCAGTCGATCGAGGCGTCGTGCAGGCGGTCCCGCAGGGCCCTCGCCAGATCCTCGTCGTCGCGGCTGTAGGAGACGAAGACCTGACCGGTTTCCATGTCGCTCCTCGGGGGGCGGGAAGTCGCAGGAACGGCGTGACCCGGGGTGGGCCCGCTCTTCGCGTGGTCGGAGGTATGTCATCGCGCGAGCGGCCGACGATGAAGATGCCTCGGATCGGGCTCGATCCTCCCAGACGAGGGCAGCGCCCCCTGTCGGCTGGCCGACAGGCGTACGGCGCGTGGCGGCACAGCTGTCGCAGGTCGGCGTTGCGGCCCGTGACGCCTCGTCACGGTCGGTACGACGGCTCAGTGCCCGGCGAGGACGAAGAGGACCGCCACCCAGACGGCGGCGAGGGTGAACCCCAGCGGGGCGACGTAGCGACTCATGGACGGCTCCGAGTGGCGACTGGACAGCCTCGGGTGCACCGGGGCAGTCGAGTGGATCAGGACGCACACACGAACTCGTGACCGGGATGCTCCCGCCCCGCCCGGCGAGCGGGCGGCGCACGGCGTCGGCCCCGACCGGAATCGGAGGCGCGACGTACGGGAGCGGAACTGGGTCAGCTCACCTGCTGCAGCCGTGGCTCAGCGGGACTGACGATCGGCCCGGCCACGACTAGGAGGATCGCTATCTCGCACAGCGATCACCTCCTGCGTTCGGCGGGCTCGGAACGATGAACATCGTATACCCGGGCGGAGGGACGCTCGCATTCGGCCGGTACGTCCCGACGAGGCGCGGCGGCGGACCGCTCCGGACGCCGACGTACGAGCATCACCAGCACCAGGGCGAGCAGCGGCAGCCAGCACGCACGGGCCAACAACCAGCGCGGCCCGTCGGGAGCGGTGTGCAGCCCGGGCAGCGGCCCGCCGGCGAGCGCGGTGAGCGCGGTGACCCCGACCAGGACGGGCTGGTGGCAGAGGTAGATCCGCAGCGCGTACCGGTTCACGGCGTCCACCGTCCCGGCGGGCACCGGCCGGCGGGCGAGTCGCAGCAGCGCCGGGCGGGCGAGCAGCCCCACCCCGATCTGGGTGACCGCCAGGGCGACTGCGAAAAGCGACGGCGGGTTCAGGTTCGACATCCCCGCCCCGGGCACCCCCACGGCGCTGGCCGGGTAGCCGGCCGGAATCAGGGCGGCGAGCGTCGCCGCGCCGCCCACCGCCAGCACGGCGGCCGGTCTGCGCCCCGCGAGCCGCCCGTCGGCGTACGCCAGGCCGAGCAGGTAGGGCACCGCCCAGGCGGCCAGCAGACGGATCGGCAGCGCACCGTCGACCGCCGGCAGCAGCCGGTCGGCCAGGTCGGCGCCGGCCACCGCGGCGACCGCCGGCGCGGCGCACCACCACGGCCCCCACCGGCGTACGGCCGCCCGCAGCGGGCCGGTCAGCGCCACCAGTGCGCAGAGCGGCAGCAGGAACCACAGCGGACTCACCGCGAGGGTCAGCGCGACGGCGAGCGTGCCGTCCGAGGCGCCGGCGACGGTCGCCGCCAGCAGCACCGCGGCGCCACTGCCGAGCAGCGCGACCGCGGGTAGCACCAGCCGGCGCAGGCGGCGGGCGAGCCAGCGACCCTGGCCGCCCCGGTACCGCGCGGCCGAACGGGCCGAGGCGTACCCGGCGGTGAAGTAGAACAACGCGAGGGTCTGCAGCACCCAGGTGACCGGTGCCAGGGCCGGCATCGCGGTGAGCGGACTGGCCTGTCCGAGCGACCCGTCCTGGGCGAGCACCAGACCGGTCACCAGCCAGTGCCCGAGCACCACCGTGGCCACGGCGTAGCCGCGCAACGCGTCGACCGGCCAGTCCCGCGTCACCGGGCCGCCCCCGTCGTGGTGGCGGCGAGCCGGACCGGGGCCGGTGCCTCGGCGGCGCCGGTGAGTACGACCGACGCCACGGCGGCCAGGGTGCTGGTGCCCCGCACGAGGTAGCCGTCGTGCCCGTGCACGTCGGCGGCCGGCAGGGCACGGGCGCCGAACTCCGGATCGGCCGGCCGCCGGCCGTGCCCGAGGCCGGGCAGCCGCACCGGCGGCACCCGGCGGATCCAGTCGTCCGGTGCCTCCGCCGCCCAGATCCGCCGCGCCGGGCCGAACGCGGTGGCCCGGTCCGCGCCGGTCCCGATCCCGCCGAGGGTCACCACGTCGGTGAGCTGCGGCGGCGCGTCGTGGGCGGCCAGCCCGGCGACCAGCGCGCCGTAGCTGTGCCCGACCACGGTCACCGTGGCCGACGGACGGTGCGCGGCCAGTTCGCGCAGCGCCGCACGTAGTGCGGCGGCGCCGCGGTGGGCGGGGGCCGGGCCGGCGGCGGCGACGACGCCGTCCGGCGTGTCGTAGCCGAGCCAGGCCAGCACCGCGATCCGGGCGTCCGGGTCCGTCGCCCGCAACTCCGCGTGGAGGGCGGCAGCCTGCACGGCGGGTGCACGCCGGGCCACCCCGGCCAGCCCCCGATCGAAGTCGCGCAGCGTGGTGCCCACGCCGGGCACCAGCACCACGATGTGCTCCGCCGTGGCCAGGTCGCCGAGGACCTCAACCGCGCGACCGTCGCCGCGCGGGTCGAACAGCAGGAACCGCCGCCCCTCGGCCGTCCAGTCGGCGTACGGCGGGCCGGCGGCGCGCATCGCCGCCGCGGTGACCGGGTACGCCTCGACGAACCCGGCCGCCGTGACTGGCGCCGGCCGGCTGACCACCACACCGGTGCCCAACAGGACGGCCAGCGCGGCTCGGGTGGGGACTGTCCAACGCATCTCGTTCTCCCTTCCGGATCTCGGTTGGGAGAGTGCGTGCGGAGCACGGTTGCGTGCGTCACCCCGGGGAGTGATCTCCGCCCCGGTACTCCGGGGCTATTCGCCGGCGGCGACCAGTCCCGTCTCGTACACCAGCACCACCGCCTGCGCCCGGTCCCGCAGGTGCAGCTTGGTCAGGATGCGGCCCACATGCGTCTTCACGGTCTGCTCGGCGACCACCAGGTCGGCGGCGATCTCCTGGTTGGACCGGCCCCGGGCGATCAGCCGCAACACCTCGGTCTCGCGTGGTGTCAGCGCGGCCAGTTCGGTGGGGCGGGGCCGGTGCCGCTCCGGGCGGGCCGCGAACTCGGCGATCAGCCGACGGGTCACCGCCGGGGCGAGCAGGGCGTCTCCGGCCGCCACCACCCGCACCGCGTGCACCAGGTCGGCGGCCGGCGCGTCCTTGAGCAGGAACCCGCTCGCCCCGGCACGCAGCGCCTCGTAGACGTAGTCGTCCAGATCGAAGGTGGTGAGGATGAGCACCCGCGGTCGCTGCACGGCCCCGTCGCCGAGCAACTTGCGCGTGGCGGCCAGGCCGTCCAGCACCGGCATCCGGACGTCCATCAGCACCACGTCCGGGTCGAACCGGCGGGCGGCGGCGACCGCCTGCGCGCCGTCCGCGGCGTCGCCGACCACCAGCAGGTCCGGCTGGGCGGCGAGCAGCGCGCCGAAGCCCTGCCGCACCATCGCCTGGTCGTCGGCGATCAGCACCCGGATCATGACTTCTCCTCGTCGTCGGCGTACGGCAGCGTCGCCTCGACCGCGTAGCCGCCGCCGTCGGTGACGCCGGCGGTGAACGTACCGCCGAGTGCGACGGCCCGCTCGCGCATGCCGGTCAGCCCGTGCCCGCCGGTCCGGTCCGGCCGCGACGCCGTCGGCGGTGTTCGACACCCGTACCGCCAACTGCCCGCCGTGGGCGCGCAGCGTGACGCGCACGTCCGCGCCCGCCGCGTGCCGGGCGGCGTTGGCCAGCCGATCCTGCACGATGCGGTACGCGGCCAGCCCGACCGGGGCGGGTGGCGCGGTGGGCGCGTCCGTGGTCGAGACCACCGCCATGCCCGCGCGGCGGGCGGACGCCACCAGGTCGGGCAGGTCGGTCAGGTCGGGTTGCGGCGTGGTCCGCGGGTCCTCCGACTCGCTGCGCAGCACGCCGAGCAGCCGCCGCATGTCCGTCAGCGCGGCACGGGCGGAGTCGGCGATGGCGGCGAACTCGTCGCGTGCCGGACCGGGCACCGCGTCGAGCCGGTACGGTGCGGTCTCCGCCTGCACGGCGATCATCGACATGTGGTGGGCGACCACGTCGTGCATCTCCCGGGCGATCCGGGTGCGCTCCTCCAGCACCGCGCGCCGGGCCTTCTCCAGCTCGCTCAGCTCGGCCTGCTCGGCCAGCGCCCGCCGGGTGTGCACGTTGCGCCGCACCAGATCGCCGATGATGAGCAGCACGACGAAGAGCAGGCTGATGCCGACCTGAGCGGACGGTGCGACGTACATCCAGACCGGGATGAGGCTGAACAGGCCGATCCAGGCCAGCACGGCGCGGTCGACGCGGGCGGCCACGACGGTCAGCACGATGATGATGACGATCACCTGGCTGGCGCTCCACGGCCAGACCTCCGTCGCCTGCCGGTTGAAGGCGCCGAGCAACTGCCCGACGAACATGACCCGCCAGGCCCACAGTGGTCGGGTCAGCAGCAGCGGCAGTGGCGCGACGGTGAGCACGGCGATCAGCCATGCGCCGGCGATGGGCAGTCTCCGCGAGTCGAGCAGGAACACCACGGTGACCAGGGTCAGCCCGACCAGCGCCAGCGACCCGACCGCCGATACGACGGCGGCTGCCCGGGGCGAGCGGCGCAGCGGCCGGATCGGAGGGTAGTCCGGCCCGGCCACGACGCGGCGAAGGGCTGACACGGCGGCGTGGACGGGAGTCGAACTCATCCCACGAACGGTAGTTCGGCGCAACGTCCCGGTCGTGCCCCCACAGAGCCATCCCGGGGGTCGTACCCAGGTGTGACACGGCACTCCGGTTAGCGCTTACCTACCGGTAACGCCTAGGCTCCGTCCCGTCCGCGCTCGTGACGTCGCAAGGGGGAATCGTGGCCCGTACCGTGCTGGTGACCGGGGGCAACCGGGGGATCGGCCTGGCGATCGCGCAGGCCTTCGCCAAGCAGGGCGACCGGGTGGCGGTGACCTACCGCAGCGGCGAGGCCCCGGCGGGCTTCTTCGGTGTGCGCTGCGACGTCACCGACGGCGAGTCGGTGGACGCCGCCTTCACCGCGATCGAGGCGGAGCTGGGCCCCGTCGAGGTGCTGGTGTCCAACGCCGGCATGACCGACGACACGCTGCTCATGCGGATGTCCGAGGAGCAGTTCACCCGGGTGCTGGACACGAACCTCACCGGCGCGTACCGCTGCGCCAAGCGCGCCTCGACCAAGATGCTCCGCGCTCGGTGGGGCCGCATGATCTTCATTTCCTCGGTGGTCGCCCTCGCCGGGGGCGCCGGCCAGGTCAACTACGCGGCCAGCAAGGCCGGCCTGGTCGGTGTGGCCCGCTCGATCACCCGTGAGCTGGGCAGCCGCAACATCACCGCGAACGTGGTGGCGCCGGGCTTCATCGACACGGACATGACCGCCGTACTGTCCGACGAGCGCAAGGCGGAGATCCGCAAGTCGATCCCGGCCGGCCGGATGGCCCACCCGGACGAGGTCGCGACCGTGGTCACCTGGCTGGCCGGGGACGGTGCCGGCTACGTGTCCGGCGCCGTGATCCCGGTGGACGGCGGCCTCGGCATGGGCCACTGACCCAGATCACCACACAGGACGGAGGAACCCGGCATGTCCGGACTGCTGGCCGGTAAGCGGCTGCTGATCACCGGCGTCATCACCGACGCCTCGATCGCCTTCTCGGTGGCGAAGCTCGCGCAGGAGAACGGGGCGCAGGTCGTACTGACCGGCTTCGGACGGCTCTCCCTGGTGGAGCGGATCGCCAAGCGGCTGCCCGAGCCGGCCCCGGTGATCGAGCTCGACGTGACGAACACCGAGCACCTGGCCGGGCTCGCCGACAAGGTGCGCGAGCACGTCGACGGCCTGGACGGCGTGGTCCACTCCATCGGCTTCGCCCCGCAGAGCTGCCTCGGTGGCGGTTTCCTCGACGCGCCGTGGGAGGACGTGGCCACCGCGGTCCACGTCTCGACGTACTCCTACAAGTCGCTGGCGGTGGCGGCGCTGCCGCTGATGTCCCCCGGCAGTGCGGTGGTCGGCCTCACCTTCGACGCGACGAAAGCCTGGCCGGTCTACGACTGGATGGGTGTGGCCAAGGCCGGGCTGGAGTCCGCCTCCCGCTACCTGGCGCTACACCTCGGCAAGCAGGGCATCCGCAGCAACCTGGTGTCGGCCGGTCCGCTGCGCACCATGGCCGCGAGGTCGATCCCCGGCTTCGACCAGTTCGAGCAGGCCTGGACCGAACGCGCCCCGCTGGGTTGGAGCCTCACCGACCAGGAGCCGGCCGCCCGGGCGTGCCTGGCGTTGCTGTCGGACTGGTTCCCGGCCACCACCGGTGAGATCGTGCACGTCGACGGCGGCTACCACGCCCTCGGCGCCTGATTCGCCAAGGGTGCCCCCGCCGCGATCGGGGGCACCAGTCGGCGGGGGTGTCGTCGGAGCGGCCGGGCCGCGGGGAAGAATGGGAGCCATGGCGTACGACGCGGTGGTACTGGTCGGTTTCGGGGGGCCGGAGCGGCCCGAGGACGTGCTGCCGTTCCTGCAGAACGTCACCCGTGGTCGTGGCGTGCCGCCGGAGCGGCTGGCCGAGGTCGCCGAGCACTACCAGCACTTCGGCGGGGTGTCCCCGATCAACCAGCAGAACCGGGACCTGCTCGCGGCGATCCGTGCCGATTTCGCCGCGAACGGTGTTGACCTGCCGGTCTACTGGGGCAACCGCAACTGGCACCCGATGCTCGCCGACACCGTGACGCAGATGCGTGACGACGGGGTGACCAACGCCCTCGCCTTCGTCACCAGCGCGTACGGCGGCTACTCCTCGTGCCGGCAGTACCAGGAGGACCTCGCCGCGGCCCGTGCCTCCGTCGGCCCGGACGCGCCCATGATCGAGAAGCTGCGTCAGTTCTGGGACCACCCGGGCTTCGTCGAGCCGCACGTCGACGCGGTACGCGCCGCTCTCGGCGAGCTCGACCCGGCGAAACGGGACAGCACCCGGCTGGTCTTCACCGCCCACTCGGTGCCCATCTCGATGGCGAACAGCGCCGGCCCGCACGGCGGCCGGTACGAGGCGCAGCTGCGCGAGACCGCCCGGCTGGTGGCCGCGGCCGCCGCGCCCGACCTGCCGTACGACCTGGTGTGGCAGAGCCGGTCGGGCCCGCCGCAGGTGCCGTGGCTGGAGCCGGACGTCAACGACCACCTGGCCGCGCTCGCCGAGGCGGGCACCACGAGCGTGGTGATCAGCCCGATCGGATTCGTCTCCGACCACCTGGAGGTGGTCTGGGACCTGGACACGGAGGCGCGGCACACGGCGAAGGAGCTCGGCCTGGACTTCGCCCGCGCAGGCACTCCCGGCGTCGACCCGCGCTTCGTCGCGATGGTCCGGGAGTTGGTCGCCGAGCGAACCGACCCCGACGGGGCGAAGCTGCGTCGACGCCTCGGCGAACTGCCGCTCTGGGACACCTGCCCGGCGGTCTGCTGCGTTCCGCCGCGCCGCTCCTGACACCGACCCGCCCGCCGACAGACCTGGGAGCACCCGATGCATGACCGCAAGCCCGTGCAGAGCTGGCTCACCGACATGGACGGTGTGTTGGTGCACGAGGGCCAGCCCGTACCGGGGGCACCCGAGTTCATCAAGCGGATGCGCGCCTCCGGCAAGCCTTTCCTGGTGCTCACCAACAACTCGATCTACACGCCACGGGACCTGCAGGCCCGACTCAGCCGGATGGGGCTGGACGTGCCGGAGGAGGCGATCTGGTCGTCCGCGCTGGCCACGGCCCAGTTCCTCGGCGAGCAGCGGCCGGGCGGCACGGCGTACGTCATCGGGGAGGCCGGGCTCACCACCGCGCTGCACGCGGTCGGCTACGTGCTGACCGATTTCGCACCCGACTACGTGGTGCTGGGGGAGACCCGCACCTACAGCTTCGAGGCGATCACCAAGGCGATCCGCCTGATCAACGACGGTGCGCGGTTCATCTGCACGAACCCGGACGTGACCGGGCCGTCGATGGAGGGCGCGCTGCCCGCCGCCGGCTCGGTAGCGGCGATGATCTCCAAGGCGACCGGCATCGAGCCGTACTTCGTCGGCAAGCCGAACCCGATGATGATGCGCTCGGCGTTGAACACGATCAACGCGCACTCGGAGAGCACCGCGATGATCGGGGACCGGATGGACACCGACATCCTGTGCGGCCTGGAGGCCGGCCTGGAGACGATCCTCGTGCTGAGCGGGATCAGCACCCGAGCCGAGGCGGAGCGCTACCCGTACCGCCCGTCGCGCATCGTCGAGTCGGTCGCGGACCTGATCGACGAGATCTGACCGGACGGATCAGCGGTGCGGCGGCGGAGAACCGTCGCCGCCGTTCAGGGGCGCAGCGGGGCGTTGCAGGCGGCCACCAGAGCCTGTCGGCACGCAGTGGTCAGCGGGCGCAGGGCGGCGTCGCGCTGCTGGGCCTCGTAGTTGTTGATCGCGCCGCCCGGCGCCGTGTGGCCGGCCAGGGCGAGCACCCGGTCCAGGACTGCGGCCCGGGCGAACAGCCGGCGGGCCCGCGGGTCGAAGCCGGGCGGCAGGTCGGTGGTGCCGTCGGGACGGCGTAGCGCCTCCAGCGCCCCGGCCAGCTCGGGCCGCCACTGGGCCACGTCGAGGCGGGTCAGCGCGGCCGTGGTCTCGGCGAGCGCGGCGGCGAGTTCCGCCTCCGCCTCGGCGGCGCCGGGAAGGATCAGTGAGGCCGCCGGCGCGTTGGCGGGCAGCGGATAGACCCGCCAGAGCACGGTCTCGAAGGTGTCGCCGGAGCCCGAGGTGTGTGTGCGTACCTGCGGGATCAGCCCGAGCCTGCCGGCCACCACCGCCTCGCCCAGGTCCAGCGCCGTGCCGGTGAAGTCGCCCGGCCCGGGCAGCCCGCGTGGGTCGCCGGGGGCGGGCAGCACCAGGCGGATCTCGTCGGGCGACAGCTTGGCCAGGATGGGCAGCGCCTCGCCCAGCGGGACGTCGGTCCAGGTGCCGGGGGCGTCCGCGACCAGGTGCTCCTCGTGACCGGCGATCGCGTCAGCGACCTCGTCGAAGGGCACCAGCCCGGCGCGCCACGCGCGTACCCAGGCAACGAACCGGCTCGACCGGTGGGGCGTCAGCGTCGCCGCGCCCGTTGCGGGGGTGGACATGCCGAAAGGGTACGTGGTCACGACCGGCTGTGTCTCGGCTGCCGCCGCTGCGGCGTGGCCTGCGCCGAACTGCCCGCTTCGCCGTCTCCGTACCGGCCCGTCAGGTCCCGTCGATCATGCACTGGTGGCATGCCATCGGAGGCATTTCGTACCGTTCATCCGGTCCCACCGCGACCCGGCAAGCCACGCACCGCGTCCGACGGGTCACCCCGACCCCCGGCGCGCTACGCCACCTGGACCGGGCGTGCGTCGCGATCTCCGCAAGATCGTGCTGTATCTAGGAAGTAGTGGCTTCTGCTCGCCGGAAGACCACTACTTCCTCGTTGTAGCGCGATCTTGAAGGTCAGACGTGGCCATGGCCCGGCGTATTGCATTCTCCGGCTCGGCAGGCGGCCGATGGGCGGCGAGCCGGTCGGTGGAGGGTGAGCGGCGAGACAAACTGGGATCGGTGTGTCGGCGGGCCGGGCGCGCGGGGTGGCGGCTAGCGTGATCCACATGGCGCGGCGGTACGAGAGCGACGTGTTGGCGGGGAACTGGCGGCGGCGCAAGGTCGTACCGGAGGTGGACGCGGAACCCGACCTCGTGGTCGAGGACGCCGACTCCGGGTTCTGCGGCGCGGTGGTGGGCTTCGAGTCCGGTGCGGTGGTGCTGGAGGATCGGCATGGCCGCCGGCGCAACTTCCCGCTGGTACCGGCCGCGTTCCTGCTGGATGGAAAGCCGGTGACCCTGCGCCGCGCGGTGCGTACCTCGGCCCCCGCACCGCGTCGGCGGACCGCGTCCGGCTCGGTCGCGGTGGACAACGTGAAGGCGCAGGTGGCCAAGGCGAGCCGGATCTGGGTCGAGGGCGTGCACGATGCCGCGCTGGTCGAGCGGATCTGGGGCGACGACCTGCGTATCGAGGGAGTGGTGGTCGAGCCGCTGGACGGCATCGACGCCCTCGCGGCGGAGGTGCGCGACTTCGGCCCCGGGCCGGGCCGCCGGCTCGGCGTACTCGTCGACCACCTGGTGCCGGGCTCCAAGGAGAGCCGGATCGTGGCGAAGGTGACCTCGCCGCACGTGCTCGTGACCGGCCACCCGTACGTCGACGTGTGGCAGGCGGTGAAGCCGAAGGCGCTCGGTATCGCGGCGTGGCCGGTGGTGCCGCCCGGACGTCCCTGGAAGGAAGGGGTCTGCGCCGCGCTTGGCGTCGCCGAACCGGCCGACATGTGGCGGCACATCCTGTCCCGGGTCGACAGCTTCGCCGACGTGGAGACCCCGCTCATCAACGCGATGGAACGCCTGATCGACTTCGTCACCGAGCCCGCCAGCGACTGAACCGCCGGCTCCCAGGATTGCGGCGGTCGTCGGGGCCTCGATTGAGCCGTGGGCCCGGGGTTGCGGCCGTCGCCGGAGCGTCGGCGCCGGCTGCGGTGGCCAGGCACCGATCCGCGCGCAGCCTGGCAGAGCCGCTGTCAGGGTTCCTGGTCCGGGCTGCGGGTGAAGACGAAAGTGGCGATGTCGAGCGCCACGACCTTGCCCGAGTCGTCGCGCAGGACCGAGAGGACCTCCCCGTGCTCCGGGCCGGAGCAGCCCCGCCAGCGGTCCGGCCCCTCGGCGACGAACCGGTTCATCCGCTCGCCGCGCATGAGCACCTCCAGTTCGCCGGCGGCCTCGTCCCAGCGCACGTCGAGCGGCACACCCATCCACCACCAGCGGCCGGTCACCTCGGTGACCCCGGTCGACGGTGCGGCGGTGCCCGGCTCCCAGGGGCGGGGCAGCGGTGGCTCGGTGTCGAGCACGGTGGTGAGGATCCGCCGTCCGAGGTTGCCGATGCCGAAGCCGTACGCGTTGGCGAAACCCACCACGGCGGTACGGCTCGGGCGGTGCACCGCCAGGGCGGCCACGTAGCCGGGCATCGAACCACCGTGGCCGACGTACACGCGGTCGCCTTCGCGGTAGAGCTCCAGGCCGAGGCCGTGCCCGCCGGTCCACGAGTCGAGGTCGCTGATCACGACCGGGGCGCACATCTCGGTCAGCGTGTCCGGTGCGAGCACCTCGGGCGCCGGGTCGGCCAGGAACGCCGCCCAGCGGGCGAGGTCCTCCACGGTGGACCAGAGCTGGCCGGCCGGGGCCATCGCGCCCGTGTCGGTGCGCGGCTCCTCCCGCAGGGTGCCGTGCCACGGGTGCACCACGTACCCGCGGGCGAACGGCTCGGTCGCCGCGTACGTGGTGCGCCGCAGGCCCAGCGGGTCGAGGATCCGCCGGTGGACCAGTTCGGCCCACGGGGTACCCGTGATCCGCTCCAGCACCCCGCCGAGCAGCCCGTACGCCAGGTTCGAGTAGTGGTACGCGCGGTGCGCCGGGTAAGCGATCTTGTCCGCGTTCACCCCGGTCAGCAGGGTGGCCAGGTCGGCGCCCTCGGTCCGCTCCCACCACTCGCCCACCGGCTCGCGTTGCAGGCCGCCGGCGTGCCCGAGGAGCTGGCGAAGAGTGAGCCCGCCCACACCCGTGTCGGGCAGGTGCTTCTCCAGCGGGTCGTCGAGGTTCAGCCTGCCCGCGTCACGTTCCTGCATGATCATCGCGGCGGTCATCGTCTTGCTGATCGAACCGATCCGGTACTGCAGATCCGGATGGGCGGCGGGGTGCTCGCCGCCGGTGGCGACGTGCACGAGCGATCCGTCGCGGACCACGCCCATCACCAACGACGGCGCGCGCCCCGCCGACTGCGCCTGCGCGACCAGGAGGTCGACCTGACGGGCGGTTCCGGGCAGCAGGGACACGGGGTTCTCCTCGCTCGCTGGGGGCGGTAGGCGTGCGGCTGGGTGGCCCGCCGCGGCCGTCGCCGAGCTTACTGATCATCGCGGGGCGGCCGCGCGTGCATTTGCGTGTCACGATCGAGGGGTGGACGCCGTGCTGTGGATCGTGTTGGGTGTGTTGCTGGCGGTCGCCGAGGTATTCACGACGACGCTCTTCTTGATCATGTTCGCAGCCGGCGCGTTCGCCGCGGCCGGCGCCGCGGCGCTCGGCGCGCCGACCCTCGTACAGGCGCTGGTGTTCGCGGTGGTCTCCGCGCTCACCTTGACCGTGGTCCGGCCGGTGATCAAGCGGCACCGACGCTCGGCGCTGGAGAGCGGCGAGCAGCCGTTCGGGGTCGAGGCGATCGAGGGGGCGACCGCGCTGGTGCTGGAGCGGGTGGACGCCGAGCGTGGCCTGGTCAAGATCGACGGTGAGCTGTGGACCGCGCGGTCGTACGACGCGATGCAGTCGTTCGACCCCGGTCGGCGGGTGCGGGTGATAAAGGTCCGGGGCGCGACTGCCCTGGTGTGGCAGGACGATGATGTTACGTCCGGCGAATTGCCGGAAGCGGGAGGGTGAGGGAATGCCAGCGATAACCGTGCTCGTGATCGCCGTGGCGTTGATCGCTGTGGTGACACTGGCCAAGGCGGTGCGGATCGTGCCGCAACAGCGCCAGGACGTGGTCGAGCGGCTGGGCAAGTACAAGAGGACCCTCAACCCGGGCCTCAACCTGTTGGTGCCGTTCATCGACGCGGTGCGCACCAAGGTCGACATGCGTGAGCAGGTGGTCAGCTTCCCGCCGCAGCCGGTGATCACCTCCGACAACCTGGTCGTCTCGATCGACACGGTGCTCTACTACAAGGTCATCGACTCGGTCCGCGCGACCTACGAGATCTCCAACTTCATCCAGGCAATCGAGCAGCTGACGGTCACCACGCTGCGTAACGTGATCGGCTCGCTGGATCTCGAGCGGGCGCTGACCAGCCGCGAGGAGATCAACCGGCACCTGTCCGGTGTGCTGGACGAGACCACCGGCCGCTGGGGCATCAAGGTGACCCGGGTCGAGATCAAGGCGATCGAACCACCGCCGAGCATCCGTGACTCGATGGAGAAGCAGATGCGCGCCGAGCGGGACCGGCGGGCCGCCATCCTCAACGCCGAGGGTCACAAGCAGGCGCAGATCCTCACCGCCGAGGGTGAGAAGCAGGCCGCGGTGCTGCGCGCCGACGGTGACCGGCAGGCCCGGATCCTCCAGGCCGAGGGTCAGGCCAAGGCCATCCGTACCGTCTTCGACGCCGTCCACCAGGCGAACCCGAGCCAGAAGGTGCTCGCGTACCAGTACCTCCAGGCCCTGCCGCAGATCGCCAACGGCACCGCCAACAAGGTCTGGATCGTGCCGGCCGAGCTGACCAAGGCCCTCGAAGGGATGGGTGGCGCGCTCGGCGGGCTGAGCCGGATGGTGGGCGACGAGCCGGCCCCGGAAGCGGCCGACCACGCGAGCGCCGTCGAGCGCGAGGCGGCCGAGGCCGCGCAGGCCGCCGCGGCGGCCGCCCAGGAGATCCACGACGAGGTACGCGTCGCCGAGGTGCAGGCCACCGGCGGTACGCCGCAGGGGTTGCCCGCGCCGGAGCCGGTCTCCCCGGCCAACCTGATGAACGATCCGGCCGACCAGCGCGAGCGCGGCTGAGTGAACACCGCGACGCGGGTCGCCCGACCTGATTTCCCTCGGGAAGCAGGCCAGGCGGCCCGCGTCGTTCTTCCCCGCCAACCGCCAACCGCCCGCACCGCCCCTGATGCGGGGGCAAACGGGGTGAACCGGGCGCGGCGGACTGCCCGACCCGGATCGCCGGCATGATCGACTCGGCTTCATTGAAGTCGCGGTATCAGCGGGCCTGGGACACCGCGACATCAAGGATCCCGAGTCGATCGTGAGGTTCGATCCGCGATCCGCGATCCGCGATCCGCGATCCGCGATCCGCGATCCGCGATCCGCGATCCGCGATCCGCGATCCGCGATCCGCGATCCGCGATCCGCGATCCG